>CAZHWZ010000022.1:0-23014 GCA_964535965.1 uncultured Candidatus Bathyarchaeia archaeon | reverse complement strand
ATAGGGTTGCCATTCATGAGGCTATGGAGCAGCATACAGTTTCAGTTGCAAAAGGCGGCATCGTCGCAACACTTAATGCGAGAACAGCCATACTTGCAGCTGCTAACCCTGCCTTAGGAAGATATGAACCGCATCGAACAGTGGCTGAAAACATATCATTGCCTGTTACAATACTTTCAAGGTTTGACCTAATCTTCGTTTTAAGGGATGTGCCAAACAAGGAATTAGATAGCAAAATGTCGGAGCACATCCTTGAAGTTCACAGAAAAGGTTTAAGTCCGGTGGAACCGCCAATATCCCTAGAGCTTCTACGCAGATACGTAGGTTATTCTAAAGGAATCAAACCGGTTTTAACTACCGAAGCGCTACAACGACTCAACGATTTCTATTTGGCGATGCGTTCAGTAAGCGAAGCAGAAGGCTCGCCAGTTGCAATAACAGCACGTCAACTCGAATCCCTTGTACGCATAGCTGAATCAAGGGCACGTGCAGCCCTCAGAAAAGAAGTTTTAGCAGAGGATGCGGAAGCAGCTATCAATGCAATGAAGAAGTCTCTTGAAGAAGTCGGAATAGACCTAACATCATATAAAATAGACATAGACATCATAATGACTGGAAAACCCAAAAGCATAAGAGACAAGCTGCAAACAGTCCTATCAACCCTAATGGAAATGGAAAAAGAAACAGGAATTGTCGAAAGAACAGCGCTTTTAAACGAACTTGAAACAAAGTACAAGATTTCAAGGGGTGAAGCGGAACGCCTTATAGGACAATTACTACGCGAAGGAACAATTTATGAACCAAGAGAAGGCTACTTAAAAAAGACGTAGGCCTTCGCTGAAAATAGTTATAGAAAAAGAGGATACTATTATGAAATGTATGTGATTTTCTTATCTTCTTCTTTCCGTATTTCCTCGGCTTGTAAGGCTCTTTTTTCCTCAATCTTCTGCAACCGCGTAACCATCTTCTCCGCCTTAGCAATTTCTTCATCTAAACCAACTAAATCCACATCCAAATTGAGAATCGCCAGTAACACTTCTAAAACGCTTTTAGCAGCCCTTGGGTCCGGCAAATATCCACGAGTCTCACCCAAAAGGCAAAGAGCATCAATTTTCTTGAAACGAGCTAAACCCAATATTAGACCAGCTGTGCCAACAATAGGGCTTCCCATCGGACTTACCATGGCTCTAGCGTTTAAAGCCTTGTTTAAGAGAACTGGGCTTGTGGCTGCAGCGATAACTTTAGGCTTGTCCTTCGCCTCCATTCGGTAACCACCTATCGTGACAACCATCTCCACATCATATTGTTTAGCGAGATCCAGTATACGGTCGGAAATTTCATACTGCCCTTCAATTGTCTGTGCCTGACTGTCACCTGTAAAAAAGATGATGTCATTTTTTCCCTTTTTGCTCTTCCATAAGTAAAACGTTCCCCGCAGAAGTCTAACGCTTCCTTTCTTGTTTACAAGCACAAAATACGGGAAATGAGGAGAGTAAAGGTAGGCGAACCTTTCAGCCTTCAACTGTCTAATTAGATAACGCACAGCAATTTTGCCAACAAGTCCCAAACCCGGAAGCCCTTCAATTAAGATGGGCTTGTTTAGCTCGGTTTTTATAAGCTCTTTAATAAAAGTCTCTTTCATTCTGTTGAACTCTCCCTCTTTAAAGCCATTCTATATCTGAGGTACTTATCATCAGGAGAAAACTTGGGTGGGTGTGGCACTCGAACTTTTCCAGCACAATGCGGACATTCATTCTTCTTTAAAGTGTATTTCCCACACTTCTCACATTTTCTTAAAAGCCAAACCATCACTTTTCCCTTCTAAAGGTGCCTTGTCCACCAGCCTTAACAATGTTTGAAACGATATTTTGGGTAACTCTCTGCAGAACAGCTTCTGCATGCTTATAATTTTCCGCCAGAACCTCGACGCAATATTTTGGTGCAGCGACAACATAAAAGCGAAGCTTTACGTCTCGGGACTTTTCAGCTTTTTTAGCACTTAAAAAGGCTTCTTTAATAATTTTAACTCCATCGGGCTTCATGCAACGAAGTTCAACCATGCCTTTCACCTTAACCATCGACACAGGTATCCTTTCTTTCGCAACTTCAGCAAAAGCATCTGCGAATTCCTTTGACACACCTATTTTTGTTAAAACTTCTACTCCTTCCTTTACAGCCCTTTCAAAGCCTTCGTATAATCCATATTCCTTTTCCACAAGTGCTCCGGCTTTTTCATAAACCTCTTCTAGCGATAGACCAGTTTTTTCAGCGACGCTTCGAAGTAAAGCTTCAGCCTTTCTTTCCCTCTTCCAAGACATAATTTTTTCAATTCTCTCTCTCTTCGTAACTCTTCTAAGGGACAAATCTACATGTCCTTTCTCTATGTCCATCCGTAAAACTTTCAAAACAACCTTTTGTCCTTCACGAACGAAATCACGAATGTTTCGAATCCAAGAAGAGGATATTTCAGAGATGTGCAGTAGCCCTCTTTTATCATATTCATCTAGTCTCACATAAGCACCGTAATCGGTAACAGTTTCTACAGTGGCTATTACTAAATCACCGACTTCCGGCCATTCCTGTCTTCTAACCGCCATCACAATGCCCTTCCCTATTCAAAAACCGCGACTATTTCACCCTTAATTATCGCTTTTCCACCAGAAGGTTCTACAAGTTCGGCTCCGCAAACGCTACAATTAACTCTGTTTACGGCGTTACTGAAAATTACTTGTTCGTTACCACACTTCAGGCATTTCACCCGGAGGAAACTACTTCTCGGTTTTGGAATGAGCTTTTCCCACTCAGTCACAGCGCTGCCCCCAATCTTATGCAATGACCAGCTTTCTTAATCGGATACCCTCTTTATGTCTTACGTAACCGCAGACCTTACACTTCAGTTTTAAAGTTTGTTTTTTAGTCGTTTTGGCAAACTCTCTTTGAAGAGAGTATTTCTGTCCACCATAGCCTTTTTTCTCCCGTTCATGATGCCGCTCGCCTTTGGCTAAGGCTCTCCGCTTTCCAGCCTTATACAGAGTAACTGTATGATTTTGATGTGCCTTACATCTTGGACAATACGTTCTAATTTCCTTAGGAACATTCACTTTAACCACGACAGCCTTGCATAAATAAAACACACGTTCTTATACTTTTTCGCTATGTCCATTATCAAACAGTCACATTCATTCGAGGTTAAAAAGGAAAGAAATTATCACAATGGTTGTTGTAATGGTTTTTACTAGTTTCCGAATTTTTGTTGATACACCTAAGAAGAAACCTTGGTTAGTTGGGTTAACTTTGTTGTTACAAGCACTAAAGCAATTGTTGCCATTCCCGTAATGAAACCTAAAATAAAAACCATGAAACCTTGGGTTGTTGAGTCCGGTTTTACTGGCATTAGGGCAATAGCCAACATTCCAGTCAGAAACCCAATTATAAAAATTATGAATACCAATACCAAAAAGCCACCTATAAACCCCTCTTTTACATCCATTTTTACATGACCCGCCCCGATCAATAATATTACCCATTATTTAGCACAGTTATCTCTATTAAAGAATTTCCAAAGCTCTTTCCACTTTCGCTTTCTTAAGTTCCTAATTTATAAGTAATATCAATCCTACAACGTTTGCTGATACATTATCCTTAAATGATTATTGAATTATTATTGAAACTTCAAAAGGACGAGTAAAACATGGATGCTAGACATCTTACAAAGATTAAGGAGCTTAACGTTCTCTTGAAGCTTTTACCTGTTCTCTCGTTTATCATACCGGTCCTCGTGTTATATTTTCTGCATCCGGAATCATTTCAAGGTAGGTGGGAAGGGTTTTGGCAAGGCAGATTTTTATACCTTTTCTTTTTATGGCTGGTCTCTTTGGAGATCATACTGAGTTGGGAAAAACTTCGAACTAAGATAAACAAGATAAGGTCTATAAGAGCAGCCGCTTCGATAACGGCTCTTTTACTTCCCTCCATATATGTGGTGGTTGTCAACTATTGCGGATTAAACACCATAATTAAAAGTTTAGCCGCAGAGAATAAAGTGCCTCACGCAAATTTGATGCCGCTTTCAACGGAATATTTGATTTTTGCTGTTCTTTTCGGCTTAATAATTCTGTTGGTATACGGAATAAATTGCTTAACAGAGTTTTCGATTTCCGTGGTCTTTTTAGGTGTTATTGGATTGACATACATGACGGATAATTTATATCCTACAGGAAGTTTCACACCTTTCCAGCTTCTTGTTTTTCCAACGGCTACACTTGCCAAAAGCATTTTAGAGCTAATGGGATATCAAACCACCTGGCGGGGCGTAATAGACGGAATGCCTACCTTTAGTGCTTCTGATTCTCAAGGAAGAAGCTCCCCCAATTTTTCGATAGCTTGGCCGTGTGCGGGTGTAGAAAGCCTTCTAATCTATACGTTGACAATTCTGTTATTTTTGAAAAAAAGCGTCATTCCATGGAAGCATAGGATAATCTATTTCGTCATTGGCGCCATAGTTACCTACCTCGTTAACATCCTAAGGATAGTTTCCATTTATGTGATTTCGATAAACGGTGGCGATTGGATACTGTTTCATAACTTTTATGGCCCGTTATACTCCATAACATGGATCATATCTTATCTGTTAATAATAATTGGAAGCCAAGCTCTATGGGAAAAAATCAGAAAGCGGAAAGATAGAGAAGATGGTTCTGAATAATTTAAGACTATTTTGATTTCAACATAGAAGCATTAGAAAGGTAGTTTAAATTCGGACATTGAATGGATTTTTATTATGCTAACTAAACTTCAACTCTTTCCGCCAAACCCTGTTTAATAAAAATCTTAGCATTTTCGACAGGTAAAGCTGCCAAATCCTCAACTTTGAAGGGCCCGTAGGTTTTCATGTCTATACCAATGATTGCAGGGACATCTTTTAAGAAACGCAAAATAGATGTTTTACGTTTTTGCTCAACATCAACTTTCAGCACATGCCCGTTAAGGATGTGCCTAGCAAAACTACGATATGCCTCCGCAAAAGAGGGAACACTCTTGTAAATTTTTTCTTCCTCAGCCGTCAAAATATCTGAAGAAACCTTTTCACCCTTAACTACTTTTCTAACCAATTTTCTGTAGCGTGTTCGAATTAGTTCACGAAGCATGCGGCTAACATTTCGCATCTCGCTTTTGAGGAGACTCGCCTTCACTGTCCTTTTGTCAAGCATGCGGCTTTCTTCCTTAAGTCTTCTTAAATAATCAGCAATTCTGGAGTAAAAATCTAAAGAAAGCGCTCCAAGCTCAACGCTTTCAAGCTCTCGTTTCCAAACTTCATATAGCTCATCGTACATCTCACTCTACAACCTCCGCTTTACCCTTACAAATAAGAAAAACAGCTGCTGCGGTTGGCAATTCAACCCTTTGCTTTTTATAGGGACCAAACGTTTCATCACCTAATCTAAACTCAGGTGCATCAGAAACAAAAACGGTAGTTGCACCACCTTTAAAGGCTATTGCACTTTTGAACGGATCAAAATCATGTATAGCTGAAAGTGAAAACTCTACTTTTTTGAAACCAGTCTTGCCGTGTAAAGTATCTGTCAACCTTATTAAACGGTGAGTATCTGTTGTAACAACTGTGTCTATTTGTACAGATTGCAACCTCACACAATGTTTGACTATTTTTTTCCAAGACTCAAGGCCAACGCCCCTAACAAAACTCCATGTTCCCGTATCTAATAAGCGCTTCAAAATAAAATCCTTATCACGTAAAATCGCCAGAGCAACATTTTTCCCAAGCCCTATTTCCCTCAAATCTTCTTCTCCAGCATTTAGAATGAAGTTTTGTATTTCATGGGCTACACGCCTATACCATCCGAAATTGACTGAGTGCTGATTAGCGAAATCCTGCACTCCTCTTCGATTTTTCAAATCTAATCCATAAAAAGATAAGTCCAACCCCAAACCTGAAACATAATCGACAATTTCTTTTCGTTCAATAGCATCAAATGGCCTAACCAATTCACTTTCCACATGCACATGATAGCCACGATGCCCAGAGAAAAACAGACGTATCTCTGAATCGGAAAAAGCGAAATCCTCCATTAACACATCAACCAGCTTAATAGTCTCCTTCCTAGCAGATTCCAAACAAAGTTCACAAGGCCAAGACTTCACATTAAACTTTTTACTACCACATACCGAACAACTTTCAGGCGTAAGACCCCTTCCATTAAAACCACAGCTACCACAGATCCATTCATCATGGATTTTGTTACAAGACGTCTGAATATGGTCAGCATCGATGTCAAATACCAAGTCTGCACCCGCCCAACCTTTCCTATCCATATCTGCGACTGGATCCGCATAGTAGGCACACGAATAGTAGACATCTGAAGGAGTAATACTTTTTAAAAAACTAGCCAGCTCACTCTGATTCTTAAAACTCTTATGTCTTAACATAATTTGTTCGTTGAACAGCAAAAAAGCGAATTCACGTTTTTCCATCAAAGACGGAAAACTTAAAGCATTTGCGCTTTCTTCATAATACCTAGAGAAAGCACTGTAAACATACGACAGAGAATCATCCTTTAGACCCTTTATGCTCATATTGCACCTAACCATAACTTCGTCTTTCTCTACAAAAGTTCTAAATAGAGGAGTTATTAAACACTTAGCTCGCGAAAAAAATTTAAACACATGGCCTTAAAAAGGTATTTAATTTGAATTGGAAGGGAGTTTATGAAGCCGGAGCAGTTTGCGATACCTTGCCATTTAGACGATAGAGGATTTCTATATCAGATATATGGGAATTATGAAGGTAAATTCCCTAACATAAAAAGAATTTACATTGTAGGAAATTTCAGCAAGGGGACAATCCGAGGCTTTCATAAACATACAGAGGAATGGAAATGCTATTTTGCATCTAGTGGTTCAGCTAAATTTGTCATTGTCGACGAAAACAAGAACATTTCAACCTATGTATTGAGTCCAAAAAACCCCGCCGTGCTAATAGTCCCACCTGAGCATTTTCATGGTTGGGTATCCTTGGAAGAAAATACAATATTGATAGGGATCTCGAACAAGAGTTTGGAGGACACTCTTAAGGATGATATTAGAATTGATCCTTTTACTTTTGGAAAAGAAGTGTGGGATGTGAAAGCTAGATGAAAGTGCTAGTTACTGGAGGGTTAGGCTACTTAGGGTCAATTCTGACGGGAAAACTCATAGAAAAAGGTTTTAGAGTTAGGGTTTTGGATTCAATAATGTATGGCGATTTTTTGACAAAGAAGGGAAAGAATTTTGAATTGATTAAAGGGGACATCAGAGATTACGACGTGTTACTTAAAGCAACAGAAGATGCTGATGCGGTTATTCACTTAGCAGGTATTATAGGCGACGCCGCAGCAAATGTGGATAAAGAGTTAACAATAAATGCCAACTACTTGGCGACTGTACAATTAGCTGAATTCTGTAGCAAAAAAGACATAAAAC
Source organism: uncultured Candidatus Bathyarchaeia archaeon (assembly GCA_964535965.1). Taxonomy (GTDB): domain Archaea; phylum Thermoproteota; class Bathyarchaeia; order Bathyarchaeales; family Bathycorpusculaceae; genus CAZHWZ01. The sequence goes on along the minus strand of CAZHWZ010000022.1, from coordinate 15,538 downwards.
TTATTTTCTCTTCAACTTGCTCGGTGTATGGTACTAGGCCCAACGAATTAATCACGGAGAAAACCCAAATTGCACCTCTATCACTTTACGCAATGTTAAAGTTAGTTTCAGAAGAAGCAATTAAAAAACGTTGCAATAATTACACTATTTTTAGACTTGGAACCTTGTTTGGATTATCCCCTCGGATGAGGTTTGATTTGGTCGTAAACAGGTTTATAGCACAAGCAATTCAAGATAGGAAAATAATGGTGTATGGAGGGCATCAACGTAGACCTTTTGTGCACCTTCAAGACATATCAGACCTGTTTATTAAAGCCTTGAACAGCGATGTAAATGGCATATATAATGTAGGAGGAAATAATTACAAAATCATGGAGGTTGCTGAAACCTTAAAGCAGAAATTGCGATGCGATGTATCAGTGATTACTGATCTGAAAGACCCGAGGGATTATGCAGTAGATTCCACCCTTGCAGAAAAGACTTTTGGGTTCGATGATCCGAAGAACATTGAATTCGCCGTTGATGAAATAAAGAATGCATATGATAAAGGAATAATAAATGACTACAAAGAAGCAATTTTTAACAATGAAGAATGGTTGAAACAATTATGGCGTTAGAAGTGCTTATCACAGGTTCCACGGGGAGACTTGGAAGGGAACTTGTCAAGGTGTTTCCTAATGCATTAGCTCCTACACATAAAGAACTTGACATAACAGACAAAGAGGCGGTCTTTGAGTACATAAAAAAGAGTAGACCAGAAGTTGTTGTTCATTGCGCAGCTTTAACTGGGGTCAGAGAATGCGAAAATAACAAGGAGCTTGCTTGGCATGTTAACATCGAAGGAACGGAAAACCAAGTAAAGGCATGTGAAAAAATTGTTAACAGTTGTTATTTTGTATATATATCCACTGCATGTGTATTTTATGGAGATAGAGGCAATTATGTAGAAAATGATGTACCCTATCCCAAAAATTTCTATTCCTTAACAAAACTTCTGGGCGAGTTTGTTGTTAAATATTCGACTCTTAAAAAATGGTTGATAATAAGAACCAATTTTGTGGCAAGAGAAAAATGGTCGTATCCTAAAGCCTTTGTTGATAGGTATGGAACTTATTTATTTGCCGATGACTTAGCTAGAGCTATCAAAAATGTTGTGGAAAGCAATATCACGGGCATACTACATGTTTGCGGTGAAGAAAAGATTTCTATGTTTGAGTTGGCGAGAATAACAACACCAGATGTTAAACCTATGACAATGGCTGAATACAATGGTCCTCCATTAACTGTGGATATGAGCTTAAACTCGATAAGGATAAAACCATTTAAATTAACAAAGTAAAATCATTAGCACAAAGCGGTTTAGTGTTCTCAATGAATAAAAATGTTGCAACTCTAGCCATAGACGAAATCAAAGCGGAAGATGAACATTATACACTATCAGTAATTATTCCAGTTCATAATGAAGAAAAAATTTTGGAAGAACAGAGTCTAAAACTCATTGAATATGCACAGAAACTCGTGGAAAAATTCGAAGTTTTGTTTATAGAAAATGGAAGCACAGACAAAACTCCACATATGATAGAGAAACTTCAGAAACGTTTTAGGTTCATCCGACTGATAAGATTGATAGACACTGATTATTCTACCGCAGTCATTGCAGGTGTTAAGAAAGCAAAAGGCGAGTACAGTATTGTTACCGGAATCGACTATGTTGACCTTAAAGTTTTAAATCATTGTTTGCATGCGTTAAAAGATTCTGATATAGTTATATGCTCGAAGAACAAAGGATTAGACAAAAGACCAATTCTGAATCGACTAGCAAACAGGTGCTACAATACTCTTGTTAGGTTGTTTTTCGGATTGGAATACTCCGACATAGAAGGCTATCACGGGTATAATACCAAAAAAATTCAAATCATTATTGCGGACGTTAAAACCAAAGCCCATTTATACAATCTCTGGGTGCTGGTAAAAGCGAGAAAGGCTGGCTTAAGGGTGAACGAAGTTCCATTTGTTGTATATGAACGTAGACAGTCGAAGTTTATGAAGTTCACACGCTTACCATATCTTGTGGCCATAAGTTTAATCGAGTTCATAAAACTTAAAGGCAGAAGATACTAGCGAGTTACTTAGGGTGTTCTATTTACGTGGATATTATATGTTCTAAGTATTCATTTTGCCATAATATTTAAAGTACGGAACCTTCCTTTCCATCTCTCTTCATTACTTTACCAAGCGCATTACATAATCATGAAATTAATCGAAATTTATGCTGAGATGACCTATAGGTCAGGGCGATACACTTAGTTGAGTTGCGTTAATCCAATCTAGATATAGATCTGTGTAAGGAGATACGTTAGTTGCGCTAAACTCGATTACAGCAGGGAGAGGCAACGAAAACTTGAGCTTGAAATCTTCATATACGTTTGGTTTGGAGAAATCACTGCCAAACAATTCTCTAGAAGCATAAACGATAGTGTGTGTTTTGTTCAATGAGAAGGAAAACCAAAAACCGCTTGTCTCTGTCCCATATTTTGTGGTATTTAACTCAAGTCGAAAACCAAAAACACTAATCGTGGCAATTTTTGTGAAGGAGTTATTTGTAGCTTTTAATCTGAACGTAGCTTCATATTCTCCAGGGGGGAGAGGTGCGGGGGGTCCACGCCAGAAATCGTTTAGGGGTTCAGTGTGTGCGCGATGCAGGAATACTTTTGGGCTAGTAGAATTTGGATCTATCACCACTTCTCCGCTAATGAGCGTAAGATCATCCCAGTTCAATAAGATACTATATGGCTCGAACAGAACAGGTTGCCCAACGTAGTCACGTTTTAATAAAATTACTCCATCATTAGATGCGTATACCCCAAAAGGTTTATCTTTAATGCAAGCATATATAAGGTAGGTTTCGAGAAAGCTTGTCTTTAAATCGACTAAAACGAAATCCGACTGTTGCAGCCACTCATTCAGAGTGGTGTTAAAATCGGTTCCGGGGGGATAATGAGAGCCTATTGGAATTACAAAGGAAATTGTTCTGCTTGAAATTAGCGGAAATATATTCTGTTGTGTTATGACGGATGCATTTGAAGGAATTTTGGATAAAACTTGCACAACAATTTTATCATGTTCTGTAATTTGTTCTACTCCATAAGTTAAAGTGGGCCAGTTGCCAAAGTGTAAACCATATAGAGGACTAGATAAAAAGGAAAAGATTAATGTTGTAATTAATACAATGCTTGCTAACATTTTCTGACCGTTAAATAGCATATTTTTCTTGGAGGCAAATTCTAAAAATCTTCGGGCACCTATGATGGTCCCAACCATTATGGAAGGAAGTAAAAATGCAGGATACTGATTTCCTATATAATAAAAAGACGAAAAGTTGCTTAATAAAGAAATCATCAACCACGGCAGGGTTAAAATTAGCGTCTTGAGACTGAGGAAAGATAGGAACATCGTAGAGCCGAAAACAATAAACAGGTAAGTTAGTTTTAAGGGCCAGTCACATGTCAAAGCCGCAAATGCCCTTTGAGGAGACATTATCAATTGTAAGGGTACACTAAGCTTTCTATCAGCACCAAGGATGCTCCATTGCGTTGCTCCGCCCTTAATCATGGGATTATTAGGACTGACGGTGGATATCACTCGCAAAGCGATGAAGAACCACACAATCGCCAAAATCATAGTTATCAATGGATACTTAAAATGCACAGAGGTGCTTCGAAATTCTAAACGTCTCAATATTTGTAATGAATGTGTTGTTTCTTTTCTTCGTACTAATAACAGGTAAAATGATCCCACCAAAATTAATACAGCAGCATCCTCTATTGTCATTAAAGTCAGAATGGTAAATAGGACATATTTTAACCACTCACCTTTAAGTCCATAATATAAAGAGAAGAGAAAAAAAGTTAGGAAAAATGCCTCAGGATGGAAATCGAACCAAATGATCCCTTGCAATACTGGATTCAATAAATAAACAGCTGAAAAAAGCATTCCCCAAAATCTTGTTTTAAGCATATACTTTCCTAGCCAATACAATGGAAGTGCTCCAAGTGCCAGCACAAACGAATTAAGTATAAGCAAGGTTGGGGGAGTAGGGTAAAGTGCATAGATTGGAATTACCATCAGCAAGATGGGGCTGAAGTGAACGCCCATCATGCTGCCTCCGGTGACTGGAAGATCGGCTGTGTAATAAAGAAAGCCGTATCCGCGAAGAGTGGTATACAATGCTTGGTTATAATTACCTAGATCGTATGCACTAGTTTTCAGTGCGTAAAACCTAATAACCGTGACATAGGAGAAAACAAAAGCATAAATTAGTATCATTAAGTAAACGGGAAGAGATTCTTTATACCTCTTAAAGACCCAAAATTGGGCTATTTGAACACGCAAACATCGCCACGCTCATTCGTTTCCTATCTTTCCATTGAAATAAAAGGCTTTATTGCCTCGAATATACTTTTTAATTTTGCAAATTATTTAAAGCCTCTTAACTAGTTTTAGAGAATAGAAGGTTCATTAAACATGATAATACCTACGAAGAAACATACGAAAACGACAATCATATTGCTTGTTCTAATATCTATGGAACTTATGTGGTGGTGTTTATGAAAGTACTCTTTATGACAAGCAGAGACATCACAAATCCTGAATGGGCTGGTGGAGACCTATACCACTTTGAGGTTGCCAAGCGGCTGGTTAGAGACGGAGATGAGGTAACAATGCTCTGCAATGGATATAAAGGTTGCAAAAACCAAGAGGAATTGCAAGGTATAAAAATCATAAGAGTAAGAAGGGGAATCTTTAGAATTTTCTCGAACTTCTATGCTTATCGCAGGTATTTAAGAGGGAAACAAGATATCATAGTGGAAGAAGCGGAAGGCCCCGCTGGACCTTTATTTTCATTTATGTATGCGAAAGAACCGGTTGTTATAATGTGGCATCAGCTTGGGAAAACTATTTATTTTAATCAATTTCCATATCCAATTGCTTTAGGACTCCTTGTCCTAGAGAAAATTTACATTACACTTGCACGCAAATGCCACATTATCGTTCCATCTCAAGCTAGAACATGTGAATTTTTGAAAGCAGGATTTCCAAAGGATAGAATCATTGTGGTGCCAGCAGCGTTTACTCTTGAAGCAATGCCAAAGCGATCAAATAGAAGTAAATTGAGCACGAAATATTTTTTGATTTTGGGCAAGATTAGAAGATATAAAGCGTATCATCACGCCATAGAAGCGTTAAAAATGCTAAGAGATAGAGGCGAAAAGTGCTCTTTGATTATTGCTGGAAAAAAAGGAGAAGGAAGATATTATGAAAAGGTAAAGAGGCTGATTATAAACTACGATTTACAAAATTCTGTTTTTTTAAGGCTTGATATTAGTGAAGATGAGAAAGTGAAACTGTTATCCCAAGCGCTTGCGCTAATTGTAACCTCACCAATCGAGGGGTTTAGCATAGTATCCGTGGAAGCAAACGCGCTTGGCATTCCAGTCATCGCTACGGATGGTGTACCCGATGAAGTTATAAGTGATAGGTTTAATGGAATAAAATACATGTTTGGAGATATACCTGCTCTTGCCGAAGCTATGTCAAAGCTTCTACATGACGAAAAGTTAAGGGAAACACTGGCAAAAAACGCTAGGAGAAGTTCAGCCAGATTCTCATGGGACAAATCTGCTAAGCTGTTCAGAGAAGTTCTCAAAAACATCCTGAACCGAGAGAGAACATTTAAACAAAAACTTCGGTGATTCATACGAGAAAAAACACAAAGATATTGGTTGCATTTCTTGTTCTTACAGTTTATGGAAGTTCAGTTTTTTTGCTTAAGGGGAAACTCCCAAATCAAACCGCTAACTTGGTAACAACTCCGGGATCGAAAATTCAATCGTTGGTTCCTAAGCAAAACGTAACTTACGTGGCTTTATCGCTGGATAGCGCAAATTGGAAAGTTGTTAAAGGAGAAAACGTAACGATCGACGACTCCACTGGAAAACTAAACATTACAGGAACCTATGCAAATAACACACTACTATATCAAAATAAAACATTGCCCTTATTTATCTTGCAACAAACAGACCTCGAATTAAATTTTACGGGCTATCCCTACCTTCGAACCATTATTTCAAGCCAACCCGACACAGAAACAAGTTTTCACCTAGGTTGGTACATTCCAGATTGGAATGCTGCAACATATTTTTTAAAAAACCATCCGGGAGTAGTTACGGAAATAGAGGAAAATAGAAATAGGATCTGGATAAATATTTCATATCCACACAGCGGTGAAAAAATAGATGACAGCAGAACTCACTATATTACAATAGATGTTGCTCAGAGACTGGAAGATCTTGGTTTATATGATCAACGTTTTGTTGGGATACAACTTAGGCAATATCTGATAGGGTTCTTGTCAACAAATAAATCTTACAGCGTGACAATAGACTCCATAAGTCTAATGAAGGAACTACCATATAGTATAGCGATAACAGAAGGAAAAAGTCAAACATTACCAGAAGGCTCAATAGTCCATGTTATTAGGAAAGAAGACATCGTAAACAATTTTGAAAATAATCCTCATTTGCAAAGAGCATATATTCTCTATACGATGGATGGATCTTCAAACAGTTTATACACCGTATTCTTATTATCCAAGCATAATGATGATTTAACGGGTGTAAGATGCGGTTTTGTTTTTTCTCATACAAGTCTCTTAAATGATATCGGCATCTATGTCGATTGGAGAAGACCAATTCCGTTTGACTCTGATTTTGAACCCATACAACCGCTTTACATTTTAATGGACAATGGAGACAATGCATTGATATTTACTTCCGCGGAAAATGATAAATTGCAGAGCGTACAACTAAAAAAGGTTGAGTTTACTTTTTCGCAACTCCCATACAGTGCATTTGTAATACCAAGCTTAAACGAAGAACTTGTGTCAATAATGTCCTTCTTTGTTTTAACAATCGCAGGAATAATACCAATAGCTCTAACCTTTGCTTTATATTATATGCATAAAAAGAATGTGCTGAGAGACGATAAGAAGACATTTAGAAACCTACTAATAATTGGTTTGGCTCTGCGATTGACTTTGGCTTCTATTTCAGCTTACGCTGATGACACTCAAATATTCGCTCAAATCGGTGCCTTATATTTCGGTTCGGGGGTTCTTGGAGCACAATGGGTTAGTCTGCCTGGATTTGTATATTTAGAAACTGCTTCCTACTTCCCCTACGCTTTGTTAAGAGCAATTGGATTTCGAGATTTCCAGTTTCTAGCCTTAGATGTATATTGTATTGAATTATTGTTTACGAAGCTTCCAGCCATTCTTAGCGACTTAGGCTCATTCTACTTTATACAAAGAATTGCTAACAAATTTTCGCCAAAAAATAAAGTGGTGGCGGCTGGGTTATATTTGCTTAATCCTCTCACAGTTTATATATCGGGGATACTTGGCCAATTTGATCCAATTTTCATGTTTGCTCTGATAGTGTTTACATACTACTTAATCTGTAATTATAATGTTTTAAAGGCTAGCTTGTCCGCAGTTTTTGCTGCAATTCTCAACCCGGTGGGAATCGCAACTTCAATTCCGCTTTTGTCAACAGTCTATTTGAGAAAAGACTGGAAATCCGCTGTTAAAGGTTTACTTTTGGCAGCTGGAATTTTCAGCATTTTACTTGTTCCATTCTTTTTTGAATCAAATTCGCCCGTGTTGCTCACAAGTTATGAGAGACTGATTAATACGGTTCCAGGAGAAGACTTCTATGGAAGGCAAATGAAATTCTACACTTATGGAACGATCATTTCATCTTCGGTCGGGTATGGTTTAACCTTTAGATTTCTGTTCGAGCTTATTGGATTTGAGCTTGGATGGTGGCTTTATCCTTTTGGAGCTGCGTTAGCTTTTCTCATTTTTACGATCGCCTTTTTCTACAAAACTTACGGAACATCCAAGGTAAACTCGCAGGATTATATTTATACTGGAACTTATATGTTAGGAGTTGCATGTCTGTTTCAATTGACTTTCCCAACGATCTATGAACAATTTGTCGTTTGGATCGCAGGATTATTGCTCATATTTTATCTTCTGCATCAAGATAGGAAAATATTTGCACTTTTTGTACTCGTATGTATTGCAATAGGATTCGTTTATGTGGCTATGTGGCGAAATTACATATTGCTTGTAAGCGGGGTGGATGTGATCCCGATGGGAGACCCGTGGCTTGCGAATCTCGCCAGTGCTTCTTTGGGAACCATCTACTCGCTTGTAATAATTGCTATATTCATAATAACATGCAAACTTTGGTTTAAAGAAGAGTTATCAAAACTTGGGGCATACGTTAAGCAATTAAAGGCTTAAGTTGAATATTTCCTTCTATAGTAGGCTAACGGATGTCGAATTCTATGGCATAGTTCGTCTGGATTTATGCATACTCCGTGGGTTTTTAATGTGTCACATTTTGGAGGAATATAGCGTGTCCGAGAACCTTTCTCCCCTGCGATGTGTTCAACTTGGTAGCGGGTCATTTTCTCATTGTAGTCAGAAAAGTTTTTGAAAAGTTCAATCACGTTCTCCGGCGGCATTCCAATGTTTATAAGAAAAGACGTTAAAGTGAACCTGCCTATATGCGAGAGGTGGCGCCCAGATAAGATTGATTGGTAAAGGGTGTTTATGCACGGTGGGAAGGCTGGCTGCACTATGATTTTTGGAAAGCCTTCCATCTCAGCTTGTCCTATTTTTTCCACCGACAATTTCTTCACTCTTTCTGCTGCGTCCATTATTTTTGGTGGAAACTTCAGTAGCTCTTTTACTTCTAGCCGTTTTTCAATCTGTTTACGGATTTCTTCGCTTAGCAACCTTGCGGTTTCATTTCTCGTTAGGTAAACATTTCCCTTCGACAAAAGACGGTTAACGAGTTTCCATTTTTTCTCTCGCAAATGTGTTGTGTTTCTTAGGTAATCAGCGAAGTGAAGTGTGAATTCATAAGGTATTTCAGCATTACCATTTACTGCGAGCTTCCATCCAAAATTCTGCGCAATTGCCAAAATTTTTTCTTTCGATTCAAATTTCAGGTCATTGTACCCTTGTTTTGCCTCTGCCAGAGCATATCTTCTTTTGATGAAGGAATTTTCGGTCGCTATCGCTAATATGATTGCAACTGGAAAGGATAGAATTTCAATATCCTCATTGCGCAATTTTCGGCTGACAGTTGTGTATAAGATTGCTTCTTCAACCTTTTCCTCGGCACGTTCAAGAACCTTTGCGAAGTCTGGGTTTGTCAGATCTTCTATTTTTAAATCTAGTTTTTTCACGTAGTCTGTGGTTTCTTTGAGAAAAGGATATTTTGCTAAATCATTTTTGGCGAATTTGACTGCTGCAAGCTGCATTTTCGTTTTCACGTTACTCTGTTTCAATTCTCGGTGCTAGATAGAAAGTCAGTTTTCCCTCTTTTGTTTGTTGGAAATCCAGTCTTGTGGGCATGTCTGTTGAAAATTCCAGTGTTGCTATGTCGGATGTTGCGGATGCTGCCTTTATGATTTCTGATAGATAGCTTAGGCTGAACGTTGCTTTTGAAGGCTCTTTGGCTTCCAAGTCTAGGAGCGTGTCGCTTCCTTTTTGAAGTGATATTGTTGCACCCATGAGGTCGCCCGCTGCATTTAAAACCAGTTTTTCAGCGTCTGCCTCGATTCGGACGTGGTCGCTTACAAGCTGGGCGTCTTCAATTGCCTGGCTTAAGCCTTCAGTTGTGACTTTAGCCCTGACGTTGAAGGTGATTTTTGGTGTTGGCACCTCCTCTTCTGAGGCTTCAAGTGTTGGCATCGTGAAGTTTCGCGTGTATTTTCCGGTTATTTTCACTTGTAGGCGCCCGGTTTTCTCATCAAGAGAAAGCTCTACCACTTCGTCCTTGCCAGCTCTTTTAAGCAGTTTTAATAGTTCGGTTATGTTTATGCACATTTTTGATGGTTCCGTGCACGCGTATTCTTCGAAAACAGTTTTAGGCCACTCAAAATCAACCATGGCAACACGTGATGGGTCCATTGCCCGCAGTTTTAAGCCTTCGGGTTCAAGTTTGAATGTGGCTTCATCTACAAGAATAGAAATGGCCGTGGTCATGTCCCTTAAGAGTTTGGCGTCAGCTACTTTGAGTTTGAACATGGCAGTCCCCCTTCTAATGGATATGTTTAGTTGTTATAAAAGACTTTACACTTAAGCATAATGCATTTAAAATTACACATTTCACCTTAAAAAAGCTAAACTGCTTCGGATGCCAACAATCGATAACTTAGAATCCATGTTAGCTGTATTCTCGAAATGTATAGTTGCACTTCGTGCAGCGCAAAAACTGTGTTGAAGATTCGTCGGCGCCTCTTGTCTGCACCTGCCAAACATAAGCCAAATTGTTTCCGCATTTTGGGCACTCAATTCTAACGGTTGGGAGTGTTCGCAGCTTCTGCTCTTCCTTACCTATAACTGCTACTAGTTGCTGCGGATTGTGCTGTATGACTTTTGCAACCTTTGGTCTGACCTTCTTGCGTGATTCGCGCTTTCTATAGCCGCACTTAGGACAGACAAACATCACTGATTCCCCCTTGCCAGTTTTTCCCCTTTTTGGTTCAAGACGAGACCCGCATTTAGGACAAAATTCCATAGCTAGGTACTCCGTTATCCGTTTGTTTTCCCTTAACATGGTCCCTTTTAAACCTTTTCTTGTTGCGATAAAGATCGGGGCTAAGCAATGCTGATTCCAGAAGCGATAAGATGTGCTACGCGTAAAGCTTCGGGAATGTTGCTTCTAGTGGAAGTTAACCTCAAGATTTTTTCCGCATCCTCTTCAAAAATTCCGGAGATTTGCATGTAAACCTTTTCGCTTACATTTCTGGTGAACACTTCAAATATTTCTCCGGCGTTACGGATGACCTTCCAACGTTCCTTGCTCCTCGGCAAATTCTTCAGGGCTTCGCGGATCTCCTTAAAGTTCGGTTTTTCGCGTGTAACTGCTATGACTGGAAGTTTTGTTTTCAAGTTGAGCTTTTTGATGTCGACGACGTTGAAGCCCGCGAATGTTGTCCCATTAAGCATTATGACCCTTAACTGTTTGTAATGGGGCGAAGTTGTTATCATCGCCGCTATTTTATCTGTGGCGTCAAACCCATCCACTTTTACTTTCGTGCGCATTACGCCGTCAAGCCAGTATCCGCCTCGAAAAACAACTCCAACAACGGGCACAAGACCTTTCACGTGGGGAGTGAATACTCCGTCATCAACTCCCAAAACGCGAATTTCGGGCTTAATCACACGAAATTTTTTACAACTCAAAACCATCCCTCGACAATGCCATCCAAATATGAGGAGAGAGACATTATAAGTTTAACGAAGAATAACAGCTATACGGAGATGCTTGCTTTGAAAAAAACTGATAGAACATTCTCTTTCACAAAAAATTATAGGAACATAGCTGAAGTGTTGACAGATCATAGACTAGCATCCCTTGGAGACACATACATAAACTTCATCTACTCACTAGCCTTATCTAACAGAAGAGGAAAACCTTCAGGCGCAAAAGTTAAGGGAAGCGCGCTCGCAGAAGCCCTCAGAAAAGCCGGATTAAGAGAACACCTACCGTCAAGGGTGACCCGCCATATGCTGGCGGATGCAGCAGAAGCATTAATAGTCTATGCCTGGCTCAACAACTACATCACTTTGGATGAAAGCGTTGCAGTGCTAGAGAAAACCAACAACCTCGTTGACAGCCTAAGCCAGCTACTCACAACAATAAGGAACCGAATCAAATTTTTTTAAGCGCTTTTTCAAGCATCCTGCCGAAATCTTTGTTCATATCCCGAGCTTTCTCCGCAGCCTTCCTTAGGGCTTTTTCAGGTTTCACATCGCCCTTTGTACGAACATAAATTACAGGGTTTGAAGCTAGAGGGTGAGGTATGTCATATCCAGCCAAATCCACATTCTCATCTTCCAAAAGCCTTTTTTGAAGTAGATTACAGAGGCTATGCCCAACACCTTCAACTTCTATCTTAAGCTCGTTTGATGTTTTCTCCAATATCTTAACTTTCATTTACAAAATCTCCTTTCGACATCATGTCATTCCTTTTCCATAATCTAACGCGGTTTTACGCTTTTCAATTTTCCCACATCTTGGACAGCGCAAGCCTTGACGCTTTAGTACCAGCATATAGCCACATTGCGAGCAAAAAGCGTAAACCACACCCAAATCTTTGTCTTTAATGAATAAGTGGTAAACCCTGTTCTTTTCGCTGATTACCTTGGCTCTCATGACGTCGACTGGTTTACATATATCAAACATTGATTCAACATATCTTAGCTGCACATCGGAAATATGTAAGACGCCTGTGAAAACACCTGAAATTAGTTTCTTGTCTACCTGGAAGATCCGCACGCTGGCATTTTCAGCTTGAACGTTTGAAACCTGTCCCAGAACTATGCTCCCGACTTTAGGAACCCTTGCTCCATAAACTAATGGATAAACCAAAACTCGCTTGTTCGAAAAATCAAGTAAGGCACGACCAATAACCTTAGAGTAGATGACCCCATCTTTCACGTACGTTCCGGAGTCTGGAATAAACTCTTCAATTACGCCTAGGCGTTCGCCTGGCAGCACCAAGTGACCGCTTTTTGATTCAGAGGATTGTGCACTCATTTAAATTCCCCTTTATCTTGTAAGTTACGCTCTTAAACTTTTACGCTTCGTGAAACACAAATATTCGCTAAATGACACATTTGTACTTTTCTATCACCTCAATAAACCTTCTGATTTGCCGCTTCAACAAAACATTCGCAAATTGTTTCATCACTTCTTCTCTTCATACATTCGTATTACTTTTTCAATGTATTTTGTGTGCAGCCTCTCATGATCAACTAGTCTCCGCAGCACTTTTCTTGCAGTCCACAGATTACAGATTGGACTTCGGTCTTTCTCTGGTTGATAGATTCCATGCATTTTTTCACGAGGGAAACTCTTCAAATAATCGACAACTATTTTACGCGTGCAATTGAGCATTTCAAACACTTTTCTTGGGTATTTACTCGGTAAGTCAACGTTTAAGCGAGTTATATACCACGGTTCAACATATGCTATGTGCCGTAAACAATTTCTTATTGTGCGGGGTTTGTCTGGAGGTAACCAATCGAGGCATCCATTGCCTAAGCTAGAAACGAACTTAAGCAGATCTTCACGGGAATATGCCATTAAACGGAGGGTTCTTGCAATATCTTTCTTGGTTATTGTAGATACTTCAGACCAAAATAGTGGTTCTGGTTTGCCAGCTTTAACAGGATTATAATCGACTCTCATCATCTCTGCAACTTCCACCTCAAAATCCTTAGTCTTGATTGGAACATGCTCTCCATGCCTCTTCATCCATTCAAGCCATTCAGCAATTGCAATCTTTACTTTTGTTAAGGCTCTTTCTGGTGTTCGCCCGAAAACCCAGCACCCTGGACAATTTGGAACAAAGACGCCAGTTCCTTCCGGACCTATTTCTAGGCAAACAAATATTTTAGTCGCCATACGCCTTTCATCTTCTTTCTATAACATATAAGTCAACCATAAACTCATGTTTTCTCTTCGTATGAAAACGGAACATGTGCGGAATTGTCATCACCATGGCGTAAACGGCTTTTATTTTTCCATAATGTTCTTCGACGAAATTTTTTAGGAAGGGAGAAGGCTGGACTTGCATGATGCTGGTTTTATTAGCCTTTAATTTTTTTACGAGGTTTTTTTCTGTGCTTAGGCTTTTGTGAAGTGAATAGATAACTCTGCCTGTTTCTAAGGCCTTTTCAAGAAATTTGCGGTCGGCTTTTCTTCTTTGAACACCGAAAGGAGGATTCTGCAAAACAGTATCAAAGTCTCCATTCATAGCGTCTACATCAGCGGCAACCCACTGCACTTTCTCCTTTAAGCCAACTCGCACTGAATTCTCAAAAGCCACTTTTACCGCAGTTTTGTCTATGTCCACACCCACAACTTGTTTCGCACCTAAGAACGCTGCCCCTAAAGCCAGTCTTCCAGTACCACAGCCTAAATCCAAAACTGTTTTATCAATAATATCGTTATTTGTGTAGGCTGCTATGTAAAGTATTGTTGCTGCAACATCAGCGGGGATCGTGTACTGCTCAAGGCTCGGCATGGGAGAAGGATGCGGCTTAACCTGAGAAAGCAGCATCTCTAAGTCTAGTTTTCGAATAATCCTTTTCTGCATAAATCTTCCCAAGATAACTCGCCAAGAACTACTAAAGCCTCGTTCATAGTTAGCACAGGCTTCTGAAATTTTGAAGAGTCGTCAAGGGATATCCTTGGGCAGGCAGTGTTCACGTAAGCGTCTACTGTTGGAAATTCTATGAGTATTTCTGGAGTAACTTCTCTAACAGCGAAAATATGCGCTGTTTTCCCGTTCTCTTCAAGTTTCTGTTTTATACGGAAAGCTTCTTCCAGCCTCTTCTGCCCAAGTTTTAATCCGACTAAAACTGCTATGCTTTTAGCTTTTTTTGCTTCTTCTATGCTTGCCCACCTTTGTTTAATAATTTTTTCAGCCTCTTTATCAACGGAAAATGCCCGTTTATCATATGGGTCGGCAGCTATCGTTGGCTTCGAAGTTGATAAGGCTACACCTAGGGCGTGAAATTGTCCGCCGCCAATAAAGAGGAAAGCTTCAACGTCTTTAGCTATTGATTTGGTGTTGCTGTAATCGCATCCAACCACTTGTCCAGGATAATTTAAGTGTCCAGCGTCGCCTATTACAACTATTTTTCCTGCACGTAGTAGAATCTCTCTAACACTGTCGAGAGTTTGGACATGCTGAACAGTGGTGGCTAAACCTATCTTGTGCCATTTTTCCAGCATAGGTAAGGCTTTCTCAACAGCGTCATTCACGCTCACCGTTGCTCTGGCTTCAACATAAATTGTTGGGACCCGCTCATACTTGACCAGTTTCGAATGGCCATAATGCACTATTAAGTCTACGCCTAAGCTTTCGGCTTCAACGGTTGCCAAGTCGCACGCTCCATAGCATGGATCTGCAGAAACTATCGGCAGTGCGCCAAATTTTTCAATGATTTTTGCTAAGCGTGGGGCTTCAGGCTTCAAACCTTCGGGGAGCTGAATTAAAACGCGTTTTGCTCCGAGTTTAAGTATTTCCTGCTTTACTCTTTCTTCTTCGAAATCAAAATTTTTCATGTAAACACATCCAAAACGTTCCATGGTTTTGAAAACGCGTTAAAGCAAAGGAAAGAGATGCTAAAACTACTGTCCTATTGCCCATTCCCAGTCCTGTTTTGACTTTCGGCTTAGAAGACTAGGGGCTCTTTCACGTTGCTCAGCAAGTTGCTCAAGTATTATTTTCTGTTCTATGCTTGCAACGAGCTTTTTGGTAGCGATTACTGCATCATTGTTTACAGATATACTATCGATTCCAGCTCTCACGAGAAATTCTGTAAAGTCTGGCAGGTTTGATGGGCCTTCTCCGCATATGGAGACCGTGCATCCGTTTTCGT
>CAZHWZ010000021.1:0-23269 GCA_964535965.1 uncultured Candidatus Bathyarchaeia archaeon | reverse complement strand
TGAGAAGGAACCATGGAACCTGATTAAGAAGGACAGAGGCAAAGCGGCAAACATCATCTACATGGCAGCACAAGTCGTTAAAGCCCTGGCGATAGTTTCAGCCCCCTTCATTCCATTTGCTGCGGAAGAACTTTGGAAAACCCTCAACTTGCCGGGAAATGTCCACGAACAGAATTGGGATGAAGCCTTAAAGCCTTTGCCAGCCAACCACAAAATAGCTAAGGCCAAGCCTTTATTCCGAAAAATAGAACCTGACGCGCAGAAGCTGGATGAGATGTTAGCCAAGGCCAGAGAACGTTTAGCTGAGGTTGTCTAAGTTCAATCGTGGCCGTGGAAATTTGCAACTTAAGATTGACCTTCACGTTCATACTCACTTTTCCTACGATTCCCTGATTACTCCAGAAGAACTGGTTTCTTACGCTAAAAAGCGTGGATTAGACGGAGTCGCCATAACAGACCACGACACGCTTGAAGGCGCATTAAAAATGGCAAAGAACACAGACTTACTAATCATTCCAGGCATTGAAGTTTCAAGTTTAAACGGGCATATCATTGGGCTTAACGTTCGGGAACATATTCCAAAAAACCTGGGCGCAGATGAAACTGTGGATAAGATTCATGAGGTTGGTGGCTTAGCAGTGGCTTGTCATCCGGCAACCTTTTTCAAAGGAAGTTTAGGAGGACACGTAAATTCAAAGTTTGATGCAGTGGAGGTGATAAACTCATCAGCCTTCCCATTTAATTACTCTGTAAAGCATAATCAAAAAATTGCTTCCCGTCTCGGAATTGCTCAGGTAGCCGGCAGCGACGCCCATTATGCTCCAGAAATAGGTTATGCCCACACTCTTGTGGATGCTGAATTGAAAGTTGACGAGATAATCAAGGCCATAAGTAGAGGATTATGCCATCCCTTTGGCGGAGCCATACCCTTAAAAGTAAGGTTGAAAAGAGAACTTTTAGTCCTTAAAAGAAAATTCTAGTTTTAAACGAGAAGGTTAGTGGAAGTTTTCCATTTGATAAAGGTTCAAGTTTATGCCTAGGGGTTTTTCTGGTTCTGAATAGAGTTCTAAGTTGAAAAGTTGCGGTGCAATCGTTCCGAATCCGCTTAGGATGTGCGGAGAATTTACGCCCGTCATGACCAGAGTGACTTTTAATCTGCCATCCTGTTCCGGGTTCACTCTAGCACCCCAGATAACCAGAGCATCGTTATCCATCATCTCTGTGACAATTTCCCCAACACGGTTTGCCTCCTCAATAGTCATTTGGCTGTCACCGGTAACATGTATTAATGCTCCGGTTGCACCAGCATAATCCACGTCCAACAATGGGCTTCTTAAGGCGTTTCGCACAGCGTCTTCCGCACGATTCGGCGCATCTGACTCGCCCACGCCAACAACGGCTACTCCGCCCCGTCTAACAATAGTTTTGAAGTCTGCAAAGTCGAGATTAATGAGGCTTGGGGCTGTAATTGTTTCAACAATACCCTTAATCATGTTCGCCAAGACCTGGTCTGCTACCCTAAATGCCTCGTTTATGGGTAATTGCGGCACGAGTTGCATGAGCTTGTTGTTGTCTATCACCACAACAGTGTCGCATTGTCTCCGCATCTCAGTCAAAGCATTAGCAGCATATCCAATTCGACCCTTCTCAATGCGGAAAGGTGTGGTCACAACACCTACAGTTATTGCTCCCTTTCGCCTTGCAATCTCAGCAACAACTGGCGCCGCTCCAGTTCCAGTTCCGCCGCCCAAACCAGCCGTTACGAAAATTATATCAACATCGGAAAGCAGGTCCTCAATGCGCTTCCTCGACTCCTCAATTGCCGCCCTACCAAGCGTTGGGTTACCGCCCACTCCAAGCCCCTTAGTGAGCTTTTCGCCTATCAAGACTTTCTGATGAGCCCTTGAATTAATTAAATGAAGAGCATCCGTGTTTATCGCTATGCACTCTGCACCAGTTATGCCCATCTCCATTAACCTAGTCAAAGTGTTGTTGCCTGCTCCCCCAACACCAAGAACCACAATGCGACAGCGGTCGGAATATCGAATACCCTCGCTAGCTAAATCATGCCACGTATACTTGAGCGCATGCTCTGAAGGACAAACTTTAGCCAACACTGTTCCTCCGCCAAACCTCAGCATTTATCAAATCACGGATAGCTACACGGATCGCTTCAGCTCTATTAGGATAAAACCTTTCATTCACAAGCTGGTCTAACGCCTTAAGATAAGTTTCAGGAAGATAGAGCGTAATCAGCTTCATTCAACCTCTCCCTCCATGCAAGCTTCAGAATTCACAGTTTAAAGTTATACTTCTATATAATATGCTTTAAACATGTTTAAAATATGTTGGTTTCTTTCTTTATAAAGGTTACAAAATTTTCTTTCAGATTTCTGTAAATTCTTGTTGCTGGCAACCTTTATGTTTTTATTTCTTGTTAAAGCATTTAATGTACTGCGATGGAGAACTATGCAGGTTTTCCTTAAGAGTTTCGGCTGTTCCACAAATTTAGCTGACGGAGAAGTTTTGGCTGGATGCTTAGCGGAAGCTGGACAC
The DNA here is from genome assembly GCA_964535965.1 of uncultured Candidatus Bathyarchaeia archaeon. Lineage (GTDB taxonomy): Archaea > Thermoproteota > Bathyarchaeia > Bathyarchaeales > Bathycorpusculaceae > CAZHWZ01. The sequence continues at coordinate 20,713 of CAZHWZ010000021.1, read as the reverse complement.
AAACTAGTGGATTCTGTTTCAGCAGCGGACTTGGTCATTTACAATACTTGTGCTGTTAAAGGACCAACGGAAAACCGAATTATCGAAATTTTAAAAAAGGTTCCAGCAAACAAAAAGCTGATTGCTGCAGGGTGCTTACCATTAATCAATTTCAAAAGGTTATGCGAAGAAGTGCGATTTGACGGAGTTGTGGGGCCGGCAGCAGGCGATATGATTGTTGAGGTTGTGAAACGTGTTTCGAATGGTGAAAAAGTTGTTGCCCTAGAAGGCGCTGTCAATGCTAAGCCTAGTCTTAATCTTCCTCGATTGCGGTTGAATCGTGTAATAAGCATTATCCCCATAAACTATGGCTGTTTAGGCTCATGTGCCTACTGTTGCGTAATTTTCGCCAGAGGGCGCCTAAGAAGCTACAGTATTCAGGAAATTGTTGAACGAGCGAAAAAAGACCTAGCAACAGAGGCGAGGGAATTTTGGATCACTTCGCAAGACACAGCCTGTTACGGAAGAGACAAGGGCACAAACCTTGCAGAACTACTTAATGCCTTGTGCAATGTTGAAGGAGATTTTAGGGTTCGAGTCGGCATGATGACCCCCAACACGGTGATGGATATTCTAGAAGACCTAATTCAAGTATTCAAAAACGAAAAAATCTTCAAGTTCATCCACTTGCCCGTGCAAAGCGGCGACGACCAAATTCTGAAGCGCATGAGAAGATTTTATTCCGTAAATGATTTCAAAAGAATAGTAAATGCCTTTAGAGCGACTTTTCCAGAAGCTACAATAGCCACGGATGTCATTTGCGGTTTTCCAGGCGAAAGCGAAGAAGCTTTTGAAAAGACTCTGTGGTTGATTGAAGAGGTTAAACCAGACATAGTTAACGTTTCAAAGTTTTTTGCAAGACCCAAGACGGTGGCAGCTGAAATGCAGGAGGATTTCGTGCCTTCCCCGGAGATTAAGCGCAGAAGCGGCATAGTTGCCAATTTAGCTAGGAAGTTGGCTTTTGAAAAGAATCAGCGTTGGGTTGCGTGGATTGGTGAGATTTTTGTTGATGAGGTTGGCAAGATTGCTGGTTCTTGGGTCGGGCGCAATTTTGCCTACAAGCCCATTGCGATAAAAGGTCGTGGTAATTTGCTCGGTAAAACTTTGCATGTGAAAGTCGTTAGGGCTCTTTCGACTCATCTGGAAGGCAAGTTCGTTGAATAAATTATTTATGTGGATGCGTTGTTATTGTTTGTTAGGAGATGATATGTTTGAGTGAAGAGAATGTCGTTGAAGTTGGGCATGTAGCACATTTCTTCACAAAAATCAGCGTCGCCGTTATCGAGCTTACAGCACCTCTTGCCGTTGGCGACACTGTGGTCATTAAGGGACCAACCACAGATTTTGGGCAAGTTGTTGAATCTATGCAGATTGAGCACAAAGATGTTCAGAGGGCTGAGGCTGGACAAAGCATAGGACTAAAGGTTGCTCAACGCGTAAGAGAAAGAGACAAGGTTTACAAGAAACTATAGCCGCTTTCTCCTTTTTTCATTCTTTTATTATCAGCGATTAACTGGTTCTTCCCAGTCTGTTTGGCATCCGCCTTGAGGAACCAAAATTATGGTTGTTTCATTTGGTAATGGCATTTTTGGGTTTTCCCTAACGTCTAGGAGTGGTTTCGACTTTACGTATGCTTGAATCGCAACTTGCTTGTAAAATCTATCTTCATAAGGATGGTAAACCATGTGAAGCAGATTCTTGAAATCCTTTGCTGGAAACTTTCCGCATTTTTTCTTTATCTCCTCGTCAGCAGCTTTAATAGCGTCAAGACAGGAAGCGTCATTCTCTAATAGAAGTTGAAAACCTTTGGGAAATATTCTACTTATCTCAGTTTGTCGGACAATTAAAGCAGCTCTTTTCATTTTTAATCCACTATTTTTGTTCTCCATAGAGAATCATAATCTTTTCGCTTTTGTTTTCCTATGTAGTAGATGGGATTAACGCGTCTTTCTCGGGAAGTATTTTCTGGTTCGTAAACCGAGTTTGACCATTGAAAGCATTAGTGGTACCTCCATCAGGGGCCCTACAACTGTTGCCAGTGCCGCTCCTGATCCAATGCCGTAAAGAGTCGTAGCGACAGCTATAGCTACTTCGAAATGGCTGCTTGATCCTATGATAGTAGTATCTATGGTAGTCTCATATTCCCATCCTGCAAAATATCCGAGGAGATAAGTCCATGCAATCATTGTAGCATAATGAAGCAGGTTAGGCGCCGCAAGATAAGCGATGAGAAAAGGGCTATTGAGAATAATTTCTCCTTCAAATGAAAACAGGACTATTAAGGTTGTTAGCAGAGCGACGATGGATATTTTTCCAACAATTGGGATATATGTGTTGTTAAACCAGCCTTCCCCTTTTTTCTTTAATATTAGCTTTCGAGAAATTGCTCCTGATGCCACTGGTAGCGCTATGAAAATCAAGACACTAACGGCGATTAGGTCCCACGGGACTGGTATGCTACTTACACCAAGGTATAAGGCTGCAAGAGGAGCGTAAAGAAACAGCATTAATAAAGCATTGATTGCCGTGTTTATCAATCCCTGCGCCAAATCACCCTTCGCAAGAAACATCCACCACATAACCATGGCAGTACATGGTGAGAGACCGAGAAGTATGACTCCTGCAATATATTGCGGGTTCCCAGACAAGACAGTGTTTGCATAAAGTGTCATTAGGGGCGGTGCTATTATCCAGTTGGCAATTATTGTTACAAGTAACGGCTTCGGTCTTTTCGCCGCCTTTTTTATATCACTAAATCGTATTCCCACAACTGTTGGATACATCATGAAGAACAGAAGGATTCCAATAGGAATTGACAGCTTACTAAATTTTAGAGAATCCATAAACTGTCCGAACTGCGGCAGAAACTTTCCGATAAGCAAACCCGTAACTATGCATAAAGCTATCCAGAGAGTCAGGTATCTTTCGAAGATTCCAAGAGTCGCCTCTCTTTTTATAGATACTTGTTCAGACGTCAAAGTTTCTCCCTCCATTGTCTACTTTACAATAAGCACGCTTATTGGAGAGTCATGGCATATTTTATCGCAGACGCTTCCTATCAAGTAAGCTTTGACGGCACCCATTCCTCTGCTCCCAACTACGACCAAGTCAAACTTCTCATGTTTTGCCATGTCTGTGATGACCTTTGGTGTATTAGTACTCAAAACCGAGACAAGTCTGAACATAACATCTCCATTCTCTAAGATTACTCTGGCCTTTTCCAAAATTCTCTGGCTTAACTCCTCTCCAGTGGGGACATGGTAAACGTTCACAACAGTTACCTCAGCCGAAAATCTCTTCGCAATCTTAATTGCCTCTATCAGCGCTTTTTTTGCATACTCTGAGCCATCAAAACCGACCAATATCTTTTTCAATTGTCTCGCCTGCGAGCAGAGTGCAAATATCTAAGTATTTAAATCTATTGTTATGATTTCTTTAAAGGACGTCATAATCTTTTCAAAAAAACGAGGCATAAACTCCAATTTCTTCTCAACATCAAGTCACAAAAGATTCAATTTGTGCATGCTTTTTACAAGTTTGGGATCAGCAATACTGTAGAAGATCCATTTTCCTTCTTTTCTGTACTTTACCAATCCTACATTTTCCAAAATTCCTAAGTGATGAGAGGCTGTGGGCTGAGTTAAACCTAAAGCAACCATAACCTCACAGACACACATTTCCCTAACTTCCAGAAGCTTAAGAATTCTTAACCGCTTTTCATCTGCCAAGGCCTTGAAAAACCTGCTTTGTTTATCAGCTACTTTGGCTTTTGCAACTTCGTCGGCCATCTGTTTCAATTCGGTGGCATATTTTGACGCATCCTCACTCAGACAGGTTCCTGAGCTAAACAACCTTAGAAGTCTTTTGTTCAACTTGTGCTTAGACATTTCTAACGAATCCTATTCGAGTATTTAGATTTCTATACTAGATGCATAAGTTGAAGCAAGATATTTAAATATGTGTTGAACAAGAGAAAACATAATTTAAATTTTTTAATCCAAGTTTTCACTACAGGAAAGACAAAAGAAATTGAACTTTTCCTATAAATCTGAATGTAGAAAGTGAAAAAGTGGTAAGGCTTGAGTGGGGGATTTTTAAAGTTTTCTGGGTCTCAATGGTTGACAACGACTCTCTTCAATCATCTTTATCAGATCAATCAGCATGTCCTGTGCCTCAGCCAGTAAATCTTCGTCTTCCTCGTCGGAAGCCCCTAAGTTCCTTATGAACGACTCAATTTCCAGTTTCAACGATAGAAGATCGGTATTACCCTCTTCACGCTTGGCATTCCGGTATTTCTTCTGTATTTCTTCAAAACGTGCTTCCATAAGAGCTCAGCTTACTCCTTTTCGCTTCTTTTTTATTCTCACTCCTTTCTAAACTATTTGTTCAATCATTCGCCTTGAAAGAACATCAATCAATTCTTTTGTGGCAGCATCAACTATCTCATATATTCGCTGGTCTGTAACCGTGTAAAGCCTTCTGTTTCCATCCTTTCTATCCCTTACCAGCCCGCAGTCTTTAAGAATCTTTAAATGTCGAGAAACCACCGGCTGAGCTATTCCAACATATGGAACAATCTCACAAACACATTTCTCGCCATCACGCAAAAACTCGATCATCTGAAGCCTAACAGGGTCAGCTAAGGCTTTGAAAATCTTCGCCTTAACTTTTAAGTTCTCTTCTGAACATTTCATGATTTAGGATTAGCTAATAACGATATTTAAATATTGATATCAAATTGTCCAATATGAACAAACAGTTAGATAATCTCTTTTGAGCTGAGTCTTCAGAAAATTTATGACATCTTCATCTTCTATGTGACGGTTTCCTTTGTTATCCTTATGTAACGGAATACCTGTTTCCCTTAATTTCTCTCCCTGTGGAAAGTCGAGAAAAACATAATATGTTTCTTGACATGGGATTATCGTTCTTAAGCATGTGAGTTCCCTTGTAGGAGAGAGTCCACTCTGTTCTATATTATAAACAACAGCGTTAGGTTTCAGTTTAACAGCCAAACGCTTAAACTCTTCCCAATTTTTAACTTTAATAACTCCGCTACTCAATTCTGATCACCTTCATTTGTCCCTTTGCACCATTCTTTATCCATGCTGTAGACGAGTTTTCAGCAGTGCCGTGAACTCTTCGTAGGATGGAAACTTGCCTATCACGACAGGTTCTTCGTTGATGAAAATGTAGGGCAGAGGTTTGCCTTCAAACATCAGCTTTCTTGCATGCTCTGGGTAATCCCATCGTTTTTGGCTCACTATTTCTCTGTTTACAGTGATGTCGTCCTTATACTCCTCTGAGAGTCTTCGTACAATCTGGTTTCGTTCGGTTAACATCTTGCGCAACTTTTCTATAGCAGCAGGAGAAGTTGCGCGTGTGCCAGGACCACAACAAGCGCTGCCAAACGGATCGCCTTCGTAAATTTCTATTCTGATTTTTGATTTTTCCATGACATTCCTCCAGGCTCTTGTTGCAACGCATTAAACTCGTTCTGATTTTTGATTTTAGATGTGTGTTTAAAGTAAAAAATTCTATAGCAATATTTAAATATTGTTATGTTTCGTATTACCTTCCAAGGTGACTCACATGAAAGAAGTAAAAGTGGAAGTCATAGGACCTGAACCAGCCTGTATGCGCTGTCAAACAGTTAAAAAAGTCGTAGAAAAGGCTGCTGAAAAACTTAAACAAACCGGAATAAACGTGACAGTAGAAAAGGCTAACATAATTTCAAAAGAAATCGTGAACAAGTATGGGATTTTAGTTTCCCCGGCCATTGCAATCAACGATGTGGTTAAGGTCATGGGAAGAGTGCCAAACGAAGAGGAAGTTGCAAGGCTGGTGAAAGAAGCGACTGAGTAAGGCTTAGAAAATGAATGGAAAAAACGTCAGAAAAATTCGAGCAACCTTCCTATTATTTTTTGTTTTTGCGGTTGTAGGTTACCTAATTTATACGCGGATTATGGCTTATTCTCTAGCTCCTACGTTAAAGCCAAAGGATTTCTCGGGATTTAGCTGGTATGAGGTTCCGTTCCAATACCTCTGGGACTACTTCTCTCATGCGTGGATATGCCTACTTTTCGCATTTACGGCTGCAGGCTTAGTTTATGAATTCATGCCTAAAGAGGTGATAACAAAATACATGGGCAGTGGCAAAGTTTCTGGCTATGCCATTGGAGCGGGATTAGCACCGTTCTTCACCGTTTGTTCGTGCACTATGGTTCCTCTCTTCGCAGGAATATTATACACTGGTGCAGGGATAGGTCCGGCGATAACATTTCTTCTTATGGCTCCAGCCGCAAACATATTAACCATACTCATAACTGGAGAGTTTCTCTCATGGGAAATCGCCGGAGTGCGTATAATCGTCTCCATAATGACAGCGGTGCTTGCTGGCATAATAATATCTAAAACCAGTTGGGGAAGAGCCGTAGAGAAAGAACATCAAATCAGACAGAACAAAGGCGCGTCTCAGCAAACCATTGAAATCGTTAAGCCTCCGCTTGACGAAAGACTGCTTTCAGCTTTAAAGTTTGGGGGATACCTAGCTAAGCGAATACTGCCATACTTCATTGTAGGACTTGTCGTGGTGGGTTATGTTACAGCTTATATTCCACAAGAAATTGTTGAAGGCTACTTGACTGGAATAACAGGAGTACTTCTAGCGTCAGTTATCGGCGGCCCGCTTTATACTCCAACGCTTGTCGAAATAGTCTTAGGAAAAAGTCTGCGTGATTTGGGAATGTCTAATGCTGCACTGCTATCATGGCTAATGGGACAGCCCTATGATATACCAAACATGACGGCTGTTTCAAGGATTGTACGATGGAAAGTTGTGTTGACATATGCGCTAATAACATGGGCATGCAGTGTAACTTTTGGGTTGCTCTACGGAATAATAACGGGGTCCTTATAAGGACTCGTTCGGAGTTTATAACAACTTAGAATTTTAGGAGGAGTTGAATGATGTGGAATATAACGGATTCCAAAGAGCTCGAAGACACAATTTTTAAACTGAAGTTAAACCTTGCACAAAAAATCGGGGTGCGTCAAGGCATGACCGTGGCTGATATAGGTTGTGGACAAGGCGGATTTACTCTTTCTCTGGCAAAGACTGTGGGAAAAAAGGGGAAAGTGTTGGCTGTGGACATTTCTGATGAGTACCTGTCGGAGTTTGTGGAAAATCTAAATAAGTGGGGCGTTAAGCATCGGGTTACCTTCATCCAAGCGAATGCAGCCAATCTCGAAGGCATCATACCTAGCGAGACTGCAGACATTGTTGTGGGTTATCGCTTTCTTGAAGAATTAAAGCATCCCGAAGACGTGGGTAAGATTGTTAAAGAGATGGCTAGAATTGTTAAGAAAAACAGAAAGGTATGCCTCATCGAGTTGAGCACCGAAGCAAGAAATGAAGCTGAGGAAGCCTACATTAGGCTTCATAAGGAAAGTGGAGACTCGCTTTTTGAACCGTCTGAGATTGTTGAAGCCATGAAAGGAGCTAAACTTGCAGATATCCTTGTGGAAAAGGTTGAGACTGATATTTGGTTTTCGCCGGAGCTTGCAAAGCAAGACTTGAGCCATGTCCAAGTATGGTATGATGCCTATGTGGAGAAAAGTTTAGGCAAGCTAATAGATAGATATGGCATGAAATATCCAGCCCTTCTGTCATTTTCAGGCATAAAGAAGTAGGAGTCTTTAGTGGGTGATTGTTATGGCTTTTACACTGTCGCCGAACTATGCATCAGTGGTCTTAACATTTTTCTTGTTTTCCTTAGGTCAACTAGTGCAGCCATCAAAGCAACCAAACCCATCAGCGCAGCAGCAATTACGAACATCATAGGTGGGCTTATCTCTGGGATAATCCCTGTTTTCAGGTAAGCTACATAGGTGGGATCGTGCTCAAGCCTGCAACCGTCCCATCTTGGATAGCACACTCTGTAGAGAAGAGAAGAGACACTGTAATCAAGGTTGATTGGCGCGTTCATGCTACTCATTCTCGGAAACAGGTCGGATAGTACGCCTTCTAAGTCATGTAGCAACCATTCAACTGACACTCGTAGATTACCAGATATGCTTCGGTTAGCTACGGCAGCAGACTGCGACTCATAGACTTCCTCCTGCGAATCCCTGAAGAGAGTATAGTTTTGCCCAAAGAGGAACTCGTAGGCTTTAGCATTTTCAATTCTGATTTCGCTCGATTCTGTTGGCTTTGCTGAGGCTTGGGCTGTGGTGGAATTGTATGGTTCTCCGTTAACCATGGTAACGTAGGGCTTCATCGTAATAATAGTGGTTCCGTAGAGAAGGGAAAGGCCAAGACCTTCTAACGTCACGTTGACGCTGGAGAGAGGAGTTATGTCTAATATTTTCCCGATGCTGAAGTTTGTTTTAAGGTAGGATACGTTGTTTTGGATGTAGAAATCATAAGATAAAGCCAGGTAATCAAGCATAACCATTGCGGCAGGAGAGCCATCCTCAGAGGTTAAATATCCATCAATAGTAGCATACCGGATGCCCCACTTATAATGAGGCACATCGTTTATCAGAGACTTTTCAATAGGTGTGGCCTCAAAACTTACCGAACTGTTGACGAGAAAATAATGCACTATTTCGCTTTTTCCCGTAGCGAAGTCTATGTCTGGTACGCCGTTTCCGTTGGTGTCATTATAGACTTCCATCGAAGTCAGGGTGTTTCCAACGAAGACTTCTGTGTCGTTCTCAGTATAATAATGTTGACCAAAAAATGTGACGACTGGTGGATTGTACATGTGGGATTGATAAGCCAAGTAGATGATCTGAGTGTCGCTGGTGTTTATCCATGTGTACCATAGGGCTAGACCTGGATGGGGCGAACTTATGCTTCCGTTAGAGTATTCCGTTCTTGTGTCTATTTCCCCTTCGTCTGGGAAAGCGCTTGCTATCGAAGGCGAATGTAAGGTCCTTCCAGAGGCTATTAGGGTTATGACTAGTAACTCTATAGCTAACATTGCGAGAATGTTTCTTTTCATTTCATTCACCAATGTTTAAGCCGTTTTTGTAGGATTTTAATCTATACTTTCGAACGACTTTCAAAATTATCGAACACTCCTCTTAAAAGAGGGCAGACTCCGCCAAACCTTCACTGTTTCATACCAGAAGATGCCAGAAGCCATTATTCCAGGGGACAATGCAAGGATAACCGTTAATGTGAGGGTCTTCCAGAAGAGCGCTACAAAGAAAACGCACATGATGGAGGTTGCCGTTGCGTATAGGAGCTGCTTTGGAAACATGAAACCTCTGAAAAAGACGAAAGCGCTAATCAGTCCAATTTTTGCTTCTTCATTAATTTTGTAGTTTCCGTAAGAGTCTTTGGTCAAGAAGCCTTTGTATGTCAGTTTTTCAAGATGATAGTGGGCTGTACTTGAACTTGAAAAGCCTAGTGCCCTTTGAGTTTCTCTAACTCCGCAACTTTGTCTCTTTTTCAGAAGGTACCAATATACACGTAAGGTGTTTCCTGAAATTTCTTCTCGCTCCTTATTATTGGAAGGCAAACAAGCCTACCTTCGTTGGTTATGCTATTTGCTTTATTATATCGAACGAATTTAACGCTATGCTTTGGAACAGTTGTTCGAAAATCTCGAACGTGTGTGTTGCCAAATCCCTTAATGTAGAGTAAAAATAAACCATTGATACTATTTAATGAATCTTAGTAGGTAGTCGTTTACTGTTTGCAGAAATGTTTCTTCTAGGTTTATGCCGTAGTGTTCTGCTAAAACAAAGATTATGTAAAGCATGTCTGAGAGCTCCGTGGCTAGCATCTCCTTTGTTTTCGGCTTTTCGGGCGGCTTGAAGCCTTCCAATCCCTTAACCACCGAAGCCACCTCGCCAGCTTCTTCCAATAAGTCTGTAACCATCACGAAAGGCGTCCAGCCCTTGCCTCTCTCCGAGTCAAGTTTCGCGTTAATCTTCCTGAAGTTTTTCCAACAGAGATGCTGAGCATCGCGCAGTGTCAAAGACACGGAATTCACCAGTTCATAATTGGGCTAAAGCTGGATTTAGATTTTGGCATTGTTAGAGGTTCATCTTCAACTTTGATGAAGCTGACCATTTTACAACCGCCTGAAATAGAATTAGGAAATTATTTCGAATTCGCCACAAATGGAGATGTCTCCGATGTTCTACATAAATCATAAGAGATGTGACATCTCTTTTGCCCGGGCTAGTCGCAGGTATTATAAGTGACGTGACAATTCTTACAGTTGGAAACTCGGATGTCAGGAATCCTAACAAAGGACAAATTGACCAGTATTCTTACAGTAAAATCGACGATCGAGATCAAATCAGAAGGAAGAACTCTATTTAGGTATTGTCGAGACGGCAGTACTATTCAGATATGCAATCAAGAACAGAAAAAAACTGTTTTTGAGTCATTGGCGAGGGTCACAGGTCTCATCGATCATCGTTGTGAATACTACCCGTATATGCTAAGACCCGGGCAAGAATTGAAATTTGACAGGTTAAGTTTTGCGGGCTTCAGAGAATGGTTCATGAAGATAACAGCCAATAGGACCGTGGCACTCGACACAGGAGTTATAGTTCATCATCTTATGTCCAGAGTAGTTTTACCGCATCTAAGAACGCGTGACGTTGAGTCAATATTCCAGTTTATGCAAAGTCTGACAATCCCGAGACTCGCGATAATTGAAATTGAAGACAAGTACAATCGCGCCAAAGAAAAAGACCGTGATCGTCGACTGATGATTTACGCTCTTACAGAAGTGCAAGCACTAAAAGCGCTTGGAGCTCTGATTTCCACATTCCCTCTTGCTTCATCATTCTTGGCGGATTTCAGAAGAGCTGAAGGTGGACACCATGCAGATGCCTTTATTAGGCGAGAAATAATGGAGTCACGAGATCCTTATCTTACCGTTTTCGTGACGAGGGATTTAATGAATGCAATGGCTGCAAGTGCAGAAGGCATGGATTCCCTCTATTTTGCGGTAGCGGATCCCGACACGTCCACCATCAGTATTTCGTCTGAACAGTTGGTCGACGCGGTGATAGAGGCAGCTATAACATTCTCAGAAATTGAGATATATGATGCCGATGCGAAATCAAGCATTATGCTTGAGGGTATGTGGAGTGGAAAGACTAACATTGACTGGTTTGAGAGTCGACTCAGAATAAGAAGTTGAATCAGCTATGTTTAAAGTCTGAAGGAAATACTCGGGAGGTCTTCATCTCTACCGCAAACGTGAATAATCCCCAAGTGTAACGAGGTCGAGTAAAAGTCCATGAAAAGTGGCCGGGGTGAGGTACTTGCGCCTAAAGTGGAGATATCCCCCGCACAATTCCCTTTTTTCTGTTCAACTTGTGCATTCATAAGGGAAAACCAAAAGTATTTCTTTGGCACATACTTGTGCATGAGGAACATAGATGCCAAGAAGGAAAAAACCATCCAGACGTTCAAGAAAAACAAGAGGAAGGAGGAGACGATGAATAATTCGGTCATTAGCTTTTTATATGATCCAATTCAAGTAGGCGCATATTGTTCTCGCCTGATTGTTCCACACAAGACAATAGTAGAACTTTGGGATTTTTTATCAAGTGAAGCAAAGAAACGCCACAGGCGCTTTAAAATTGAGAAACCAACAAGCGATCGCGAGTATTTCAAATTTATGAGAGAGGCAGGTGTTCCATTGTTTTTAGACAAGGACTTAGATGATATGTTGAATTTGTTGGTTAAATTTAAGGATATATGTCCAAAGGAAGTAAGCAAATGGGCAGATTATGGGAATGTAGTTATGTATGCTGAATACTTTATTCTGTATGAAGAAAAAGAGGAAGGTTTTTTCTTTTTCCCACCCCAAATATACTTTAGCGATATACAAGACGCTATGAGTATAAGCATAGATGACAAAGCGGAACCGGACTTTGTTGCAGAAATTGCTTCTCTAACTCCAAAGGCATTATCCGAGTTTAGGTCTTTTATCACCGCGATACCTTGTTTTGAATCTAAGGTTATTTATAAAGAGGAAGGTAAACGGCATTCGCAAAGATTTGTTTATAATCTTTACCCCGCAGTCGCTGCCTTATGGGTGGATGAATTGGCTCATAAAAACATGAGCAGAGATATAATAGATTCTTTGAGTGGAGCATTAGATTACATAGATAAAAGAGAGTGGCGGATGGCTATAATCTCATCTGCTATATCGGTGGAAACAATTTTGGCAGATGTATATGAAGAAATAGTTCATGGGGAGGCACCTTCAGCTCCCATAGGTTTCCTGATACAAGAAATCAATAATAAAAGGAAATTCCCTCCAGAAGCAATGGAGCCTTTAAAAGCAATGAATAAGCTAAGAAAAGCTGCAGTTCATAGAGGGACGGTGAGTTTGACGAAAAGAGAAGCGATACTTGGACTAATAAGCGCTATGAAGTTTGCCTTATGGTGTTCCTTCAGCAGCAAAAATTTCTGTAACATTAAGATAACAAGAGACTAAGCTTCATCAAAGCCCGAAAGAGACTTGCAGTAGAACTTCAAAACTCACGGCTACTTCATATAGCGACTTTTCCCATGACTTTTGCATTTTTATCTATCATGACTTTTCCCCTTTTTCTTACGACATCGCCAATTGCCATTCCGTAGATGACAACATCGCCGCCGTCAACGATTATAGACTTACATACCATTCCATGAACTGTGACTTTGCTTGTATCATAAACGAGCAAATTGTTCACGACCATGCCATTAAGAATAACAACTGCATTGTTTCTAACTTCCAAATTCCCCGTGATCATGCCGCTAATATTATAAACTTTATTTTCTTCCGCTATAGCGTCACCGTCTATCTTGCCACGCATTGGACCGCCTTCTAGTTTAACTGCCATATTAATCACAAGATAGGATGATGTTGAAGCAGATAAAAGTACTTCCTTATGCGTGTGCAACTGTTCTAGGGGCCCATATTTGAAACCTAATAGAAATGCATTGTAGAACCTAGAGGGGTTCTGAAAAACGTAGAGGGTAGGTCTTGAGGTATCACGTAGGATTAATGGAGAGACCAAAATCGGCATTTGCAGTTCATAGCCTAAAGCTATGATGTAACCTAAGAACTGATTGGGACTTTAAATCGTTGATAGTATTTGGCGAATCTCTTCGCAGACCTTTATTTTCTCTCCAAAGTCCTTCAGTTGAGGTTCTATGTGTCTAATCAGAGCAAGTTTTCCAGATTCTGTGTTAAAAACTTTTGGATGAAACTCGGCAATGGTTTTTAGCAAGATAGCGAAAACACGTTGAAAACAATCGGACCATTCGATTAATTGCTCCTCATTAAAGTATGTTGCTGCAGGACACACAATATCCCCTTTCAATTTGCGTTCCCCTGCATGCTTTACATAAGTAACGAACTCTTCTGGTGTATGGATGAATTTTGAGAGAAGACGGTATAACTCATGCCAATGGTCTTCTTCTTCTACGCTTAAAAAGTTAATTCGTCTTAAAGTTTCTATCGTTTTATGAATATCGCCTCGGCCTTCCTTTTTCCATTCATTGAATCTTCTTTCCAATCTGGACAAGTGTTTAGTATCGACTTTTTTCTCCTTAAGGCTAACAAGGTCGCTCTGAAAGTAAACTCCAGAAATAATGGTCTCAAAGGCGCATCTGAGAACTTGCATTGCTTGTCTATAATGCCCGGAAAATGCAAGGAACATGCTTCCTTTGAAGTCTCTTGTTGCTTGAATCAGAATATCGCTCAGGTAACTTCCCTTGTAGTCTGTATAAATTGGAACGGTCAGAAAACATGAAGCATTTAAGAAATGTCCATTGACGCAGACATATGCCGTTAAATCTAGTTTCTCCTTTATTTTCTTCCCAAGAATAGAGTACACATACAATTCATTTCCGGCATCTATCGAATCCTTTGATTTCTCAAAGAGATTAAGGCATTTAAACAACTCACATCTAACGCAATTAAACATATGCTTCTTTTCTGACAAGCAAATCCCTCAATTTAATAACAATAGAATCTTATGTGTAATAGTATTACTTTTTGTATTGATAAGACTTCTAACACCCATCTTTTATGGGTTTTTCGCTGATGTTTACGGTTGTGTACTTGGAGAGAATGAATATGAAAGCTGAAAAGACGAAAGTTGTGGCAACTCGAGTGACTAGCAGAACGGCTGAGTTGATTGACGAGTTTTGCCGGCGCGATGGTCCATGGACCGAAACTAAGAAGACAAATTCTAACATAGAGTCAACCGGAACTTCAAGGTATTTATAGAGGGGGTATAACTTTCCGCAGAGACCCTCAGAACGAACAAAAGATCAAGGGATTATCTCGCATCCGTTGTACTTCATAAACTCAAAATCCTTTAGGCGTATCCTTCCACTTTCAATAAGCCTTCGCATTCTTGGCATTTCCTCAGCTATTGCGTCTATCAGATTTTTTACAGTGTTACATACTAGGCTGTAGGCTTCCGTGCTCCACCGCTTAGTAATGTTTGCGTATAGGCAGCGTCCACCGCAAATATTATAGACATCACATTTTGTGCATGGTTCATCAACGAAAACCTGTTTCAACTTTAGCGGGTCTGCACTACTTATGTGCCCAAGATAATAGTCTCTCATTCCCCACATGGTTGGGCATGGAACGATGTGGCCGTCTGTCTGTATGGCATAGTTTATCCATCCCCCGCCACACCGAAGTAAACTCCTCTCCTCGCCATATAGAATCGACTGAGCAACTCCAAGAAACGGATAAAGCCGAAGAACAACTCTATTCTCTTCCATATAGTCAACACAAAACTTAACGAGCTTCCGAATTCCAGGATTGTAGCTTTCTCGGCTCCACCTTTTGAAATCTCTCCGCCCAAAATCGTTCGCCCAAAAGCTAGCGTTAAGCTGCCAATGGACAGATGAAAACGAAAATTTATTATTGTTTAGGAGCCATGTAACCTGTTTGTAAATGTCTGTTTGCTCCATGGCAGTCATTCTCGCAATCAGTTCGCCCTTAAAACCATTCTGTCTAATCAATCTTAAATTGTCAACAACTTTCTTGAAGATGCCTTTTCCCCTGTAAAAATCTGTTAAGGTTTCATCACCGTCTATGGAAACAAGGATTGTGTGAAAGCGGTTAACATACTTTGGTTCTAAACAGTCTAAGAGCAAACCATTTGTTTGGATTAGAAAATGCTTAGCCTTCACATTATCCATAATCAGCTTAATCTCATCAACACAAAGCAGAGGTTCTCCACCATAAAAGGTCAAAAAGCAATCAGGGTCTCGCCTACAAAATCTATCCAACAAGCCAACATCATAATCTATTTTCTTAGGCAAAGAGTAATCAACCTGAAAACCTGAAAAGTCGGAATCCACATCCTCCGATGCCTCACCAAAGCAATATCTACACTGCAGATTACACTCGGTCGTTAATATCACATGAAAGAACGTAGCTTTCCCCTCTATAAAGTAACATATTCACATTTCAAGTATACTTTTTCTTAATCTTTTTCGCCTTTTCAATGTATTGCTTAAGCTCTCTTTCTCTAATTTTCTTTTCAGGCAAAGTCTCAGGAGCATACATCAAAGGAAAAACAGCCAAAAACAAAAAGAAACTAGCCAACGAGAAAATTGTGTATACTGAAATAGTTTCGCCAATATAAGAACCAATTATGATTCGCAGAAAATGTGAAAGTAGAAAGGGTAAACCTCCAAGAGCGTAAAAATTGCCGCTAGGTGCATCAGAAGCGAGGTCTCCCCACAAAACAATAAGAAATATCACGTAGAAGATTCCCCAAGCAATGCCATCAACGACTGTGTAAAAATACCAGCTAAACATAAGCCTAGGATAAATCCCTAATACTGCGTATCCTAAACCTAACATGGCAAAACCTACTATGGCTATACGTTTACGTCCAATAGCATCGGCAAGGTATCCTCCAACAACAGCAAACACGCTCATTAAAATGCTCTCATACACTGATGAAAAAAGGACAAAATCTTCTCCGAAGAACTCAAAAAGAACAGCGACGCAGATATAGTTTACCAAACAAAACATCCACCAAGGGACAATATAAAAAAGAAATGCTCGGCTATTGAGAATAGAAATGTAAGAAGGAGCTTTTCCTTTTTGAGTTTTTTCAAGAGGCTTGATGAAGAATAAAGCAAGTAACCCAATTCCTCTCCAAGTCGCTGAGATTAAAACCTCTGCAATAAAATTTCCCATGGTCAATATGCTTAAAAGAAAAACTCCAATGGCTATAACAAAAAAGGATATTCCTCCAATGCGACCACGATTTTCAACTTTTATAGTTTCTGCAAAATATTCCATGCATATGGGCATGCCGAGTCCAAAAGACACGCCGTGTAAGAAAGATACTAGCGTAAGATTCAATGGTGTAGCATCCATAAAAATCGGTGTTAAAGAAGACAAAAATCCGATAAACAACCACATATAGATGAAAGAGATTCGCTGCTTAAACCAGCCTGCTATTTTTGTGCTGCTAATGGCAGAAATTGCAGCTCCACCGAAATTAAATGTCCATATAGTTGAGGTTTCAAAAAACGATAGATTCGCATTTTCGATAAGCTTTCTTAATGAAGCGAAAGCGAAGAAATACCAGATAAAGGTATTCACTACTAAGAAGATATTCATAAATACCTTTTTGACTGGAGTCTTGTCTTTAATTAAAACCATGTTGTCTTCTCAAAGTGATTTGATGTATTTTGAGGATAGATAAGCGTTTAGAATTTCAAAAATGTATTCTCTGTACATAATAGCTGCAAATAACCGCAAAGCTTTTAAGATATGTGTTGAACATAAATACGATTGGGAGATAAGATGAAGGCTAAGAAAGTAAGACCAATTCGAGCAGCATGGTGGCTGTAAACGATTTTCAGGTATTTATAGGTCTTCAATTCCAGCCCTCAATAGTAGATTTAATTCCTCTAAAATTTCCTCATTCTTAATCAAATTTAAGTTCTTAATTTCTTTCTTTACTTGCAATCGCATTTTCTTTTTCAATTCTTGAACGCCCTTTGTGTTCATTATAATTTCAACAATTTCGTACGCATCGTTTTCAGATATTATCGTCTTCTCTAACATCTGAATAACTTTATCTTTTACTTCTGAATTCTGAAATGCATATAAAATAGGTAAAGGTAGGCATTCGTTTTCAGTTCTATGCTTAAGCTCATCTGGCTCAAAAACATCTATGAATTCATCTCTTATAGCCATCAACGTTCCTAGTGTTCTTCCATAATGACCGAGCGCATTAATTTCTTTTATTTTGCCACCTCCGAGAATAGCACCAATCCGCATGCAAGTTTCTGCAACAGCTGCTTTCCTCTCTATTACATTAAGATATTCTTCTGGTTCTAAGTCGCGTTTTCCCTTAAAACTGGTTTCTTCGGCTTCTGCCGTGCCAATTTCAAAAAAGGCATTTTTCGATAATTTTAGAATTTTTCTTCCCTGATTTTTCGGAAGATTTTCGCATGCCTCATACAATAGTGATAGTCCTTCAAATAGTAGAGCATCTCCCACTAGAAGGGCAATATCGTTTCCAAATTTTCCATAAACTGTCAGCTTTGAAGCCTTGGTTTCTGATTTATCAATAATATCATCATGTATATCTACGGCTCCTGAAAGCATGGCTATTGAGGCGCCAATGTCTAATAGTATTTCTGGGTCTCCGCCAACGGCTTCACATGCAAGTGAAAGCAAAGCTGGATGTTGAAAATCACGCCAAATTTCTTCTGAAAAGTAGCGAAGAGCGTCGTTAATGGGCTTATACTCAATTTTTTCTTGTAATATAGTCCTTTTAGCTATATCAAAAGCATTTTTCCCATGTTTTTGAAGAGTTTCAAGCGCTATTTTCATTAATTTTTTATTCCTTTTCTTTATCATTCTGCATCTTTTTATTTTATGTCTTGTTTTTGTATTTGTTCTTTTAGTATACTGCTGTAGGCTTCTATGTATTCTCTTCCTTTTTTGGTTATTGCGTATACCTTTCTTGTTCTTCCCCTTTCCTTTTGCTTTTGGCTTACTAGGAATCCCTTCTTTTCTAATGCGTTAAGCAGTGGATATAGTGCGCTGTGTCTCAGTTTTACGCCGAATCTTGTTTCCACATACTTCTTTATTTTGTAGCCCCACATTGGTTGCGTCTGGATAAGCCTTAGTATTTGGACGTCGAGCAAGTTTCTGGTTATGCGTTGAACAATTTCTTTTCGAAAATTTTCAGTCAATTTTTCACTCTCAAACACTATCTATTTTGAACAGATTCATGTTTTGGCTTATTTAAGTTACGTAGAAAATGAAAAATTCTAGTATGCTTTGTTATGCTTCTTTATGCTTGCAGTACGCATGAAACTTTATATCACCGTTTAGGCTGTATAAAGTCTTGAGATATGTCCAAAAGGGCATATTGAACAAAGTCCAACAATAAAAACTGTTGGACAAAAACGCAAAAGGGGAAGCATAATGAACAACAATTCGAAAGAAGTTCAGGTCAAACTGATGAAGGGCCTCCTGGACCTGATAGTTTTACAGTTCTTGAGCGCACAGCCTATGCACGGCTACCAAATAATAACAAAAATCCGAAAAACCTTTGGGGTATACTTTGGACCAAGCACCATTTACCCGCTCCTGAGCGCTTTGGAGAAGAAGAAGTATGTGAAAAGCGAATGGAACATGAGCAACGAGCGACCTAGGAAAGTGTATAGCCTAACAAGTGAAGGCCAGAACCTGCTAAACTTCACAGAAGATTCGCTCAACTTCATATGCAAGAAAATAGGCACACCTGGAGTAGCCAAAGGAGCCTTGATAGAAGAGAGTACTCCGCAGCCCGCTTTGCGTCATTTTTTAAAAAAGATCGAAGAAACAAAACCAGTGATGTAACTTAGCAAGCACAAAGTTTCTTACAACATAATACTAGTACACTTTTTATTGCTAGTTCTTCCTCTACATAAAAAGGGTGCACTCTTGGAAAAAGCAGACATACTGATTCATGGATGCGCCATTTTGCCAATGAACGGTGAAGGTCTCATAGAGGACGGAGCCATAACCATAAAAAACGGAAGAATAACTTTCGTCGGCAAATATACATCTGCAACCAACATAGAAGCGGAAATAAAAATAAACGCTAAGGGAAAGGTTGCC
The DNA here is from genome assembly GCA_964535965.1 of uncultured Candidatus Bathyarchaeia archaeon. Taxonomy (GTDB): domain Archaea; phylum Thermoproteota; class Bathyarchaeia; order Bathyarchaeales; family Bathycorpusculaceae; genus CAZHWZ01. Next base: position 1,535 of record CAZHWZ010000021.1, on the reverse strand, counting down.
ATGCCCGGCTTGATCAACTGCCACACACACGTGCCTATGACCCTCTTCCGTGGGATAGCTGAAGACCAACCATTAGACGCTTGGCTAAAGAAGACCATCTGGCCTTTGGAGGCTAAGCTCAAATCAGAAGATGTATATGCAGGCGCTCTCCTAGGCTGCTTAGAAATGATCAAAAGCGGAACAACATGTTTTGCCGACATGTATTTTCATGAGGATATGGTTGCAAAGGCTGTGGAGGAAAGCGGTTTAAGAGGAGCTTTAGCCGAGGGCATAATAGAGGCTGGGAACAAGGCGCTAGGCGAAAGGATGCTTCGTGAAAGTGTGAATTTTGCAAAAAGTTTCCATGGATACGCCAATAGAAGAGTGAGCGCAATGCTTGGGCCTCACGCAGTTTACAGTTGCAGTCCAGACCTGCTGGCGAAGATTAGTGAAAGAGCTTCTGAGTTGAATGTTGGCGTGCATTTGCATTTGGCTGAAACCCAAACTATGTTTAGAGCGTTTGGAAAGAAATATGGTTCCAGCGAAGTTGAATTTCTGGATAAGATAGACTTTTTAAAAGGTCACGTTCTTGCCGCTCATTGCATAAATTTGTCAAAGAAGGACATGCGCATCCTCTCTAAGCGCCGTGTTAATGTGGTTTATGTTCCTGTGGCTAATATGAAACTTGGTTTGGGCACAGCAAAAATAAAAGACTTGACGGATTTAGGTATCAATATAGGTTTGGGAACAGACGGCCCAGCCAGCAATAACACGCTTGACATGCTTGAAACCATGAAGATTGCGGCTTTACTCCAAAAACTCATCCACCAAAATCCCGTAGCTCTGCCAGCTTATGAAGTTTTAAAGATGGCAACGATAAATGGAGCTAAAGCATTGGGACTTGAGGAAAAAATTGGTTCCCTCGAAGCTGGAAAGAGAGCCGATATAATATTAATTGACTTTTCAAAGCCTCACTTAAAACCATTGCATAACATCTACGCGAGCATCATTTACTCTGCATGTGGAGGTGATGTGGACACCGTCATCGCTGACGGAAAAATCTTGATGAAGAAAAGGCAGGTGAAAACTTTGGATGAGCAAGTTATCATGGAAAAAGCTGAGAAAACCGCCTTGGATTTACTGTCAAGATAAATCTTATCTATCAGTTCATTGATTGTAGTTGTTTCAGCATCTGGTGCGTGGATGCCATCAATAATACGGATTACGAACCTTACAAAGAAGTTCGGAAACTTAGTGGCAGTAGACAGTCTAAACCTAGAGATTGAAGACAGGGAAATCCTTGGGTTTCTGGGACCCAACGGAGCAGGCAAAACAACTGCCATTCTCATGCTTGCAACAGTCATTAGACCAACAGAAGGCACAGCTTTCGTCGGCGAATACGACATACGAAAGAATCCTGATAAGGTGCGCGGGCTTTTGGGCATAGCTTTTCAAGAACCTAAAATGCTGTGGGTTAGCACTCCTTGGGATATAGTGAACTGGCACGCCAAAGTTTGCGGATTATCAACAGATGAACGAAAGCGAAGAGTTAGAGA
>CAZHWZ010000020.1:0-23372 GCA_964535965.1 uncultured Candidatus Bathyarchaeia archaeon | reverse complement strand
GGTGAGCCGTTACCTCACCAACAACCTGATCGGCCGCGGCCCCATCCTTGGGCAACGCCTAGAAGCATGGTCTAGACACCCTTTGGGCGAAGACCCATTCCAGGAATCTTCCCCTATCAGGGATTAGCCCCAGTTTCCCGGGGTTGTCCCCGTCCCAAGGGTAGGTTAGCCACGTGTTACTGAGCTGTGTGCCGCGCCTCCACCGTGGCTTGGAGACGCGCGACTAGCATGTCTTAGTCTCATCCCGATAGCAGTAGGGTCCGGCAGGATCAACCGGATTTACGGCTCCTGGCTGACCACAAGCCAGATGCTTATTGATTGTACAACCGCAAAGCCAACTGGATTTGGAGGGAAATAACCACTATACGCCAAAGCCCAATTCAGACCTAACATATGTGAGCGTGTCAGGTCCACATGTTTGTCCCCGCAACTGGAGGCCAACCGTCCTCATTCTCTAGGGCGTTTAAACGCCTTTATGGTCGGGGTTGAGCCGCCGCCATTAATTGCGGGGTTTAGCTATCATTCGCCAAAATGAATGTGAAGGCGTCTTAGCCGATATAAATGTTTCTTTTGACCCTAATATATGTTATTATTTCGCGATTAATAATCCTCAAGTGCAAGCAGTAGTTCCTTTAAATTTCTAATAACCTTGTCTGGCTTGACAGTCGCATTTTCTTCTGGGGGTTTCCAGATGAATGATTTTGGTATGTCTGTTGCAGAGGTTTTCTTTTTAATTAGGATAGCCTTTATCCCAATGTTTTTTGCGCCTTTGACATCAATGGTGGGTGTATCACCAACAAAAACTGTTTTTGAAGCGTCAACATGTAAAGTCCTTAATGCTTTCGTGAAAATTTCAGGGCTGGGCTTACGCTTATTGATGGTGCCAGAGACCACAACAACATCGAAGAAACCTTTTAAATCAAACTTTTCCAGTAATTTCCATACGCATTCTGGAATGGCACAGTTTGAAACAATTCCAAGCTTGTATTTTCCGTGTAGTTTCTGCAAAACGTCAGTGGCATCCTCATCCAAGCGCACATAACGCATGAATTCGCCAGCAAAAACCTCGGTGGCTCCCATCACAAGGGGGTCTGAAGCGTCATGGTTGTATCCTAACTTCTGTAGTGTCTGTGAAACTCGAACATTGAAGTGTGGTTCTTCTAAGCTTTTCTCAGTTTCGGCGTAAAGCCTATCTCGAACCTTAAAATAAACGTGTGTGAAATCCTCAAAGGAAACGTTAATCTTATTCTTAACCAAGAAATCATGAAGTTTCCTCAGAGAAGGTGTATAAAAAGCTTCACCACCTTCAATTAACAGTAATGTATCGAATAAATCGAAGAGCACAGTCTCAATCTGCATTTTTATCCCTTAGACTTCACAAATGTGCTTGCCTTAAAACAGTTTTTGCAATAAAGAGTTAAAATTACATGTCCCTACTTCACGCTCTGCCATTCCAGAATAGGGAAACTTTCAGCCATGTTTAATGAGCAAAGACTAGCCGATTTCATGATCGCTTAATGGAAAATCATAAGTTCCGATACAGACTGCAGATATGTATAGGTTCCTAAAAATGTATAAATGCGTAGTCAAAGACAACAGTTCTAAGAAGAACAGGGAGCATGCCTAATGGAAGATTTATCGCGATATTACACTTTGCTTAGGGACCCAGCACGTCGGAAAATAATTGAGATTTTGGGTACGCAAGAGAAGATTGGGTTTAAAGAATTAAGAGAAGTTTTAGGATTGGGTGTTGGCACGGTGTACTATCATTTAGATATGCTTTCAGATTTTGTAACTCAGGATAAGCAGCGTAAGTATAGGCTTAATGACCGAGGACAGATGTTATACAGAGTTTTGAGGGAAGGAAACGTTCCTGCAACTCTTGAGATAAGTGAAGCCTTCAGTCACCATTTTGGAAGATGGCTTTTTCTTTCGCCTGTTTTTGCTAAAACAGCCAAACCTTTGATGCTTTTGCCAGTTTCGATAGCCATACTTCTCATGGGAGCCTTGGGCTCAGCTCATGCGAAACTTGATTCTGCTCTCTTCTTCTATTTTCCATATTCGGCTTATAGTTTCACAAGCATAGTGGTCTTATACATTTTTGATTGGGTGGGCTTGTTTCTTTTCACTGAAGTTTTCACTTATCTGCTTTATCGGCGGGTTGGAAATGACCTTCAGCTTTTTACCTGTATTAGCATAGCGTCATTTCCGATGGCGGTTTTTCCGTACATCTACCTATTCGTTTCGGATGTTGTGTCTCAATACGTTTTGTTTGTTTTGCAGATTTGGAGTCTGCTGCTTGTTTCTGCGGCTTTTTGTTTCGGAAAGGGCGTAAGACTTGATAAAGCTATAGTTGTAAGCCTAACAGCCATGTACTTGAACATAGCCATACTGTTCATGTTGGGACGCTTTGCATAAAGCAGTTGAGTCTGTGTGTCTTCTATGTTGGCTGTCTCTCTATGTGCTCTGAGTGTTTATATCCCCCCTATATATAGATTGAACTTTTAGTTGGTTTTGGGTGTGGTTTGGCGGGTCCTAGGCAACGCTTCTTCTCAGCATTTGTCTTATTTTCTAGATACAAATCAAAAGTCTTATATCAACCATTGTGAGTTCTGAAGGTCAGATGGGTAAAATGTACGAGTTTGATGTGGTGATTCTTGAAGACGAAACGGGCGGGTATATAGCCCTCGTACCAGCCCTTCCAGGCTGTCACACTCAGGGAGACACGTTAGAAGAGCTTATGGAAAACGTAAAAGAAGCTATCGACCTCTACGTGGAAACCCTAACCGAGGAAGAGAAGAAAGACTTGCTAAAACAAAGAGTTGTTGGGATACAGAAAGTGAAGGCGCTTGCCTAAGATAACCCCTGTAAGCCCCTTCAAACTGATTAAAATCCTTGAAAAAGCAGGCTTCAGAATTATTCGCCAAAAAGGTTCTCATGTTATCATGATGAATGATAGAAAAGTCAGAATAGTGATACCAGTCCATCCTGGAAAAGACATTAAACCCGGGCTAGTCAGAGCGATAATGAGAGAAGCCGGAATAAGTAGAGAAAAGTTCCTCAAACTCCTAAAAGAAAAATAAAAACTCTACGATAACCAGCTTGCCTGGCTTTTTAGTTCTTTTAGAAGTTTGGTTTTGGCATGGTCTGTGAATATTATAATCATTAGCGTTGTATAGTTATATTTTATTTGCTTCTTGGAGAGTGTTGGTGAATGTCAATTTTATGGTTTGTCGTGTAGCCCCTTCTAGTTTTCTGCAAAGAATTTCTAGTAGGCACCAAATATGAAGGTTTTTCAGTTTTTATATGTGCGGTGGTTTTAGGCCGTTTATTCGGAGCCGAGCATGTTCCTTTTATGTGGTTTGTCACATATGCGTGCGTTAAAAGAGATAAAAGTGCTATAAGCCTTAATGCATTACTGTTTCGTCTATTTGAAAGTGTGGGGGCTTGTGGGTTTGTCGGTTGAGTTTAGTCGCCACGCGTTGGAAAAGGTGCAGAGAAGAAGAGTAAACATGTCACACATTTATGGTGCGTTAGAGGCTCCGAATGAGCTTTATGAGGATGTTGAGCATGGTGCGATGATAGCTGTGAAGAAGGTCGATGATAAATCTGTCATAATTGCTTATAGGGAGGAGTATGGTGTAGTTAAGGTTATAACGGTCTACTACACTGTTAAGTTTGATAGGCTCGTAAAGTCAAAGGTGGTGAGGGGTGCATGGAAGAGGGTAAAGTGAGGGCATGGTACGATAAATCAGTAGACATACTTTACATGCTCTTCGAGGAAGGGCCAAGCTACGAGGTTATTGAGGCGGACCCTGATGTTCATCTTGAACTTGACGAGAAGGGGAGAATTATAGGGATAGAGATATGGAATGCGGGTAGAAGCGGTCTTATTAAACAGGTGGCAAGGGCCTTAGCTGAGGCAATGTCATGAATTGAGATGCTTTGGAGCCCAAATTGGATTAGGCCTTTCAATTCTACCTTAGTGCGATTTTAACTGGCGTATGCGTCTATTAGGCTTCAAATGTGATTAGGTAAGCGAAAGACCCGAGTTTACACAATAGCCCCTTAGGCATAGAGCTTCATCAAAGTGGAGTGGAATTATCCTTTAACTTGTTTTTTGGAGCACGAATTTGGGATGTGGATTTTGTGGTTCATAATTCATTTACTGTTCGAAGTTGTTGGTTAGGGTTTGTATGTCTAAAGAGAAGGCTGAGACTGAGGTTTGGGTTAGCTGGGATACTTATAGGCGTTTGCTGGCTGTTCGAGGAGTCATGCAATGGAAAGATGGAAAAATTAGGAATATGGACGAGGCTATAGCCGAGATAATAGAATTCTGGAAGAAACAAACAAAAGAAGAAATTACTCGATAGGATATTTTAGTCCATATTGGAAGTATGTCTTAAGCACATCATGTGCTCCGCTTCCTCTTAAGGCCATTTTTAATATCTCGTCTATTTCTTGAGTGCTTAGAATTGTTATGTGTTCATCACTGGCCTTTTTCCTTGTTTCTTCGTCAATATCCTTCGGTTCAATGCACGTAAACATCGTGGGATAAGTGTCCATTTTAATTTCTTGGTAAAGTTTCATCGCTCTATCTTTCAGTTTTCTCATTTCCTTCCATCCAAATACATCAGTCTTGCATTCTCCTACAATCAGAGCTTGTGGTTCAGGGCAAAATATCAGAATGTCCGGGGCATCTTCTGCCAGATTTCCACGGTCTAACCATTCTGTACTAAAGCCACAAATGTGAAATAGTATGGTCACGGCGTGTTCAAAATCATCTGATCCTTGCTTTCCCAATCCATGTAGCCAACTTGTCAGTTTTTCTGCGCTTGCCCCAAATATGTCATTAGCTATAAATCGTGAATTGATTGTTGTCTTAAGATTCTTAACATACTGGATATCTGAGGGACCTTCGTTTTCTCTGCCCTTTATAAATGGGTATAATTGAACGTCCACAGTGTTTTCTAAAATCAGAGACGCTTTAGCTGATTTAAAAACACCATATTTCTGTATTTGATTTCTCTTGAAGGTCACTTGGCGTCCTTTAGTCATTTTTCCTCCAGCTATTACACTTAGGCGTAGGTCACTGGGGTCGATTGATGGGTGAAATTTTATCTCGAAATCTAATTGGTTACCTTGGAGTCTACAATTCTTTATCGCCAGATAATCAGGCAATAATATGTAGCAATTTGAATATCGGCCTCCCTCATATTCTCGGAATTCATATTCATGCAATCCTAAAAATTCTCTAACAACCTTGTAAACATCCTCGTAAGGTGGGTCGTAGCATTTTAATCGCATACTTACTTTTTTTAAGATGCGTTCCATTTCACTTGGAAACTTCTGCTCCACTTTCCAGCTATATACATCCAAAGGCCAATCGATACTCCAACGCTCGTTTGCCCGTTCACTACTTTTACGATACCAATCCTCAAAAGAAAGGTCGTGCGGTTTCCCAGCGAAGAAGTTAATCTTAATTTCATCAACTTCAACTTCGTCTCTATCCATAGTCTCTAATAGAGTAGGAAAATTATCGGCACTAATGCTTTCAAAAAGGATCATAAAATCACCAACAGCAATCTTTCTCTGAACAAGATTAGTAGCTTTGTCGCAAGACAGCAAAACTCTGGTGCGCACGTTATACCAAGAATCTTCCTGGTTAATTGCTACTATTCTGACATCTATACTTTTGTAAAACTTTCTCCTTTTCTTGAAGATTTCAATAGCCTCTGGAACTTTACTCAAGCTGACATCATCTTTTAATTCTATTGACTTTGGCTTATATTAAACCACTTTCAGATGGGTATAGGTGTGGGTCGAGAGCCAAGAGACATCTTAAAAGAAGTGCTATAAGAGTGATGCTCGCTCTATTAATGAAGAAGGATAGTTGTTGGAATCTCGACTGGTGGTTGATTGAACAAAGAAAAACATATTACATTCTGAGCTAAAACTTATGGATGGATGAGTCTTTATGGGTGTTTCTAAACCGACCGAAATGACCATACGGGATTTATTACAGGAAGAGTTGAGGAAGCGAGGAGTAACTGTTGTTCCAGAGTTTTCTGTTTCGACTCCTGTTGGTTTGCTGAAGCCAGATATTCTGTTAAAGAATGGGGCTCAATATGTTGTTGAAACGAAACTGGGTCCTGAGACAAAATTGCTTGAAGCAATGGTGAAACTGTACGATTATTCGAAATATGTTACAGAAGCCAAAGGGGCCTTTGCCGTTCTATTTCCAGAAGAGTTGCGAAGACCATGGCCCCATGAGGTTTGGATGCGGATTGCTGCTGATCCAAAGCTACAGTGTAGCGTTGTTGCTATTTTTAAAGATTTGAGGCCAAGTCAACCGTTCAAGGGAAATCTGTCGGAAATTGCTGATTGGATGGCAAGTCATGTTCTTAGGGCGCCTGTGGTTGAGGCTGACACTGGTTTTGCGATTAGGGTTTTGCGTGATGCTGTGAGTTATATTACGGCGAGTGTTAGGCAGTTGCGGGGTAAGGAGTTAGAGGATATTTTTGGTGGTAAGACGGTTTTTGAGAATATTTTGCAGTATGAGGAAGGCAGGTATCCGTTAGAGGAGATGCGTCAGGCTGCGACCTATTTGTTGGTTAATCAGTTGTTGTTTTATCATGTGTTATCTCGTATGGATGCGAGTTTTCTGGCTGTTGACGAGGAAAAGATTAGCAAACCTGCTGATTTGGCTATGTATTTTGAGCCTGTTTTGAAGAGGGATTATAGCAGCATTTTTGGTTTTGATGTGGCTTCTCGTTTGCCTGTGGATGCGACTGAGGTTGTGAAGAAGGTTGTCATGGTTGTAAAGGCTTTGGCGCCCGAGAAGATTAGGCACGATTTGTTGGGTAAAGTTTTTCATGAGCTGATTCCTTTTGAGATCAGAAAGGCTGTTGCTGCTTTCTACACGAATAATGAGGCTGCAGAGATTCTTGCGCAGTTGGCTATTGACAAGCCAAACGCGAAAGTTATGGATTTAGCGGTTGGTAGTGGCACGCTTCTTGTTGCTGCTTATCGCAGAAAGAGGGAGTTGCTTCAGAAGGTTAAGGGAACAATTGAACTTGAAGATCATAAAAGGTTCTTGGAACAGGACTTGACTGGCATAGATATCATGCCGTTCGCGGCACACCTTGCTGTAGTGCATCTTTCCTTGCAAGCCTTGCTATATGAAACTGAGAAAGTTAGAGTTGCGGTTTGGGATTCCACTGAGTTGAAACCTGGACAAACAATACCTGCTATTTGGAGCGAGCTGAAAGCAGCTTATAGACGACCAACATTGGACATGTTTGCCGAAGGCGGTCTCGCAGAAGAAGCCTATGTTACAAAAGGCGCAGTAACAATGCAAGGGGTGGGAGGAGAAAAAATACCTCTTGAGAAAGCTGATGTAGTCATAATGAATCCCCCATTTACAAGGGCGGAGAGACTTCCAGAAACATATAAAGAGCAATTAAAAAGTCGCCTTAAAGAGTATGAAGACCTTATCTATGGAAGGGTTGGGCTTCATATTTTCTTCGTACTCTTGGCTGATAGATTCGTTAAAGAGAATGGCAGAGTTGCGCTCGTCTTGCCTGCAACGGTTTTAAGAATTGTATCTATGAAAGGGATCAGAAAGTTGTGGGTAAACAATTACCACATCGAGTACATAATTACGACATGGGAAAGAGCAGCTTTTTCGGAGGCTGCACAATTTAGAGAGATTCTTTTAGTGGCTAAAAAACTAAGAGCCCATAGGGAAAAAGAGGCGGCTCCAGACTCCCTCAAATGTGCCGTAGTTGTACTCAAGCGATTGCCGAAAAGCCCTGATGAAGCAAAAAAGGTTGCCGACGCTATTTACACTAAGAAATTAGAAACAATTGTTGGTAGCACATACGACGATAGCACTTTTGCATTGACAGCAATTAGCCAAGGAGAACTAAAGAAAAACGTAGAAAATCTTTTCACATTAATTTCAACTTCTGACCCACATTTAGGAAAACTGTGGCAACAAACTATACAGAAAGCAGAAAATAGATTGATGGAATGTAATCGACATTTCAAAGAGAACATGGTTGAAGCCTATGAAGATGTCTATATCCCTCCGTTTAATTCCACTTTCATAATTCAGAGAAGCAGAGCCATCAAAAAACACGACGTATGGGTTGTTAAAGAGGAAAAGTCGGATGGTGTAGTTTCCGAACATAGATTCCTTCAAACGACCGTTAGCGCTCCTCTCTCAGCATTAGAACGGGGTTTTAGAAGGCCAGCAGGTTGCAGCTTTTTAGACATCTCTAATGATTTGGATTACATTGTTGTGGATAGATTTACTGATGCAGAACACATTTTCTCTACCAGGACACAAGCAGCAAGAGCGCTCGAAGAAATCTCTCGATGGAAAGAAATTGTAAACCTCAAAAAAGCTAACCTCATCATTTCAAGGCGCTTTGATCTGTCTGCAAAAGGAACAAAACTTCTTGCTTTCTATTCATCGGCACCTATTTTTGGCGTTGATATGTGGAGTGTTAAGGGATTTTGCGACGATGATGCGAAGATTTTTGCTTTATGGTTCAATAGCACATTAAACCTTCTTCAAATGTTAATCCACAGAACTGAAACACGTGGAGCTTGGATGAAATTACACGAATATCAAATTAGAGATTCAATGATGCTTAACTTCAAAGCGCTGACTTCTGAAGAGAGGAAGAATCTGCTCGACCTATTCGACAAACTGAAAAAGCAAGAATTTCCGAGTGTTCTTGAGCAATTGAAAACCAAGTTTCCACCGAGAGTAGAGATTGACAAGACTATATTTAGGGTGCTTGGTTTCGGTGATGACGAGATCAGGCAGCTTCTTGATTATCTTTATCCAGCTCTAACCAACGAAATCGAGCAACTAAAAACACTTATGGAAGGTTAGCCTCTTTTCCATTGCCTTTTTTCATTTTTCCTCTTTTTCTTTCTGCCATTTGTCGTATTGTTCTAACACTTCTTCAATATGTTCATGGATGAAGTCTGATGCATTGTGGTAGGGAGTGTTCATCTCTTTGACAGCACTGTAAACTTAGAGTTCTATATTTCTAGAACTTTTAAAAGCTAATATTCGGGTTTTTTCGAAACGATTTTCTTAATAAGCCGTTTTCCACAGTTATTTTCGGTGAAAAACGTGAAATTAAGGAAAAATCAGATACTGGCTTTGAGTCTAGCCCTGCTCCTAACATTGCCCATTATTGCAACATCAATTTCTGCGGCAAGCCCAGACGAAGATGATGCAAACGATGTTCAAGGTTGGCCAGTGGAACCAGAAAGAGATGGCATATGGTACAAATTCAACACATCTCTGATAACTCTGCTCTTCCCGGCAGGCGGAAAGAAACCAATGTTCATATGGTGGTACACAAACGACTCAAGCGAAATATACGTAGTAAAATTCAAAGGAGTAATCGAGTACCTAACCTTTGACACACAACACTATGTCAGACGCCACCAAGCAGACGGCCCAACCATCTGCGAAAGACTAAAAGAAAAATACATCGGACCAAAAATGGGTCAACTTAACGCGCAAATACGCCAAATAATCCAAAACAGAATAGAAGAAATGAAACTCCATATTGCAGAGTGGTTCGGTCTACACCCGCCTTACCTACCATTCAGCGCCGGTTCGTGGGACCTTGATCCCCCACAGCTTGTGGAAAAAGGAAACATAACCTACTGGGCATTCAACTTCACACTAGAAAGTGTGCCGATCAAAAAATTTGATTTTGCAGAGAATAACATACAAATTCGATGCAGGTTCTACAACACCACAGCCACAGAGATTATCGATGAAAACCACAACTACACAGTCGCAGCCGGACAACTAAAATTCGACTTCGTAGTAAGCAATTGGGAGTGGAACATAGACAAAATCAAACCTTTCCTAGAAGAGCTAAATGAATACGGCATCGAAACACCACCCCACAAAACAGGACTAGCACTATGGATAAACTTGGCGTCAATAAAAATCGAAGACCTAAACTCTACTGAAAATGATGCTCAAAATCCAGACGCAGATCTCACCGAAGACAGATCTCAAATGCAAGGCGCCATGATAGGCGACCAATACTACCCAGTTAATGAAAACAAAACTGCCGATGGAGAAGATGAGAGACCCATTCAGTTAACCAACCAGCTCAGAGAACAGGCTAGAATTCGTTTCGCAACAAAAGAAGAGACACTAGCGGGTTTCCTTGAATTCGTACCATGGGCAAGAAAACTAAACGAAACAGGACACACTGTTGAATACATCAACGTCAACGCATCTTATATTGCTGCAGGCCGACACATGAGAGTGTTCCTCTGCTACCCATACTTCGGCAGCTACACGCTGGAACACGACCCAACGATTGGACTGGCCTTAACTCCTCCGATTCCAACATTAGTAACGCCAGAATTGCTAATGGTGCTAATTGGAGCAACAATACTCATAGCAGTTGCAGTGGCGGCTGTTAAACTGCGGAAGAAAACAGTTAACTTGGTGAGTATCCATTAAATTCCCCTCTTTCTTTTTTAGGAGATTTATTTCATATACGGAGCAAAAGTTTATATGGTTTATTGCTACACAATATTCGGGGACGTATGAAAAAACATGAAACCCGACCCAAAAACCGAAGAAATCCGCTGGCAAGTAATAAAAGCTATGTTAGATGAATTTCCAACGTTAAAAGAAAAAGCCAGAAAATATCTGAAAGAGCAAAAGCAAAAACAATAACTTATTTTCAGTTCTTACTTTCAATTCCTTTTCAGCAAGTGTGGAGGCGGAATCTTAACGTTGTTTTTATAATTATCGCCTTCACCTTTAAGAAGCTCCGTTATCTCACGGTAACGTTGAAGAAAATCAATACCCTTCCCAGTTGCCTTGTATATCTCTTTATCATTCTCAACAATCTTGTTTAATAAGTTAATTCTTAACATAAACCTAAGATAATCGTTAAGTTGCGTAAAGCTCAAGTTCGCCCTGTACATAATTTGAGTTTTCAGAGTCCCATCCTTTGCTATCTCTAAAATTTCCGCTATTATGTACAGCCTATCCCTTCTTTTGGGGGAGGGGTTCAAACCCCAAGGATTCATTTTCTAGTTTCCTCTTTCAGAACAGTTTTCTACAATTGAAAAGGGCTATGGAATGTTTTAAGCAGTGTTTCGCATGTCCAATTATTCTAAGAATCGAAATATTCTCTAGAACAAACCTCTATTTGAGAAAACATCGAGAAAGACTTTATTTCCTATAAAATGAAAATGTTACAAAAGGTGAGAAAAATGTTAGTGGGCTTAATAGCAGATACCCATGACAATTTGCCAATGGTAGATAAAGCTATAAAGAAATTGAATGGCGAAAATGTTGGGCTCGTACTTCACGCCGGAGACTACGTGGCGCCTTTCGTTGTTCCAAAATTCAAGGAATTGAAACCGAAGCTCATCGGTGTCTTCGGCAATAACGACGGAGACCGCGAACTCCTGAAAAAGCGGTTCAGCGAATACAAAGGTTTAGAAATACGTGGGAACTTCACTGAAATAGTTGTTGACGGCGTGAAAATTGCATTATTGCATGGAAGCGAAGAAGAACTTTTGAAGGCTTTAACTAACGGTGAATGTTTCGATGTGGTTGTTCATGGGCATACACACAAGGCAGAGGTTTATGGTAAAGGCAAAATGTTGATTGTTAATCCAGGTGAAGTTTGCGGATATTTAAGTGGCAAATCAACCATCGCATTGCTTGACACAGTAAAGCGCGAAGCAAAGATACTCGAACTCTAGTGGATTTATTACCGTAAGTTTCGACGAACGATGTGTTAATAGTTAAAGTAACGGAGAAAAACCATCCCTTCCAGAACCACAAAACCACAAAGATAGGAACCACTGCAGGCTTTTTAATTTATATTAACATTGTATGGTTGCCTTTTCTGGTTTGCTAGTTTAAACAGCTCTACTAGTTCCTGGTCGTTTGCCCCATTTCTCATGGGTGTTAGAACATCCACGAGGTTGTCGTTTCTCATTAAGCATAGTTTCAGTTTTCCGTCACTTGTTACGCGCAAGCGAGTGCAGTGCATACAAAACTCTGTGTTCTCTATAGGGTTTATAACTTCCACTTTTACATCTGGCAAATGATAAATTCGGCGGTTTTGCATGTACCGTCTAGTTTCAACTTTCACCGCTCTTTGCCTTAACATGTATTCGTATTCGCCCAACGATTTATGATGTGTAGAATAATATGTGCTTTCTACGTTTATTGGCTCAAGCTCTATCAACTGCAAAATCGCCCCAGTTCCTCTTGCAAATTCGATCATTTCTGGAACAGCATAGTCGTTGGAGTCTTTCAAGATAAGCATGTTAAGTTTGACAGGGTAAAACCCAACCTCAACAGCGGCTTTAACGCCTTCCAAAACATTTTCCACTCTGCCACCAGTTAACTCGTTATAAACTTCTGCATTTAACGCCGGAAAGTTGATGTTTACACGCTTTAAGCCATTTGCATACAATTCCTCAGCTAGAGAAGCAAGCATTATCCCATTTGTAGTCATGGAAAGATCCGATAAGCCCGGTATGGCTGCTATTCCCTTGACAATTTCCATGATGTCCTTACGCATGAGGGGTTCCCCTCCGGTCAGCTTCACTTTAGAAATGCCTAACCCAACAGAAATTCCTACAATGCGGACAATCTCATCAGCCGTCATTTCTTCTGCAAAATTTCCTGCAAGTCTTTCTTCGCCTTCCATGTGGCAGTACTGGCAACGCAAATTGCAACGTCGTATGATTGCCACACGCAAGTTAAGGAGAGGACGCCCACAGCTGTCTTTTAGAACCATCGTTATTCCCGTGCATGCTTAACGATGTGAGCCGACTCCGACAATATAAGCTTTTCAAAACAAATCTTTACAGCGTCAGGCGAGCCTGGAATACAGAAAAAAGCTTTACCTTTTGCCACACCAGCAATGGCACGAGACAAAACAGCCGCAGAACCAATCTTGTCAAAGCTTAAAAGCCTAAAAATCTCGCCAAATCCTGGCAGAACCTTCTCCAGAAAAGGTGAAAGAGTTTCAATAGTGATGTCAGATGGAGCTATGCCAGTGCCACCACAAAATACAACAACGTCCAAATCAGCAGAGGCTAAAGCTTGCCGCATACCTTCTTCAATCAAAGCTTTATCATCTGGAATCAACTTTCTGAAAGCTACTATGTGCCCCGCATTTTTCAGTAAAGATTCAATCAAGTCTCCGGAAGCATCTTCCACCCTCTCGCCTTTCTTCGATTGCCGATACCGAGATGTGCTACATATGAAAATGCCAAATTTCAGCTTTTTAGGCGCTTCAGCCTTATGCCTTCTTGCGCTTTCGCTCACTCCGAATGCCTTCTTTAATCTTTTTCACAACACGAATGTCTTCTATCACCGTTAACGGGTATTGCCCTTCCGCATCTTTTTCATATTGCTTTACCATGTCCCAAACTGTTAAGAGGCTGACAGCTGTTGCAACAAGGGCTTCCATTTCAACTCCAGTTGGAGCTTTCGTCTTGACAGTGGAAGTAACCTGCACATTAGATTCTTCTGAAACTTTTATTTCGATTTCCACACTTGTTAATGGAAGTGGATGGCAGAGCGGAATTAAGGTGCTTGTTTTTTTGGCAGCTAGAATCCCCGCAATCTTTGCTGTGTAGAGGGGGTCTCCTTTCGCAATTTTCCCCTTGTTAATTAAATTTATAGTTTTAGCTTTCAGCTTAATGGTTCCTGTTGCAGTTGCTTCACGAAGTACTTCTGGTTTATCAGATATGTCAATCATTGCCATGCTGTCTTCCTCCTTCATATTCTTCGGCTTCAAAGTTCGGAAGGGAAAGCTGCCTCTTTTCATTTTTGTTTTCGGTGGTTTTGGGTTGTGCGGAAGTCTTTCCTGAGAGTATTTTTAGGCTCTCTTCTTGGAGTTCTCGCATAATCTGCTTCATTTCGCCAACTTTCTTTTCTAAACCCATTAAAGAGACTCTTAACTCGTCAATTTGGTTCAAAATGTATTTAATGAGGGGTTGAATATCCTCCGAGGTTTGTATGCTTATAACTGGACCCTTTGTTTCAGAGGCTTTCTTAAGAGTGAGTATCGCATCCATAAGTGGAGAGGGGTTATCTCTAACCTCTCGCATTAAAAAAAGAAAATCTGAACCATCTGTAAGGGCTTTTCTTAGTTGTTCAAAGGCTAAGCGGGAATTTGCGAGGGGGTCTGGCGTGTTCTGGAGTAGAATATCCTTAAAGGTTGTTAGGGTTTGCGTTAGGCTTTTGCACATGGATTTGATGGTGTAAGCCCTTTCTGGTTTGAGAATAAGCATAAGCTCTTCGCTGCTTGTTGTTAGATTAGTTAGGCGAATAACGTATTGTTCGGTTTTTTTCAACAGCTCTGAGGGCTGGAGTTTTTCAGAGAGCACGCCGCTGGCTATGTCGCTTGCAATCTTCTGCAAGACTTCTTCAAACTCTTTCGCTTTGGTGCTGAACTCTTCCTCTACCAAATTTGCACACTCTTGAGGGGGTTTCATCAAGATATTTCTTATCATCCTCATTAATTCTTCTCTTTTGCGGTGTTAGGGATATGTTTTTGGGAGTTGAGTATTTCCAAAAGATTAACAGTTTAAACTAAAGATATACTGCTGGAATCAGTGCCCATGCAGCATTTAGCAAAAAGCACTAATCTGGACTTTCAGATGAGTGTTTAGAGAAAAAGGGAAGGATATTATTCGCCATATACTGCTTTTAGTCCCAGGATGTCGCCTAAGCCCAGTGTTTGCTTGTAGGTTTCTCCGTAGTCACCGTAACCGTACATTGTCAGCCAGTAATCTTTATCGTCGTAGAGGTCGCCTAAGCCGCACCAATGTCCAAACTCATGCGTCATAATGTCTTGAACATCCATTTTTCCTGCTTCACCGGAAAGACTCCACTTAAAGAAGGTGTTCATCTTAGTATCTGTTTCAAGAATCTGTGAGCCACTATACCAGATGTATGTAACAGCTATTACCCCAGCCCTATAACCGCCCCACGCAACCACATTATAATTGTCTCGTCTTCCAGCACCTTTGTCGGTGGTGCTCTGATAAGAAAATACTGCTGCACTGATTTCTTTATCCCATGTATCCGCAGATGTTGTAATGGCTGTTACCACGGCGGTTACGGAGAAGCCATACTTGTTTTTGGGGTTTATCCAATATTCCGCTGTAGTATACCAGTGGAAGGGCAACAGCTTATAATCAGGGTTTGTCATCGCATCGTCTTCAGGCGGTATAGCGTTAATGATGACGCGGCCACTGTCATACCATTCAATAACCATCAAATGAGCAGATGATTCCGCAGCAGACACAGATAAAGATAATATGGCAACAAGCGACAGCAAAATCAAGGCAGTCAAAGCCAAAGAACTAATTTTCCTCATATCTCTAACCTCTTTTACTGAATAAGGGTTGGAATCGTTCTTAAATAACTTTTGGAAATAAGTTCTATACCCCGTAATGGAAGAAAAATCAAGGCAGTGAGATAAAAAATAACATGGGAATAAGAAAAATGGCTTGTAGGAGGAGCTCACTATTTTTAGAGTTTGATAACGCAGACTCGCTTAGCGCTTATTTGCTTGTTCCCAAACTTCAATAAGGTTTTGCAATGCTCTAGCTTTAGGCGAGTGCTCATTAAGCCTGTACAAGCGGATTCTCCCAAAAACTTTAAGCTGGAGAATTCCTTCGTCTTCCAAAATTTTCAGATGCTTACTCGTTGTCGCGTAGTTCACGCCGAGCCTACGAGCAATTGCAGAAATGTTAAGTTCACCCAACTGCGCTACAATTTTAAGAACTTTAATTCTGAGTTTTGAAGAGAAAACATCTTCCAAATCCATGACGCTTTCACACTTCCTCTCTTTCTAGAAGAGCACTTAATTCTTTCTCCAGTTCATAGGCCGGGATTCTAGGCAGATAAATAAGTGTTGACTTTCCGCGGGAGCCAGTTGTCGAAACTTCCGTTTTTAATATACCAATGTTTGAAAATGTCTGCAAGTATTTCCATAGTTGCGTGTGGCTGTGGGGTTCTGCGCGAAATTCTTCGCATGCAACAGCATAGGCTTGCTCAGCTTCTGTAAGAGAAATGTAAGCCCTTTGGCTTTCCTTAAAAAATCTGGCCATGCCAAGCAAGAAGAGTTTTTCATGAAAGCTTAGAAATGCTAGATCGCTTTTCCTCATCGCTGGATATATGCTTGAAACAGCTCTTCGAATACATTCTGGAGTAACAACGTCTAAATCTTCTGCATCCGCGTATTTTCCAGCCCGCCAGAGGAGTTCAATGCCGAAGCGGGCGTTTCCACCCTCAGAAAGGGCAGGTTCAGCGATAAGGTTTATGGTGTCTTCTGGCACTGTTAAGGGTTTAAAGGCAAGTGAAACGCGGTCGTTGAGAATGTCTATAAGCTGCTGTTTTGAATATTTCTCAAGGCTAATTATATTAGATTGCAAGGTGCTTCTTGTGCTGGCATCTAACTGCTCAATCGCTTTCAGATTTCGTAAAATGCATATAAGCGAAATCCTCTGAGGCTTATTCTGCCTTATTTCCTGTAACCGCGTAAGCTTGTAAACAGCTTCTGAGCCTTCTCGCTCAACGAGGCTCTCAAACTCATCTAAAGTTAGGATTACGTGAGTGTTTTCCCGGTCTAAGATTTGTAAGAGCATACGTAGAAGCTCCTCGGCTGAGTAGCCGCGTTTTGGAAAGTTTGGATGGAAAATTGAAACTATGTGATGCATGACGAGGAAGAAGCTTCCACGATATTCGCGGCAATTAACATGAGCGTAGCAGAGTTTTATCCCGCATTTATTTGCTTCGCGAGTTATGTCAGCCCCAAAACGTTGAGAAAGCACGGTTTTACCAGTGCCAACATCACCAGTTATTACAACCCTTTGAGCCATTTTCTCCGGAAACTGCAGTGTAAAACTGAAAAACTCCTTCAGCAAATGCAGTTCCCTATCTCTATGGGGAAGCCTGTAAGGAACATAGTTAATATCAAGTTTTGTTTCGTCTCTAAATACACTTTGATAGGATTTCACTCGATTAAACCTCAAACTAACTACACGTGAAGCATTGTTATTCTTTTCCTTTTAAACAAAAGACTAATAAGCGTATTTGGTTAATTCTATTGCGAAATGGCGAAATGATTCCAAAATATTTCTTCTTAACCAAAGGCGTTGGCAAGCATAAAGAACAATTACAATCTTTTGAGTTAGCCTTAAGAAACGCAGGCATACAACACTGCAACATAGTAAACGTTTCAAGCATAATACCGCCAGGCTGCAAACTCATTTCGAGAGAACGAGGCTTAAAACTAATAAAGCCCGGCGAAATAACCTTCGTTGTTCTAGCAAGAAATTCAACAAACGAACCGCACAGGCTAATAGCCTCATCAATAGGAGTCGCCATCCCGTCAGGCAAGAACAATTACGGCTATCTTTCCGAACATCACTCTTTTGGGCAAACAGACGAAGCAGCAGGAGATTACGCAGAAGATTTGGCTGCAACAATGCTCGCCACAACCATGGGAATCCAGTTTGACCCAGAAACCGCATGGGATGAAAGAAAACAGCTTTTCAAGACTAGCGGAATGATAATCAAAACAACCAACATAACACAGTCCGCCACTGGAGACAAAGGTGGCTTATGGACAACAGCGATAGCGGCAACTGTTTTTGTGCCTGGAAGGATTATGCTAAAACGCTAAAAGTGAAATTTCAATAACATTAACCCCTTTTTTATTCCAAAACAATATTAACAATTAGAATTAACCTAAAATGGGTGAAGAAACTCTTGCTAGAAAAACTTCAAAAGCCAATGATTATTGTAAACTTCAAAACATATTCAGAGGCAATGGGACGAAGAGCCGTTGACCTTGCAAAAAAAGCTGAAAAAGTGAGCGTTGAAACAAAAGTTTCCATAGGAGTGGCTCCTCAATTTGCAGACATAGAAGCCGTAGCCGAAGCCGTAAAAATTCCGGTTTTCGCTCAGCACATAGACCCAATCAAGCCGGGCACCTATACCGGGCATGTGCTTGCGGAATCCGTTAAAGAAGCTGGGGCTGTAGGAACACTGATTAACCATTCTGAAAGGCAGCTTAAGCTATCAGACATCAATGAAACAATCCGCATAGCACGTGAAAACGGTCTGCTATCCATAGTGTGCGCCAACAACCCAAGCATAAGCGCAGCGGTAGCAGCCCTCAAACCAGACATAATAGCCATCGAACCGCCAGAGCTTATAGGAACAGGAATTCCTGTTTCAAAGGCGAAGCCTGAGGTAGTCACAGGCACTATTAGGCTTGTTAGACAAGTAAACCAGACAGTTACAATATTATGTGGAGCCGGAATAAGCCATGGAGAAGATGTTTCGGCTGCGTTGAGGCTTGGCACCCAAGGCGTTTTGGTTGCAAGCGGCATTGTGAAAGCAAAAGACCCGTATAACGCCTTACGAGAATTTGCGGAGGCATGTTTAAGTTAATGAACAAATTCTGTAAACCTAAATTCACAAGTTTCAGAAACTAAAAGCAAAACGCCTATAGCTGATGTGGAAGGAATCGCAAAATAATAAGGAAAAACCTAGGAGAAGTTTAAAGCTTTGAAGGTTGAAGCGGAATGTGCTGCATGCATACTTAGCAGAGCTTCAGCCGAAGCCATAGAGGCTACAACCAACCCCGCGCTGCGTTTCAGAGCGATGACGGAGCTTCTGCGATTACTGAGTAAAGACTTCAGGCCAACAGCTGTTCCAGCAGACCTAAGCACAAAAAGAGACCGCCTAATAAAGAGAGTTACAGGCAACAACGACCCATATAAACGGAGTAAAAGGATAAGCAACGAGAAAGCCTTGAAACTTTTGCCTTACGTAAAAAAACTCGTAGAAGAAGGCTATGCACAACATGACAGATTCAAAAAAGCCTGTTTATGCGCCATAGTTGGCAATGTAATGGAATTTGACATCCCAAGCCACAAGTTCACATTCAGCAGCCTAAAAAAGAGTTTCAGAGACGCTGCAAAAGACTTGGTCATAGACGATACAAACAAGATTTACGAACTAGCCAGAGAAGCAAACACCATTCTTTATTTGGCGGATAACGCCGGAGAAATTGTCTTTGACACAGCGCTTGTTGAACAATTAAAAAACATGGGCTTAACTGTAATTGTCGCCGTTAAAGGTGAACCGATAGTTAACGATGCAACTTTAGAAGACGCAGAAATTTCAGGGATGAGTAAGATTGCCGACAAAATAATACACACAGGCACCGATGCTGTTGGCTTATCAATAAAAGAAGTAGCCCCAGAATTCCTAGACATTTACAATTCTGTTGACATCGTTTTTGCGAAGGGCATGGGCTACGCTGAAACATTAACGGAATACAAGCTGAAGAAGCCTCATGCTCTGCTGTTTAGAACTAAATGCAATCCTGTGGCAAACTTTTTCGCCGTGTCAAGGGAGAAAAACGTTGCGAAGCTGATGCCGTAAATGAAGCTGCCAGCCATAAGCCTCGGTCAGGAAATGCTTTCTCGCTTTGATGATGCAATCCAAAGGGAGTGGCTCTTAACAAATGGCTTAGGTGGTTACGCTTCCTCCACAGTTTTAGGGATAAACACAAGAAAATATCATGGTTTGCTTGTAGCTGCTTTCTACCCGCCAGGAGACCGCAGAGTCAGCCTCGAAAAACTGGATGAAGAGGTAAGCATAGGCAGCGACAGTTATCCGCTCGGCGCTAACGAGTTTCAGGACGGAATTTTTCCACAGGGATATATGTTCTTAAAAGAATTTTCAATGGCGCCTTTCCCAAAATATGTGTATATGGTGCAAAATGTTGAAGTGCAAAAAACAATTTTCGTGCCAAATGAGAAAAATGCGGTTATAGCCTTTTACAAAATACTAAACAAGAACGGTTTTGACGTAAAAATTCAAATTTTTCCTCTAATAAACTGCAGACATTTTCACTCAGTTATGGATGGATGGAAAAATCAAACGGAATTCGTTCAAAGGCGAGAAGGCAACACTGTGAATATATGCTCCAGCATTCCTAAGTCTGTGTTGATGATGAGAACGACAAGTGGGCAATACTATGATGGTGGGAAGTGGATTAAAGGGATATATTATCGAGAAGAAGCTGTGCGCGGAGAAAGCTGCGTTGACGACTGTTATCAACCTGGATATTTTGAGGTAGAGGTGAAAGCAGAGAAGAGAGAGGAGCTTGCAATAACAGCAGTTGCAGATGAAAATAGCGAGAATGCGAGAAGAATCTTGGGTGAAATGCCCCGCACCATGTATGATGCTGAAAATCTCTTTGAAAGAGAAGTTGAACGCCGCGAAAATCTCTTAACCAAATTTCATGAGCTACACGAAAAAATTCCAGCCAACGAGTGGTTAAATTGGATAATTTTGGCAACAGACACTTTTATAGTAAATACCAACCAAAAATCTGCTATTGCTGGTTACCATTGGTTTGAGGTTTGGGGAAGGGACACATTCGTTTCTCTGCCCGGATTGATGCTTGTAACTGGGAGATTCGAAGACGCAAGAAAAACCTTCTTAGTATTCAAAAAACACTGTAAAGATGGCTTAATTCCCAACTTTATTTCAGACCAGGCAAGACAGCCAGCCTATAACGCTGTTGACGCAACCTTATGGTATGTGAACGCTGTTCTGCAATACCTAAAATATACAGGCGATTTCAAATTCGTGCAAGAACGCCTTTGGGAAACCCTAGAAGCAATAGTCGAAGGATGCATGGAAGGAACAGCCTTTAACATACGCGTTGAAAGCGACGGCTTGCTTTCTCACGGTCCTCAACTAACTTGGATGGACACGGCAGCAACGCTTAGAGATGGGAAAGCTGTGGAGGTTCAAGCGTTATGGTATAACGCTCTGAAAATTATGGAGTTGCTGGCAATTAGATTCAAGGAGAAGGATGAAGCAGAAAAGTATGCTCAAACAGCTGAAAAAGCCAGAAAAAGTTTTGTTGAAAAATTCTGGAATCCTGAAAAAAATTGCTTGTTTGACGTCGTAAGCGACCACGGAAGAGATGCTTCATTAAGACCTAATCAAATCTTTGCGGTTGCCTTGGACTTTACCATGCTTGATGACGCAAAAAATGAGAAAGCCGTTGATGCTGTGCATCGTGAACTTTTGACGCCGTATGGCTTGAGAACGCTGACGAGAAATGACCTGAGATATGTTGGGGTTTATGCTGGAGACAGAAGAAGCCGAGACAAAGCCTACCATAATGGCACGGTTTGGCCGTGGCTGCTGGGTCCCTTCACAACAGCCTACTTAAAAGCTAAAGGCTACGCAGAACAGAGACGTGAATATGCATTGAAAAATTTTCTTTTACCGCTGTTTACCGAACAAATTTTCAAATCTGGACTTGGAACCATAAGCGAAATCTTCGACGGTGACTCACCGCATGTTTCTAGAGGATGCATTGCTCAGGCGTGGAGCATAGCAGAGCCATTTAGAGCCTATATAGAAGATGTCATGCAAGCTAGACCGAAATATGAAAGGACAGTTTTACAAGGTTCAAGATAAAATAGCTTTTTCTTGGATTATTCCTCCAACTTAGCGTTAGAAGTTTTAGATATTTTAGTTAATGCTATTATGGCGCTTATGGTGAAGCATGCGAAAAGCGCTAAGCCAACTAGTTCAAGAAGCCTTAGCATCATTATGCTAGCTGGGATTTCGTAAGCATATATTAGCGAATTGAGCATCTGAAGTATTGTTGACAACGCCAAGAATGTAAAACATTAAGTTAAGTAAAGCATGCTTCTTTCTTTTTGCCTAAAATAGCGTCATGTACTATAAATCACCAAAAGAAGACCTAAAAAGACATAATTCAGCTCAACCATCATTTTGATTCACCAATCGGAAGTTGAATTTGTGGCAACAAAAGTGTTATTAAACTTCAACGTAAATATTTGGAAGAATCAATGAGCATTTTTGTAGGGCTTTATCTTCTTCAAAACGACTGCACATAGGGTTATGATTGCGACTAGTGGCAGGATCGCGGCTACTGGAATTTCTGGTGTAATTACTACTTCATGTTCTGAGTGAAGGTATGTGAAGTATATGTATGTGTTCGTGTTATCTGTCCAGTTTCTAACGTCTAATGGTTTTTCTCCATCAACCAGCACTGTATAGTTGCCTTGCCACATATTTTGAATTATAATGTTTGGGATGGTTACTCTGCAGAATCCTACGCCCATTTCACCAGTAACGTTGAAACTTATTATTTTCTCAGTGTCGTTAAGCTGAAAGTTTGAAACGGTCGAGTTGCTGATTACGTGAACCTTGCAGGATATGTCGTTCCAAGTGCCAGCGTCAAAAATGCTAATTGGAGCCATAAGCGGAAACCTATCGACATTACTCGTGTCAATAGAGTATGCTGTATCGCCTATTCCATCACGGTTTAAGTCAACACCGGAGTAGTCGTTCCAGTAGTTGCCTTCAACATCATCATCCCAAAAATTCACTGAGTTTTCGGTGTAGACCTGACCTACAATGCTTACCATGTTATTATGGTAAATAAGGTTGCCCGAAGAATTCCAACACCCGAGGCCATACCCGTTGTTTGCTACGTTGTTTCCAAACACGGTGTTATTTGGAGATTCTCCGAGATATATGCCAAAATCGTCGGTGTTTGTTATGCTGTTACCAGAAGCAGTGTTATTTGAACACATTGCAAACGCGATCCCAACGCCGTTGTTTGCTGTTACGTTGTTTCCGAAAACGACGTTATAGCTTGAAGAATACCAAAGTAGGACACCATTCCAGTTGTTTGTTATGCGATTTCCAACTATGGTGGTGTAGTTGGTATATGCGAGTAGTATTCCCTGCATGTTCTTTGTCAGCGTAAGGTTTTCAATTCTTACGTTTGTGCAATTTACGAGAGAGACGTAACCAGCATCTAGCGGAACTTCAACATCTCGTCTGCTAACCCAATAATACACTGGTTTCCCGTCAACACTGTTTGAAACGTCAACATCATTAACAAAATCTGAAAGCGCTCCACCCAACACTCCAAAGTTGAAGTCACTATCAGCCATAACATTGTTCCTTAAAAAGTTGTCTGAAGAAAAAGCAAGCATAATGCCATTCGTTTTAATTGGTATGGGAGGAAATGGGAGAGAAAAGCCGCTGTTTGTTATGTTGTTTCCAACTATGGTGTTGTTAGAGGAATAATCGAGATAGATGCCATGGTAGTTTTTTGTTATGTTGTTTCCAATTATGTTGTTATTTGAAGATTCGTTGAGATAGATGCCAGCATAGTAGTTATCGGTTATGTTGTTACCAGAAATAGTGTTAAAAGACGACGAGTAAAGGTAGATGCCAT
>CAZHWZ010000019.1:0-24112 GCA_964535965.1 uncultured Candidatus Bathyarchaeia archaeon | reverse complement strand
CCTACCAAGCGCACAGAAACCGGAGTGTCGCAGGTTCAAATCCTGCCCGCCCGACCAAGTCTCTTTCAACAAAATAAGCAGAATTTGAGTTTATTTTCAACAGACAACTTCATTTTCGTGTATTTCACGAGTCACTACCACGTAGAGACGAAAAGGCTTTAAGAAATTGAGCCCCCTAAATCATTGGGGGCGAAACAGATTATGAATCTAGTGAGTTATGTTAGGGACGTGGAAAATTTCCTTAAACGTTGTAGGTTTTCCCTCGAGAATTTCGTCCAGTGGTTTTTCCGAACACTGAATCGTAGAGCGCGTCTAAAAATAGCATTTCAAAGAATCAGAGGTGAAACCGCCGAACACGTCGACCATTTGAGTTCTGCTTTAAAGAAGCTTGTTTTGCCACTGTCAGTCTGCTATCTGTGTTTGGGTTTCTTCTTGGGAAACAACGTGATAGACTCGCTTTTTTTAGGCATACTGATTTTTGTTTATAGCCATTTCCTTCCAGACTTGCTATCGCCTTTCAGAATCAAAAACAGAAAAGAGAGAGATATAAATAGACCTTGGTTCAAAAAATATGCTCTATTGTTCCTCGCCCCCTTGTTCATCTTCCTGCTATGGGGAGACAGGATACCCGCTTTGAGAACCACAGAGCATTTTCACAACGCAAAATCACTAGGAGTCTACAGCATTTTCCTGTTGTTGCTAGGCTTGATTCTGTATGGAAACGTGCCACTTTCACTGGGAAGAATTCTTGAGGTTTTCTCATTGACCATATTTGGTTCCATCGGATACTTGACACACCTAAAGGTCGATAAGATCCTCTAACATTGGTAGATTGATATGGAGCATGCGAGTAAGCGAAGAATTTAAACGCGTGCATAAAACTATCCCGCCCGACCAACTTAAGCAATTCACACGTGCTTGCGGTAGAATCAGATTTAGAAAAATCAAAATTCAAAGCGAAAGATTATAGGAATGAGCGCTCACGAAGGCTTACAACATAAATGGAGATGAAAACATGATGCTTTTTGAATACGAGGCAAAAGAAATATTCAGAAAACATGGCATAAACGTGCCTAAAAGTGTAATCGTTCAATCACCTACCGAAGTCGGAAAAGCCCTTCAAAGTTTAAGCCTTCCGGTTGCAATAAAAGCACAAGTGTTGGTGGGTGGTAGGGAAAGAGCCGGAGGAATAAAATTCGCAAATAGTTTAGAGGAGGCATCTGAGAAGATTGAAGAGCTAATGAGGAGCAAAATTGAAGGCAAAGTTGTAAATAAGATTTTGGTTGAGGAAAAGGTAGATGCAAAACATGAATACTACTTGGGAATAACAACAGACCAGCTATCAGGGAAACCCATCGTTATGGTATCATTAGAGGGCGGAGTTGATATAGAGGACATAGCTAAGGAAAAACCAGAAACCATTATTTACAAAAAGGTTAGTTTGTCCCGTGGATTTTTCCAATTTGAAGCTCGAAATATGTGCCAACAATTAGGCTTAAGCAGAACGCTCCTCCAGAAAGTGAGTGACATTCTCTACAAATTATACCGCGTATTTGATTATTATGACGCCGTAACTTCAGAGATAAACCCTTTGACTGTGACAAAAGAGGAGGAAGTTTACGCTGTTGATGCGAAACTCGAGATTGATGACAACTCCATCTTTCGGCATCCTGACATCGATCTGCGCTTGGATGAGCGATTTGAGGATGAAATAGAGAAGGAGGCAATTAAAAACAGACTTTCATATGTCAAGCTGGATGGAAACATAGGAGTGATTGGTTCCGGTGCCGGATTAACAATGGCTACTGTTGATTTGATAGAGGCTTTCGGAGGAAAACCTGCAAACTTCCTTGAGACTGGAGGAGGTATAACAGATGAATTAATGGAAAAAGCTGTAGAGATCGTGCTGAAAGATAGGCGGCTTAAGGCACTATTAATTAATCTATATGGAGGTATAAACCCGATGGTTGATGCCGCAAAAGGCATTGTCAAAGCTTACAAAAAGCTGAAACCCAACATACCTATACGGGTTAAACTTATTGGCAATCAACAAGAGGAAGCGTGGAGCATACTTGAAACCGCTGGAATTCTAGTCGTTAAGGAGATCCAAACCGAGGTTGCGGTTAAAAAGTTGATAAGCTTGCTTGGTGAACAATAAATGGGCATACTGGCAGATGAAAAAACTCGGATTATTGTTCAAGGCATAACTGGCAGAGTTGGAGTTGCCCAAACAAAGCTTATGCTAGATTATGGCTCTAAAATTGTAGCAGGGGTTTCTCCTGGGAAAGGGGGAGAAACTGTTCACGGCGTACCAGTTTATGACACGGTTAAAGCGGCGGCTTCAGAACACCCCGCTGACGCTTCAATATTGTTTGTTCCTGCCCCTTTCGTAAAGGACGCTGCTGTTGAAGCCATAGAATCGAATATAGGTTTAC
This sequence comes from uncultured Candidatus Bathyarchaeia archaeon, assembly GCA_964535965.1. Taxonomy (GTDB): domain Archaea; phylum Thermoproteota; class Bathyarchaeia; order Bathyarchaeales; family Bathycorpusculaceae; genus CAZHWZ01. The sequence continues at coordinate 21,677 of CAZHWZ010000019.1, read as the reverse complement.
TGGTGATAATAACAGAAAATGTGCCAACTCATGATGCAATATACATCAGAGACCAGGCTGAAGAGGCAGGGGTAAGGGTAATAGGCCCTACAACACCTGGAATCATATGTCCTGCTAAAACAAAGATTGGAATAATGCCTGCAAACATTTTTCGGAAAGGAGTTATTGGCATAGTTTCCAGAAGTGGAACACTACTTTACGAGATTGCCGGAAACTTAACTTTGTCAGGCATGGGGCAAAGCACCTGTCTTGGAATCGGTGCTGACCCAGTAGTGGGAACCGACTTGAAAACGATACTACGTTTGTTCGAAGAAGATAAGCAAACGAAAGTTGTGGTAATAGTTGGCGAGATCGGTGGGGTTCAAGAGGAGGAAGCCGCCGGATTCATTAGAGATAAAATGAAGAAACCAGTAATCGCCTATATAGCAGGTCGATCAGCACCTCCAGGAAAGAGAATGGGCCACGCAGGCGCAATAATAATAGGCGAAAGAGGAACAGCTCAAAGCAAAATAGAAAACTTAAGAAGAGCAGGGGTAAAAATAGCGAATAAACCTTCCGACATAACTTATCTTATTAAACCTTTTTCGCGCATAATCAATAGAAGAAAATAGGGAATAGAAGCTATTTTCGTTATAAGCCAACGCTTATTTTGTTTAAGCTTTCTTTCAGAATTTTTATTTCTTCCAGCGTCATCGCTCTTAAGGGCGATGAAACAGTGCCCATATCCATTCCATACAGTAGTTTTAAAGCCTCTTTATAGGGCGTAATATAAGGTCCCTTCTTAAACGCATCTCTTAAATCGTTTAACTTAAATTGTAGCTCTCTAGCTCTTTTATAATCTCCCTTTTTCGTACTTTCATAGATTTGGATGGCGAGTTTGGGAAACACGTTACTAATCATAGAGATGTGCCCTACAGCTCCCACAGCTAGTATCGGAAAAATTATGGAGTCCCCTGCACCTATAATCGTATAATCCTTTCCAAATTTGTAGACATAGTCTTGCATTTGTTCAATGTTATAACTCGTGTCCTTTAGGCCAGCTACTCTGGGCACCTCTTCTACGATTCTTCTAAAGTTTTCTGTGCTGATGTTGTAGCCTTGCCTATCTACATTGTTGTATATAAAGACTGGAAGATCAACAGCTTCTCCTATTCGCTTGTAATGTTGGATTAAACCTTGTGTGTCTGGTTTATAGAAAAATGGGCCAACTGCACCTATTGCATCAACGCCCAAGTGTTTAGCGTGTCTTGCAAGTTCTATTGTCATCGCTGTGTCTTGAGTTCCTACATGTAATATGATTGGAACCCTTCCATCGGTTTGATCCACAACTATTTCAGCTGCCTTTTTCCGTTTTTCAATCCCAAGTTTCATACCTTCTCCTGCTGTACCTAACGGAAAGAAACCATGAACACCATTCTCAATTTGGAAATCAATCAATTTTCTAAAAGCATCTTCCTTAATTTGTTCATCTTTTGTTAAGGGGGTTAGGAGAGCTGTAATTATTCCTTCGATCTTGAACTTTTTAGCCATTTTTATTACCTTCTAATGATTCCTCAACTTTAAATCTCTCTAAACTTAGTTACTTCTCGAATTTCGTGTTAAATTCACTTATATTTTTTATGGCGTGAACCATTACAATTTGGATAGTGAAGCTTCAATAGACAATGGCAACCTCTAACAAGTAAACTGACAAAATTCGTTTTTAGAGCTTCTAGAAAGAAACAAATAGCCAAAAACCACGGGAATCGTTAGAATAGAAGCTAACAACACTACTAACATTTCAAAAATCTAAAAATCAGGACTACAACGATTTAGGCTTCTTTTTCAATCTCGCACCATATTTGAGACAATTGAAGTTTTTGGAATGTGCGAAAATTAAATATATAGTAAGAAAGAACAACAACAAGAGAGGAAGACCCTGTAATGAAGATTAGATATATTGCTTACTTCTTAACAGTGTTAGGCATTATTATATTCTGTTTGGCAATGAGTGTATGGGCTTATAACACCGAACATATGCTAGTTGACTTTATGCTAAATATGAATGTTTATGCATCCACAAGTGAACTTGATATTTTTCTAGGGTTAAGTATTGTTGGAATTATTGTTATCGTTTTAGGTTTGATTATTTGGGTGAACAGTTTTCTTCCCTCCGAAACGGTTTGATTACCAAAAATTTTTTGCGCGTAGAAAAACTAATTAAAACAATCTTAAATTCTCTTTCTGTAAACGGAGATTTGAAGAATGAAAAGGCCTAAAATCTACATCACTTCTAGGTCGTTTGGTCAACGTTGTGAAGAGGCTTTAAGGCTTATTGAATCGGTTGCTGAGATAGAAAGGAACCCATATGGTAGAGCTATGAGTGAGCATGAACTATTAAAAGTGGTGGGGGACGTTGAAGGACTTATTGTCGGCGCTGACAAAATTGATCGAAAAATCATTGAAGGTTCTGAAAAGTTGAAGATTATCGCTAGGCATGGTATAGGTGTAGATAATATTGACTTGAAGGCTGCGACAGACAATAACGTTATCGTTACCTATGCTCCTCACGTTAATGCTGATTCAGTGGCAGACTTTACCATGGGGTTAATATTATCTGTTGCCAGGCATATTCCACAAGCTCATATCTCCATGAGTCAGGGCAAATGGGAGTCAACTAAATTTATAGGAGTTGAAACCTGTGGAAAAACCATTGGAATTGTTGGACTTGGCGAGATAGGGCACAAGGTCGCTAAACGCGCTAAAGGATTTGATATGAGGGTTTTATATTGGAGTCGAAGAAGAAAAACCAACATAGAAGAGGAACTTGGCGTCCAATACGTCAGCCTTGAAACTTTGTTAAGAGAATCAGACTTCATCACAGTACATGTTGCTCTAACAGACGAAACTTACAATATGATTGGGAAAAAAGAGTTTAATCTCATGAAAAAAACAGCCTACTTAATTAACACTGCAAGGGGACCGATAGTAGAAGAAAGAGCGCTTTACGAAGCGTTAAAAGATGGAAAAATTGCAGGTGCCGCAGTTGACGTTTACTGTGAGGAGCCTCCCAGCGCTGATAACCCTCTACTCAAGTTAGACAACGTAATTAAAACCCCTCATACCGCTGCATACACTTTTGAAGCAGTGCGCAGGATGGATTTGGTGAACGCGGAGGATGTGGTAAGGTTCTTTAAAGGAGAGAAGCCTATGTACATCGCTAACCCAGAGGTACTGCAGAAGATTTCCAAGTTCTAGTAAATCTCAGGAAAACAGGTGTAGTCAACCGCAACATTATTTCACCAAAAGTCACAATCTTCTTTTTCATAATTAATGCTCTTCTGCAGCTTTACTTGCGCCTCCTTTTTATCAATGTTTCAAGTTTGATCTTATCCCCATATTTTATTATTAGGGCTGCAAGTGCTATTCCAACTACAAGCGCCCACCATGCGTCCAAATACTGTTCTAAAAACTTTACCCAAAGCAATCCTACTAAAATTATAGTAACGATGGACCAAAACACTCTATCTCCAAGCGACATCGGCATAAACATCCCCGATAAATTTCGATGAGTTAAAATAAAAGTCTTTTGCGAAGGATTTCATCAACCAGTATGACAATTTATTGTTATTCAATCTTTAAGGTTTACAATGCACTGACTTTAGAGCACTTCTAACTGGTCTATTGTCTTATTTGTGGGGACGCCTTTTTTATTCCATCCACGTGCCGAGTAATACTCGCTTAGCATCTGATCCAACATACCTTGCGTTATTCTGTGTCCTTTTGCTGGTCCATCAGTGATTGGTTCCGTTTTTATTCGTAGCGGCAAATCGTCATCTTTTCTTGCTATCCCCTCTCTGACCAATATTAATCTTTCAAGGTCATAGATTCTCTCACCTATGGCAAGAAGCTTACTCGTAAAATCCATGCCAGTAGCTAGGTTCACTATATCCACGGCTGGGCTGTCAGTTAGGTGCATTGCCCTGCGCGGTATTGTACATATTCCTATAGCGTCTATGTAGCCCCTCACATCTTGAAGGGTTTTCACTAAAATTCCTTTTCCTTTCACGGCGAACCTATCAACCTTTTTTTGAAGAAGCTCATCCCGTATAGTCCACCCACCGACATTATGGCATGCTCCTCGGTTAGATGTTGCGAAAGCCAAACCCATACCGTAAAACGCCCTCGGCTCGTACCCTGACATTTCTAATCCCTTAACTTGCATAACGTATCGTTCAGCTCCTCTTCCTATTTTCTCCGCGGCATTTTTCGAACCCTCAGCCAAAACGGCGCCGAATCCTTTTCTGAGAGCTATTTGTTCAAGAATACTAATCAATGCTTCTTCGTTTCCAAACTTTAAATCAATCCCATGGGTATCTTCTCGTGAGATTATGCCACGTTCATAGAGTTCCATCGCGAAACCAATAGAATATCCACTTGACATAGTATCTATTCCATACTCGTCACATGCTTCGTTTGCTTTTATAGTGGTGTTTAAGTTGAATACGCCGCAATGAGCCCCTAAAGCCCATATTGTTTCATACTCTAACTCAGCCATAGCCCCCTCGAACGCCTTGCAAAGTTTACCGCACGCAACAGGGCAACCGAAACAAGCGGTATTTTTTACCAAATATTTCTCTCTTAAATTAACTGGAGATATTTCTTTTATTTTATCTTCGCCAACTCTAGTTTTCGTAAAGTTGTACATTGGATAGGCTCCAAGTTCATATAAAGCATCTATGTATTGTGCTGATCCATACAATGTATGTTCGCGAGTTGTTTCCCTTAACGCTGCAATTTCATTTCTCATAATTTCTCTTATTTTGTCAATGTCTTTCACTTTTGTTTCTCCAGACCCTTTAACAGCAACTGCCTTCAAGTTCTTAGAGCCCATGACTGCACCACAGCCGCCTCGACCGAAGCTTCTATTATCGCTCATGACGTTTGCAGTTTTCACATAGTTTTCGCCAGCAGGACCAATACAGAGAACTCTAGCCTTTGAATCCCTAATTTCTTCCTTTGCTGCCTCCTGCGTCTTTTTAACCGTCAATCCACTTATGTACCCCGTTGTTTTGAATTGCACATCATTATCGCGTATGGTTATTACTGTCATTCTATCCGCTCTGCCCTCTATTATTAAGCCGTCAAATCCGGCAGCCTTAAGTTCAACTCCAAAAAAACCACCCGCATTACTACAGAAGTATTTTCCTGTCAGAGGAGACTTTGTAACTAAGTGATATTTCGACGGTCCAAAAACTGGACAACCTGTCAAAGGACCTGTCATAAAGAAAAGTTTGTTATCTGGGCTCAATGGATCTATCTTAGGACCGATCTCGTCATAATAAAAGCGAGCTCCGAACCCCCTTCCACCTAAATATTTGTATTTCCACTCTTCAGGCAAGCTAGCTATTTTCACTTTCTTTTCGGTTAAATTTATCCGAAGTATTTTCCCAGAATATGCATATTGCATTGACACTTACCACTCACAATTTTTATATATTGTTAAGACTTCACATGAGCTCATGAATAAAAAAATTGTGGAACCATACTCTACTATTCTAGAATTCACTAGTGGCTCTATCAAAACTTTCAAGAAAAAGACAGAGGTAAAACTAAGTGATTTACGGGACTTCTTTTTCTATAAAGATACAGTAAACCAGATACTTTCGGAAGGAAAAAATCCAGCAATTTATCAATACTACGAGCATTCGCAAGATGAAATTTATGGACACCTAAACTTTGGAGTTACTGTGATAAATCCAGGTAAAATCGGAAAAGAATACTACTTAACTAGGGGACACTACCATGCGAAAGAAGAAGCAACCGAAGTCTACGTGGGACTTAAAGGTGAAGGAATAATGCTTATGCAGAAAAGGGACGGTCAAACAACCCACCTTCCCATTCACAGCGGCATCGTCGTATATGTGCCACCTTTTTGGGCTCACCGCACAGTCAATATTGGAACAGAAAAACTATCTTTTTTCTACGTATATCCAGCAGACGCCGGACATAATTATGATGTCATAAAAAAGGAGGGATTTGCCAAACTGATCGTTGAGGAAGAAGGCAACCCAAAGATCATCGACAATCCAAATTTCTTTCACAAAAGTTTATAAATTTTTAAAGTTCATAAAACCTGCTAAAGGTGATTCAAATGGGATTGCCACCGGAGAAATGGGGATATAGTATTCCTATAATCGCACCCCTTTACCCATCACCTCCAATCTATTGGCCCGGAGCCGAGGTTCAGTTGATACTTTATGAAACCAATGTAGAGAATGTAAAACAAGTTATTCCTTGGCCTCTAGAACCGAACGGAAACAAGATAATAGCCTGGATTTCGTATTTTCCATTGTCAACGCAAGGACGCTTCTATGAAGCTGCACTTTACGTGCGAGTAAAATACAGGAAATATAAGGGTGTCTACGAACCATTTCTTTATGTCACGAATGAAGTTCCACTTACTGCTGGAAGAGAAATTTGGGGCTATCAAAAGAAACTTGCAAACATAAACCTGACTTTGGAACGTGAACTTGTGAGAGGAATTGTTGAAAGGGCAGGAGTCAAGGTAATGGAAGCGATCTCAACCTTAGAGAGACCAGCCAAAATAGAAGAACTTCCTTTTGGTCCAATTTTCTCGTTGAAGTACATACCAGCGGCTGAGCAAGGAGAGAAACCACTAAGACAACTCATTTTAACAGAAGGAAATTTTGTACCTCGTAAGGAGCAATTCTTTGGCGGAAGAGGTTCAATAAACTTTGAGAGGTCAGAGATTGACCCAACATATAAGCTTGCACCAACCAAAGTTATAGCCGGGTATTTCGGCATATTCGACGCTGAACTCCCACTTGGAAAGGTGGTATACAGATACTAACCCTTCTACCTTTTCTATAACAAAAATCATAGCAACAATTTCCAGAGAATCAGAAAAGCATTTAAACATAAATTATTCTCTTGAAACGTGGTCTGTCATGGAAACGGAATATTTCTTAGGTATAGATGTAGGGACTGAGGGGACAAAAGTCGCCCTTTTTGACCTGCAAGGAAACATTGTCAAAGACTCATATGAAGAATACGAGCTTATCTGTAGACAACCAGGATGGGCTGAGCAGGATCCGAAATTATGGTGGAACGTTGTTACTAGGAACATTAAAAAGGTTTTAAAACTTTCTAAGGTCAACCCTGGCGATGTAGCTGGAGTTGGTGCATGTGGACAAATGCATGCAGCAATACCCATAGATAAAAAAGGAAATTTGATCTATAGTTCGCCTTCACTGTGGTGTGATAAGAGAAGCGCCCTCCAATGCGAAAAACTGAAAAAAGAGATTGATGAGGAATGGCTACTTAAAAAAACAGCAAACCCAATTACTCCAGCTTGGACAGCGACTAAGATATTGTGGATAAAGGATAATCTTCCACAAATATATGAAAAAACCTACAAGTTTTTGGTTCCAAAGGACTATATAGTTTTTAAGCTAACTGATATGCCTTCTATTGATCTATCTGAGGCATCTGGTACGCTTATTTTTGATGTAAACAGAGAGAAATGGTCTGATGAACTTTCTCAGCAATTAGAGATTGATTTGGAAAAAATGCCTGAGATTCATTTTTCTCATGAAGTTGTCGGCGAGTTGTCACGTGAGGCCGCAAAAGTCACAGGACTTCGTGCTGGTACACCCGTTGTCTCCGGAGGCGGCGATTTCCTTTGTACACTACTTGGTGCTGGCATCACCCGTGAAGGACGTGCGGCAGATATATCAGGCACTGCTTCCCTTGTTGCGTTTTATTCAAACAAGCCCTTACTTGATAGAAGGATTATGAACCTTCATCATGTTGTTCCCGGATGGGTTCCCTTCGGCATAATGGAAGGTGGACTTTTAAGATGGTTTAGAGACGAATTCGGATACATAGAAGTGCAAGAAGCTGCAAAAATGAGAGTTTCTGCCTACAAAATTATGGATGGTGAGGCTGAAACAGTTACATCGGGATCTGACGGCTTGATTGTGGTTCCGTACTTTATGGGCGAGAGAGTTATGGGTAGCCCGAACTCCCGAGGTATAATATTTGGCTTGACGCTCGCCCATCGAAGGGCGCACTTGATTCGGGCTCTAATGGAGGGCATTACCCTCGCGTTAAGAAGAACCGTTGAGATAGTAGAGGTGCGTGGGCTTAAATCCTCATCCTTTAGGTTAATCGGCGGAGGAGCCGTAAGTTCTGTTTGGAGGCAGATAAAAGCGGACATTTATGGAAAGCCAACTCAAGTCCTCAACACTTACCATGGAGGCGTACTAGGCGCAGCGATGTTAGCTATGGTGGGTGTGGGAGCGAAAAGCGATATTCTAAAGACGGTAGACGAAATAGTCTATGTAAAGGAAACTTGCGAACCACGTAGAGGGATCCACGAAACTTACGACAAATTATACGAAACTTATAAAAGCTTACACGATAAAAACCAACAATTTTTTGATGAGCTCTATCGGTTAAATTTATAAAGACATCAATAGCACATAATAGTCTGTGTTCTAAATAGGGGATGTAAAATGGCTGTAAGTAGGAAAACTATGTGGGGAATTGTCGCGGTCATAATCGTGATCATCATTGTCGCTGCAGTTGCAGTAATCTTCTATCGACCAGCTGAAAGGAAAGTTACGTGGGCTACAATTGCGGGATTTTACACCGACTGGGCGGAGACAATTTCAGAGAACTTCACCACAAAAACTGGTATAAAAGTTGACGTAATTGGGATAGACTATTCTGTGATGTACGAGAAGCAAATGATTGAGCTGGCTGGGAAGACTGGAGCTTACGACATCGTAACCATTGAAACTATGTGTCTGGCAGAGTGGGCTAATGCTGGCTGGTTAGCAAACCTCTCGACCTATATAGCAAAAACGCCAGAGGCTGATATAAACTTCACAGACATACTAGAACATTACAGATGGCTTCTAAGATGGAATGGCACAACATATGGGCTGCCTTACTACACTTATGACCAAGGTGTTCATTACAGAGCAGACATATTTGAGAACACAACAATTAAACAATGGTATCATGCGTGGGCAACGACCCCAGCTCTACGCAACCCGACGTATGAAGATACCGTGAATTGGCCTATTGTGTTGACAGAGCTAAGAAAACCAAATCACCAGATGAACTGGTCGGAATTCGAAAATATGGCAAGGTTCTTTTTCGAAGAAACAAGGGATCCTGTACTCTACGGAGTTGGCCTAATGGCAGGACCAGTTGAGTCAAATGACGAATGGATGGCTATTATGTGGGGCTTGGGAGGCGACCACTTCAACTCAACTTACGCTATTACTGTAAACGCTACTCAAAGCGTTCGAGCAATGGAGATATACATGCGACTTCTGAAGTATGCCCCTCCAGGAGCACTCGCTTCATCCTATGACGAGGTTGTTGCACAAATGCGAGCTGGAAAGATTCCTATGACAGGTCCCTTCTATCTTGACCAGTGGCCTAACATGGTAAAAACAGAGGATAGCATATCTGGAGCAAAAATGGAATGCGCGACACCCGTGGGCGGAAGAGGATACATCGGATGCTTCGCACTTGGAATAGACGCTGCTTCTAAAAGGAAAGATGATGCGTGGGAGTTCTTAAAGTGGTTAACTGGTCCAACAGGACAATATAGCTTCGCTAAGGGAGGAGGGACTACGTGTAGAAAATCTGTGCTGCTAAATCCAGAATTTGATCCGGCTGTCAATCCCGCAACACGCCGATACACAGCTCACTACAAGGCAGTATGGAATGCCTCTCAATTGTGGTTACAAACAGCGCCAACATGGCAAAAGCCGCCTAGAGTTTTCAAGATACCTGTAGCAGGTAAAATGTACTTAGAAAGCAAGATAACAATAGGCGCGATTGCCGCGGGGCAACTGACGCCAAAAGGTGGTTTAGACAAGCTTGCCTTGGCTTATGCCACAATCCTAGGATGGGGATACCCCGTACCGAGTCAGACACCCCCGGCAGGATGGCAACGCCCACCAGAAGACTAGCACAAAACTTAATATCAACTCCTTTTTTTCTTTACCAAATATAGAAATTTGTGGAATCAGCAAAATGGGAATAAAAACGGAAAAATACATGCCTTTTCTGCTGGTTCTTCCAGCTTTGATCATGGTTTTTGGCTTAACTTTATACCCGTTGTTTCATGCCTTATATTATAGCACACGCGATACAGACTTAACAAGCCCAATACCAGACACTTTTATTGGCATTAACAATTATCGGAAAATGCTTAACTTCGATCCCACTTTATCTGATGCATATGTAAGAAGTTTAACATTTACAGCCGGATGCCTAGCCCTTCAGATTCCATTAGGACTTGGTATTGCCCTACTTTTGAACAGACCAATAAGGGGTCATAGAATATTTAGGGCCATTTTTGCTCTTCCCCTAGTAGTCGCTCCAATTGCAATTGGACAAATTTGGAGAATGATGTATCATTACGAATTTGGCATAATAAAATACCTTGTTAGTTCAGTTTTTGGTACATCGCCAAATTGGACTGCCGACCCCAACTGGGCCATGGTTTCTATAATAATTTACGACACTTGGCAGTGGACACCTTTCGTAGCCCTTATACTGCTAGCTGGATTACAAGGACTGCTCCCAGAACCCTATGAATCGGCTACGATATACGGTGCATCTGCAATACAGAAGTTTAGATACATAACTTTGCCTAAAATGAGGCCATTAATAGGGCTTGCAGCTATATTCAGAATGATTGATACATTAAAAACTTGGGATCCTATATGGGCGATTACGTGGGGTGGTCCAGGTCAAGCAACAGAGACATTAAGCTATTACCTTTACAGAATTGGCTTTAGATATTTCTGGGTTGGATATGCAAGTGCGGTGTCGCTTGTGTTTCTTTATATAGTTATTGTTATCTCAACTGTTGCCTTGAAAAAAGGAGCTAAGCTTTAGGAAGTTTTAACATGTTGAAAATTGAAGTTAAAACTAAGCGTAAAATCGTGGATTGTCTATATTATATCGGAGTCATCATAGTTCTTATTGCAGTCCTGTTCCCATTTGTTTGGATGTTTCTTACATCAATCAAGAAAGAGCTAGATGTTCTGGCAATTCCTCCCAGAATCTTCTTTGAACCGACAATTGAAAACTATATCTTTGTATTTGAAAGGTCAGATATAATTAAAGGTTTGATAAACAGTTTAATCATTGTAGGCAGCGTAATAGCTTTGGCTATTCCGATAAGCATGCTAGCTGCATATGGCTTCACCAGATTTAACGTTGGAGGCGGACACTTGCAGTTCTACATACTTACTGTAAGAATGTTCCCGCCTATCGCTGCTATAGTCCCATATTTCGTAATATTCCGAAACTTTGGATTGCTTGATAACCATCTATCTATCATTCTATTAAACACGCTGTTTAACATGCCCTTCACCATTTGGCTGTTAGCGGGTTTCTTGCGGGAAATACCACAAGATCTTGAAGAAGCCGCTATGATAGAAGGTGCAACCAGATTTGAAGCATTTCGTGAAATAACTTTACCTTTAATTGCCCCAGCCTTGGCAGTAGCGGCCATTTTTGCAGCAATTTTCACTTGGAATGAATTCTTGTTCGCCTTTATTCTAACACGATCGGAAGCGATAACGGTTACCCGCGTGATGGCTGGATTTTATACTGAGAGAGGAATCTTATGGGGACCTCTTAGTGCATGTTCTACGCTTTGCACGGTTCCTATGTTCATTCTTGCTTTAATGATACAGAAATACATAGTTAGAGGGCTTACATTTGGCGCTGTAAGATGAAGGGGCTAAAGGAGGAACGATGATGGCGAGCGTCAGTTTGAAGGAAGTTTCAAAAAAGTTTGGAGATATAACAGCTGTCGAAAACTTAACACTGGACATTAAAGATTGTGAATTTTTTTCCTTACTTGGGCCATCAGGAGCCGGAAAAACCACAATTTTGCGGATGATAGCTGGAGTCGAAAAACCAGATAAGGGAGATATTTACATCGACAGTGTTCCCGTTAAAAATATCCCTCCGAAAGAAAGAGAAATTACAATGGTTTTCCAGTCCTATGCGCTTTTCCCTCATAAAAGTGTTTACGAAAACATGGCCTACCCGCTAAGAAAACGCAAAATGTCCGAAGCTGAAATTAAAAGAACTGTTGAAGAAACAGCTGAAATTTTGCATATAAAGCCTCTGTTAAGCCGCTTACCAAAACAACTTAGCGGAGGCGAAAGGCAAAGAGTTGGTCTTGGAAGAACAATGGTCCGACAACCTAAGGTCTGTTTACTCGATGAGCCTTTAACTAACTTAGACGCTAAGTTAAGAGTAGAGATGAGAGGTGAGTTTAAGAAAATCTGCAGAAACCTAAAAACGACGATAGTCTACGCAACTCCGGATCAACTCGAAGCTGTTACAATGGCTGATAGAATCGCTGTGCTGGATAGAGGCAAGTTACACCAATGTGATACTCCTGATGTGCTTTATGATCATCCTAAGAACTTGTTCGTGGCCAGCTTCATCGGAAGCCCCCCAATGAACTTCATAAACTGCACCTTCATCGAAGAAGACAAAAAAGCATATCTAGACGCTGCGGAATTCAGATACGAAGTAACAGACCTAGCAGAAAAAATTAAGACTCACATGACTAGCTCAGAGGTTATTTTGGGAGTAAGACCGGAGCATACTAAGATAGTTAAAAGTATGGAAGAAGGATATATTCAATTGGAAGTTTTTGTTTCGGAACGCGTAAGACCAGAAATCATTGTTGATTTGAAGACTGGAGAAAAAATTATCAAAGCATTAGCACCTGCAGAATTTGATGTGAGTATGGGCGACAAGGTATGGGTTAAATTCGAAAAAATCTTCCTTTTTGATAAGCGAACAGGAGAAGAAATCGCTGAAAAGGTGTTGTAGTTGGCTGGTGTACGACTTGAACATCTAGCGAAAAAATTCGGCGATGTTGTTGCCGTCAATGACTTAAACCTTGAGGTAAAGGACAAGGAGTTTGTTTGCCTACTTGGTCCTTCTGGATGTGGAAAAACAACAACGCTCAGAATGATTGGTGGCGTGGAGACCCCAACTTCAGGAGAAATATACTTTGATGAAAAACCTGTCACAGATTTGCCATCAAAAGATAGAGATATAGCCATGGTCTTCCAGTTTTATGTTATATATCCCGACATGAAGCCTTATGATCAAATAGTATTTCCACTAAAAATTCGCAAATTTCCAAAACATGAAATAAGAAAGAGAGTGAAAGAAGTTACTTCACTCCTAGGAATAGAATATATGCTCGAAAAGCCTATATCCCAATTAACTGTTGACGAACGTCAAAGGATAGAATTAGCAAGAGCTCTCATAAGAAAACCGCGGGTATACCTACTTGATGAGCCTCTAACTAACCTTGACGCAAAGCTTAGGGTTCACATGAGAGCAGAAATTAAACGTTTGTTCAAATCTATTGGAGCTACAACAATTTATGTAACTCATGATCAGGTTGAAGCCATGAGTATGGCTGACAAGATTGCAGTTATGAATGTTGGCGTATTGCAACAGTATGACACCCCTGATGTGCTTTATGATCATCCTAAGAACTTGTTCGTGGCCAGCTTCATCGGAAGCCCCCCAATGAACTTCATAAACTGCACCTTCATCGAAAAGGACAAGAGAGCCTTCCTAGACACAGCGGAATTTAGGTATGAAGTAACAGACCTAGCGGAAAAAATTAAGAGGGAGAGCACTACCCAAGAGATCATACTCGGAATTAGACCGGAGGACATAGGATTAGATATAAGTCGACAAAAAAATGCTTTACAAGCATACATTTCCATTCTGGAACCCATGGGGCATCGTGCCATTGTGTATGCCCAAGTAGGAGAAATAACATTGGTTGCTAACGTGGATATGCCAGGATTGAAAGCGGGTGATAAGGCATGGTTACGTTTTAATAAGGAAAAGATTCACATCTTTGACAAAAAAACTGGAATTTCAATTATGTAACTGGCATGCGAATTTTAACATACTTAAAGATGAGAAGATTGTTAAGATACAGACTTATCGCTCCAAGAAAGATTGTTGCAGAAAATGTTGTAATTCCGAAACCGTCAAAAAACGAGGTTTTAATAAAGATAAAGGCTTGTGGAATTTGCGGTACAGATATTCACGCTTTTCACGGGAAACATCCGTTTATCACTCCGCCCATAGTCCTTGGGCATGAATTTTCAGGTGTTGAAGTTGAATCGGGCAGAAGAGTTGTTGTTGAGCCGTCGGTTACATGCGGCAAATGCTACAATTGCAGAAGCGGAAGATACAACATTTGTAACGAACTAAAGGTTTTGGGTTGTCAACTTGATGGCGCCTTCTCAGAGTATATCGCAGTTCTAAAGGATAAAGTCTTTGAGATTCCAGAATCCATCTCCTTTGAGGAGGCAACGCTTGTAGAACCAACAGCTGTGGCTGTCCATGGAGTTAAAAAGGTATACCCCGTAGGGAATGATCGTATCTTTGTTTTCGGCGCAGGCCCTATAGGCTTGTTGACTATTCAGGTTTTAGAGGCTTATGACGCGAGAGAGATAATAGTTGCAGACATTTCGCAATTTAGATTAGAACTTGCGAAGGAGTTGGGTGCACATTATGTAGTTAACCCTAGGAAAGGCAATGTTGTGAAGTGGGTTCATGAAAAATTTGGCTTAGACGGAATAGACAAAGTTTTTGAGTGTGTAGGCGGATCCCAAGAGTCTACAATAAATCATTCCATTGAATTAGTTCGCAAGGGAGCCAAAATATTAATTTTAGGAGTTTTCCAGAGAAAAATGCCAGTTAACATAGCGTTAATTCAAGATCGGGAGCTAGAGATTCTTGGGTCGTTAATGTACACTCGAATAGACTTTTTAGAGTCGATAAAGTTGATTCAGAAGGGAAAAATAAACGCTGAAAAAATTGTATCAAAGGTCATTCCGATGGAAAAGGTTTGCGAAGCATTTGAGCTCATAGAAAAAGAAAGGGAGAAGGTTGTTAAAGTTGTTCTAAATTTCTAGTTCAAGCCAAAAATATTTTTATATTTATGTATTATAAGGCATCGATCTGTCTGAGGTATAATGTGAAATGGAGTTCGGAATTTTTATAGGTGGTGCTACGCATGTTGATGTTATTCCAAAAATGGTTATTGCAACGGAAAGATTAGGCTATAATTCCTTTTGGGTTTCGGATCACTTGTTTCTCCCGGAACGCTTTTATGAGTCTGTTGGAATGACGCCGAAGAAAGGTGAATCTCCCTTTCTTGAAGCTTGGACAACCATGGCTGCTGCAGCAGCAGTTACGCAGAAGTTAAAACTTGGCGTCGGAGTTACCCCAATACCAATGCGAGACCCAGGTATTCTCGCCAAGCAGATCGCCACCATTGATTTCATCTCAAACGGTCGTGTTATTTTTGGCTGTGGAGCTGGTTGGCACAAGAGAGAGTTTGAAGCCTACGGAATCCCTTGGGATGCTCATAAGGTGCGAATTGCCAAAATGTTAGAGGGTTTAGAGTTGATGAAGAGACTTTGGACCGAGCCATTCGCCTCTTTCAATGGCAAATATTATAAGTTAAGGGATGCACCATTATGGCCAAAACCAGTTCAAAAACCACATCCTCCCATATGGTTTGGTGGCCTATCTAGCTCCATAATGGAAGCTACCGCGAAATATGGAAATGGTTGGGTTCCATACTGTCTTAGTCCCTCGGAGTTTCGTAGGCACCATAAACTGTTAGTGGATGTGCTGAAGAAAGCTGGCAGAAAACAAGAAGAGGTGACCTCTGCATGTGTGGTCTTAGCTCACCTAGATTCTAGTTATAAAGCGGCAAGTAAGTTTGCTAAACCAATTCTGAAGACACGTGGCACCAGAACCTTAACAGCTGAGAAATGGGATGAAGCCACGGATAGAAGTGTCATCGGTTCTTCTGAGGAATGCATATCAAAGATTGAGGAGTACGCGAAAGCTGGTGTCCAAAATTTGTTATTTGAGATGATTCACCCGAAAAACGTTTATACCTTAATCAAACGCTTCGGAAAGAAGGTACTTCCAGCATTCAAGTGACTCTTTTCCAGAATAGTAACCCTTAAAATTAATCAGTTATAAAAGGCTTAATCTTAGGGAAAATAGAATGAAGAATAATTTTACCGTTCTCTTAGTTGAGAAAATCGATAAAGCAGGCATAGATATTCTTAAAGAAATAGCTGACTTAAAGTTTGCTTCCAGCGCTTCAGAGAAGGTTTTGGCTAATGAGGCGAAGGAAGTTGACGCCGTGATAATAAGAACTGTGGGAAAAATCTCAAAGAAAGTTATTCAAAGTGCCAGAAGATTGAAGGTTATAGGTCGTCATGGAGCAGGAATCGACAATGTAGACTTGCAGGCTGCGACCGAGCGTAATATTCCGGTTGTTTACACCCCTAAGGCAAACACTGAATCTGTAGCAGACCACACGATTGGTTTGATGATATCTGTTGCAAAGAAAATACCACAAGCACATTACGCTTTTACACGGAACAAAAATTGGTCTGCGAGATACGAATACATCGGGACGGAAATTTATGAAAAGGCTCTTGGAGTAATAGGGCTTGGCAGAATTGGTCGCAGTGTGACCAGGAGAGCGAAAGGTTTCAAAATGCAAATTTTAGCGTACGACCCCTATATTTCTAAGGGAACTGCAAAAAAGCTTGGTGTTAAACTAGTTGATTTAAAAACTCTTCTAGGCAACTCTGACTTTGTTTCAATCCATGTTCCTTTAACAAAGAATACATACAAAATGATTGGAAAGCGTGAACTAGAAATGATGAAGCCAAGCGCATACTTAATAAACACTTCTAGAGGAGGAATAGCAGACGAGGCGGCTGTCTATGAAGCTTTAGTTAAGGGCAAGCTGGCAGGGGCAGCTTTTGATGTATACGATAAGGAACCACCTGACCCTGATAATCCGCTGTTTAAACTTGACATTGTAATTGCCACGCCTCACATGGCTTCTCATACGGAAGAGGCGCTTAGAAGAATGGCGGTAACAGTGGCTGAGGATGTTGTCAAAGTTCTAAGAGGAGAACGCCCAAGATATCTCGCTAATCCTGAAATATTTGAATGACTTTAACCGTGCTGGTTGTCATCCTATTGTTCTTTAAAATTTTTGACAAGGCTTGTTACGGCTTAATTGTCACTTTTAATCCTTCGTGTTTTTTCAGCGTCATTATAGCTTTCTCAGCTTCTTCAATTTTAAATTTATGTGTAACCAGCTCTTTAAAGGGAATTCTGTCAAAATATAAGTGTAATAAATTGATCACGGTTTCAAATTGTGTGGGTGGATAAACCCAGCTTCCAAGAACATCTATGTCTTTTCTGCAGATCCTATGTGGATGAATTTCAACCCCTCCAGAGTCAACATAATGCCCGACTTCAACGTATCTTCCGCCGTCACGCGTCATTTCTATACCTTCGGGGAAAGCTGTTGGAACACCTGCGCACTCAAAAACAACATCTGCTCCGAGTCCGTGGGTCAGTTTTTTAACCATCTCAATTCGTTCTTCAGGTTTATCCATTTCTTTTAGATTAATTGTATGGTCAGCGCCAAGTTTCTGCGCCATCTTCAGCCTTTCATCAGCCATATCAATCGCTATAATCTTACCCGCACCAGCAATTTTGGCTGACGCTATCACTAATAACCCAATGGGACCTGCACCTTGGATTGCGATACTTCTACCTGGACTAAAACCTTCCCTGGCGGAAGGCAACCCCGGCTCAAAAGCTCTCTCTAAAGCTCGGCTAGCAACAGCCATTGGCTCAATCAAAACGGCAACTTCCGGTGGCATATCGTCAGGCAATTTGTACACCCAGAAATGTACGGGATCTATGTATACGTATTCGCTCCATCCTCCAAATAGATGAGGTGGTTCCTTACAGCTCATTGTTACTCCATAAGCACGCCTATTTGTACATAGATTTGGTTTATGTGGCACAAATCGGCAGTAGTAACATTTTCCACAGAATAAGTTTGTGCCTGGAACAACGGTTATCAGGTCTCCCTCTGTTAGAGTTAGACCCTTGACTTCTAGAGTCCTTGCTATCTCTCCGATTTCCTCTATTTTTCCTAAAAATTCGTGGCCTGGTATTATAGGGTAGGGAACAGTCATCCTTCCCTCATAAATATGTATATCTGTTCCACATACTCCGCAGATTTCTGTTCGTATAAGAATTCCATCTTTTTTTGCTTCTGGCTTATCAAATTTCATGATTTCAATTTTCTTAGCACCTTTTAAAACAGCGGCTTTAATTTTTTTGCTCAATTATCCCCATCTTATTCATGCAGAGCATCTGTTAAAAACATTCAATTGTTATTTATAGATTATGCTCAGATTTTTACGCTATAATCTATCATGGTCCAGAATGCGAGACGCTTTGACTCTCGACGGGTCTTTTCGTAGTTCTATCTATTTTATTAAGTCACTTGGTCTTTCCTTGGAAACTAGAAGGAGTCCGCTATGTTAAAATTACTTTAGTGCTTGTACTAAATCTTATATGACTTTACGTGCGATTACAACTGCATTCGCAACTTTGCAGAACAGCGGTGAGAATCATTGTTTGAAGTTTCTAACAGAGTCAGCTTGATAAGGCACTCGGCAATTCGAAGGATGCTTGAGGTCTCGACTGGAATGGAAAACCTTGTTCATTTGGAGCAGGGTGAGCCAGACTTTACAACACCAAAGCATGTTTTAGAGGCGGCTGTGGAGGCTATGGAAAAAGGTTTCACGCACTATACTGAAACTAACGGGGTGCTGGAACTGCGGCAGGCTATAGTTGAGAAGCTTGAGAGGGAGAACGGTATTGATGCTGATCCGCAAACAGAGGTAACGGTAACCTCTGGAACTCAGGAAGCTATGTTCATAGCTGCATTGGGTTTTCTAAATCCGGGTGACGAAGCCCTAATTCTTGATCCATATTACCCTGCATGTTTTGAAGACACCCTGTTGGCAGAGGCGAAGCCTGTCACAGTTCCGCTTGATGAAGAGAAGAATTATGGAATAGAAATGGAAGCGTTGGAAGGGAAAGTAACGAAGAGGACTAAGATGATTTGGATGTGTAATCCGTCCAATCCAACGGGGCATGTGTTCTCAAAGCAGGATCTGGAAATCATAGCTGAGGTGGCGCAGAAGCACAACTTGATAGTTTTCGTGGATGAGATCTATGAGAAGATTGTTTACGATGGTGCGAGGCACATCAGTATAGGTTCTTTGCCTGGCATGGAGGACAGTACTATCACGGTGAACGGTTTCTCAAAAGCGTATGCGATGACTGGATGGAGGATAGGATACGTAGTGGCCGGAAAGAAGCTTTCAGCTACTCTCCGCAAGGTGCACTATTACGCTGTTTTGTGTCCATATGCGATTTCGCAAAAGGCAGCTGTTGCTGCGTTGACAGGGCCGCAGGATTGCGTTCAAGAAATGGTAAAAGAATACGACAGAAGAAGAGAGCTTGTGCTAGACGAACTTGAAAAGATTGAGTCCTTATCCTACACTAAACCGAAGGGAGCATTCTATGTCTTTCCGAATTTTTCAAGTTACGAAAGATCAGATGAAGTACTAGCGTCGAATTTGCTAAGGGAAGTTGGAGTGGTGACTGCACCAGGTTCAGGCTTCGGAAAAGCTGGTGAAGGGCATTTAAGAATATCATACTCCGTCTCATATGAACAAGTTAAAGAGGGTATGAAGCGTATCAGAAAGTGTCTGGAAAATAAAGCATAGATTATCTTGGTATGAAACGGCGACATCTTCCACAAACTCCTTCTTTTTGTTGGTAATCGCGCATCTCCATAATATGAAAAATTCAGAACACAATTATTATAAGGAGAAACTAACGAAAGCAATTGCTCAGAAGGAAGTCTTCATATGAAAAAATCTTTTGTGATTGGTGTTTCCCTTGCCTTTCTTATATTACTAGGGTTTCCTAGAAATGCGTTAGCGTTCATCCCTCCAGAACTTGTAGCGAAATACAGCGCGAATGCTCCAACAATCGATGGATATATGGGCAGTGTGGAGTGGAATGACACCAAAAAGCAAGTGATTAACCTAACCGGTGCTGCCAACATTGAGGCTTGGTTATACGTCAAACATAACGGAACACACGTACATATCGGACTTTTGCTTTGGGAAATATTCACTCACCCTACTGATGAATTCATAGTAGCCTTCGATGAAGGAAACGACGGCAGCTTCGGCAGTGGGACACGAGATTTCACATTAACACCGTATCAAGAAGACTTGAAGGCATGTTACAGTGATCACACACTCAGAGATGGTTACTACAACGTTAGTTTTTACGCGAAAACTGAAGAAATAGATTTTGATGCAGACTGCGTTCACGAAAATGATCACTCAACGACACCGTTGGAGATTGAATACTGGGAAGGCTTGAACTGGGTGGATGACCACTGGGAAGCTGAATTTGCGATTCCTTTTGTTGGCAATGACGGTGGGGCTAGCGATGTTAGCGACCTTTCATGCACCGTAGCAGACACAATGGGCATAAAAATCCAATACTACTACGGGCCTGGTGCCAACAACTACTATTACCCGGAGGGCGACAAGCTACAAATCAGCAAGTACGCCAATTTAAGTTTCCCTGCCCCAATGATTGAGAGCTGTAATGCCACAGGACACAAAAAGGACAACTTCAATCTCTACGAAGACGTATACTTGAATGGTAGTGGCTTTTTGCCTTTGACAGCATACGACCTCTACGTAGTAGATGACGTGGCCGTCTGGACTGATGGCATACCTATTCCATCAAGAATGTCTGGCACTGCAACCTCAATTGTCTCTGACTCTGATGGAAACGTCGCTACAACTGCAATATGGAGTGACCCATCAACGCTTGGTCAATATGACATTGTAGTCGATGTTAATGGCAACGGCATCTATGACGAAGGAATCGATGCCTTGGACAACAATGACGTAGAAGTAACTGCAGGATTCGTCATTCCGGAATTCCCATCTCTGATTGTCTTACCTCTCCTCATGATTGCGACGCTATTTGTACTTGTCCTGCTAAGAAAGAGAGACGTGCTATGACACAGAGCCTGAAGAGATTTGAACCCCATACCACATGGAAATATCTCCCGCCATTCCCTTTTTTTCTCTTTGTGGCAGTATGTCCGGTTACTCCAGACACCGATGGCGATTTCTCCCGAACAACAAATTGGATTGCTCCTAACAATCTTGATTATAGTTAGCAAGAATGATATAGACATTTGCTAGTGTCTGATTCAAGAGTCAAGTCTTCTTCGGTTTTCTTTTTATTGGCAATAGCTTCTTTACATCATTAGCATCGTCTGCCGTCAATAATCTAATCCATAACCAGCGTCCATCATGCAACTGTTTCGTATTCTCTATCAGTTTATACATTTTGGGGCTCAATTCGTTTCGCATCGAAAGAGCTTTCTCGGATTCCTTCTCGCCAAGGACTATGAGAACCATGACTCCACCTCTCTCTGGCGTAAGCGAACACAAAGTTTTGCCACTTTTGCGGTAGCGAACTTCCCATCCATATTTTGCTCCGCCAAATACTGTTTCGGGTATGATATCATAGTGTTCTTCGATAAACCGTCTTATCTCTATCCAAGCTCCTTTCGCTGGCTCTCCTATGAAATTTGCCATCTCGTCTTCTGTAGGTTTGTG
>CAZHWZ010000018.1:0-25426 GCA_964535965.1 uncultured Candidatus Bathyarchaeia archaeon | reverse complement strand
CTTTCAAAATGATTGAGCAGAGAGAACATGCGCAGATGCGCGGAGAAATGAGCGCGCTTAAGCAGAAGATAGATGAGTTGGAAAGGGACCCATTGAGGGTTCAGCTGGAAGAACTCGCTGAAGCCCGAACTGCCCAAGCGGTGCATGAGCAAAGTGTGAAGAAGATTACGACGATTTTCTGGTCCAATAATGGTGAAGTGAAGTTTAATGAGAGGATTGGGCAGTACCAGCCGGATGTGTACATCAACAATCATAGGATAAAGATAGTTGCTGACGAAGTCACGACTGAGGACGTGAACGCAATCAGAGAGAAAGTGAACAAAGTTGCCGAGTACATGAGTGGTTTTAGTGCAAATGTTGGATACGTGGTTATTCCAAACGCAGGCATCGACTCAGAGGTTCTAAGAGAAATTAAGCGGACAGTCCCAGAGCGTGGGCTGTACGTTGTAAGGATAACAGAGTATGCTGTTCACCTTCAGGTTTGGTATGATATAGCAATGACGGGTGTGGTTGACACTGGCGCTTTAGTCGAGAAAGGACACAATTTTCTGCAAGTTTTAGAGCCAGTGTTCGAAGAGTTCTTAGCCATAATCCAAAACCTTGAACAAAAAGATGAACGAGATTTCAAGTACAGGCAGAATAGGTATAAAGAAATCAAGTTTTTCCCTGAGAAGGTATTGACTCGCCTGGAGACTCGCATGCTGACAACCGAAAGTATTCATAGAAATCATGAGGGTGAGTGATTTTGGCTCAACTTCATCAGAAGGCGCAAGAACTTCTTACAAACACACCACTGAAAACATTTCAATGGACTTTTGGATGCGAATGGGTGCATCAGAGTCCGCAAGTGTTCTTTAATAACACACAGGCGATGTCCTGTGAAGCTAATATTACCAAGACACAAACAACCCCGGCAGCAGCCGCTACACCAGTTGCCACAGCCATTGCTAAAGCTTCAAATTACATAGAGTATTTGAAGGTTAACGGCTGGTCAAGCAAGTATTTCAGCGTAGATTTGCTCTTGAGCCATTTAAAGCGCAAGAGCGGGAGCATTGCCTCCAGAAGGGCGTATTTGAGACAAGTTCACCTAATTTGTGTCTTGACAGGCTTAACTCCAGACGAGTTTGTTAGATTACCCAAAAGAAAGGTGACAAAAATAGTGCAGGATTTTGCTGACAAGTACAATGACAATAACCATAGCGTTAGATATGCTAACAATATTCTCGGTCTTCTCAAGACTTTCTTTAAGGTGAACGGTTTCACGGGAGCCAAAGCATTGGAAATTGAAAGTTACTATATGCCCTCAAGGTATAGAAAGGCGCCTGAGTATATACCGACAAAGAATGAAGTATATTCAATGGCTGATTCCGCATGCTCCCTCAGAGACAGAGCACTGATTCTGACTCTTTATAGTAGCGGACTTAGAAATTCCACTGCTCGAGCACTTCTTTACAATGATATAATGCATGAATTATCAGGAAATATTGAGAACATCATGCTTCCTGTTTACTCAGAGATGAAGCTGATTGATCCTTACGCTTGCAAAAGCAACATCCCTTATTTTACCTTCATTTGCGACGAAGCAACTTTGGCACTTAAGCTATATCTTAGGGAACGCGAAGGGAAGTATGGCAAGATCTTGCCACACGAACCTCTTTTCGCATCGGATTATAATCAAATACCACGTGAGAAGCGGATGTCAAACATAATGAGCTCTAGACAACTACAACTTGTTGTAAAACAAGCAGCCCAACGGGCTTCAATATCCCAATGGCAATACGTAAAGCCACATTGCCTTCGCAAAGCGTTTGAAACGGTCCTTCACAGCGAACTTGTCGATGGAGCTCGGCTCCCTGAAAAAATTCAACTATTTCTCGAGGGGCATATTTTGCCTGGAAGCGAAGACCCCTACTTTGACAAGACAAAAATTGAGATGTTAAGGGCTGAATATGTAAAACTAAACTTTGGCAGAGTTGTTGTTGAAAACAAGTTTAAGGTCTTAAGAATGGCAGTCGTAAGGGCTTTCGAAGGCACAGGCATAGACCCGGAAAAGGTAATTCAAGAGTACGTTCAAATGCGACTCAATCAACAAGCAGAATCCAAACCATTAACATAAACGTCAATGGTTCAATGACGTAGCGTTGACGACCGAGTCCAGCAAATGCTTTGTCGGTCATCCTAAATAGAATAACAAACAACACTAAGTCGTTTACTGTTGGTATCCTTCATGAAGGAAAATCGAATAGTGTTTTCTGGTTGAATTTTGTTTTTGAATTTTGAATAACCTTGGGGAGTTCCTCGTCTTTGAAGGCTTCATTAAGAACAGAACGAGAATCCGATAGCAATGTGGTTTGTGTAGATTGCCCTTGGCTGAAGACCTGTAAATTCTTCTTCTCTTCGGGGTCGACATTACTCGGAGGAGATGACATATGTTGCAGATGGTTCTTCGAGTGTTCATCATCTGGTCTCACTGACTGGTTATTTGGAGCAAAAGGTTCAGATGTATTCGCCTTTGATTTTGCTTGATCGTCCTCTTTTTGATCGTTCAAAGTTAGACGTGTCGGACTGCTTGTGACTGTGGCTTCGACAGCTTGTTTTAAGATGACTTCTCTTGAAACAACCACTTTCCCAGAGGGCAAAGTGGCCACAAAACGCCAACCTCGCTGCAAATAATTTGGCAATTCTTCCTCGCTGATAACCGTCTCTTCAGTCTTTGCTTTAATGATTGGTTCAAAAATCATCCGTGCGTACTTAGCGCGCATCTCTTCAATCTTCGTTTTATCATAATATGCATCTTGACTACCAGGCATCGTGTGACCAAACAGAAATTCTCTGTCCTTTACATCTAACCTTACATCATCCGGTTGGTTTCTTAGAAAACTTTCGTAGGTTTTACGGAGGCAATGTGGATAAACAACCTTCCAGTTCGTGATTCCCGCTCTCTTGGCTGCATTCTTCACAATTTCCTCTAATTCACGGGCTGAGATATGATTCCTTAGCCTTTCGTCAAGAGGTATTCTTCTATTCTCAGTATGAAAAATAGGCTGATCATCCAATATAGCCTCATACTTCTCCTCCATCTCGCAAAGGTAAAGCCGAAGACACTCTGTTACTTTGGGGGGTATGAAAGTGTAGTAAGGAATCTTATTTTTGCAGGCGTCTGGAACGCGTTCCTTCATTACCTCATCAACAACTATCGCCAGATACTCCTCTCCTCTGTCCAACTGCTTCTTAATTGTGTACTCCTGAAGTAATGGATCTGGATATGCTTCATTGTAGACAAGTGCCCTCAAAGTGGAGTTTCGCAACCCTGTGTAGGTCAAAAACAAAATAATAAGCCGATCCCGTAGGCTTCCGGCCACATCAGCCATTTTTAACGCTTCACTTAGGCTTGGAATGTATTCCTGTCTTTTTCTACTTCTCGTATGCTGAGTATATCCTTTAAGATCAAGCTCTACCTTGTTGACCTCAAAAAACGCCTTAGCTAAGGCGATAATGTGATTGGCATAACGGATCGAGCGTAGGTCATTGTGCTTATCAGCTATCTTCTGAATCAAACGACGTAAAGCCTCAGGGTTCTCTTTTATCATAAGAATAATCTTGTCAGGATCAATTTTGTCAACTTTAAGCCTCTCTGCAGTTAACCTTATTTCTCTCATCAACTCAGACGGCATCTTTAGGTCAAGGATAGCTATGTCACCCGTTAACTCAGGCGGAATTTTTAGGTCAAGGATCTTTTCCACCAAATGACAAATTCTCCACAGATTGTAGCAATAAGCTCTCCTTGAGGCAACACTCGATCCCTTACGCTTCAAATGCTCCAACAACAAATCCGCGCTACGATACTCGCTCGACCACCCCCCCTCACCAATCCTAAGAAACGTCCACCAAACAGGCTTCTCCGGCTTGTCAACCTTCCCCATTAAAACCACCCCTTAAACGCAACCCGAACAACAGTAACGAAAACTTGACCGCAACCAACCCTTTACCGCAATCGCAAATATGCTTTTGCGACATCGAGGTAGCGGACAAGACCCTTTGTCCGCTACTGTGGTGTCGGTCAAGGTTCTTATGACGAGGGGCTTTTCTGGTATGTCTGTTTTTAGCAGTGCGATTTTTGTCCCTTTTGGTATATCTTTTAATGCTTGGATGAGTGTTTGGGCTTCTCTTGAGTCTTTGGGAAAAGCGATGGCGAAACTTCGTACGGTGCGGATGAGGCTTACTGTTACTTTGTCTTCGCTGATTTTAACGTCTTGGAGGTTTCCTTTTGCTTCCTGCCAAGGCTCCAGCGGTGTTTCCCGATGTGTCCAAAAGATCCAGCCTTTTGATGTTTTTTGTCCTTGGATTTTTTCTTGGACGAGGAGGTCTAGGCAATGTGTTAGGGCTGTGTTCCAGTTTCCAATGCCGCATGCGGTTCGGATCTTCTCGACGTCAACGGGTTCGGGTGTCTGGGTCAGAAAAGTTAGGATTTTTTCTTCGTAGTTTTTCGTCATTTAATGACCTTCTTAGGCAAAATATTTAAATCTGGTAACTGATTAAGATTCACTTTACTACTTACTTACCGCTTGGTGGTGTGTGGCATGTTGCCCCCAAGACCGCTGGATAAGGACGAGAAGAAGATTGTGGAAGCTTTGAGAAAGAAGGGACCGTGTGGCTTTAATGAGCTATGCGATGAAGTTTCGCCGTGTCCATCTCGTCCGACTGTGCATGAAAAACTGCCTGGCTTGGTTAAGATGCGACTTGTGCAAAAACGGAAAGCAAGGAGAAGAGGGCAGAAGGATCAATATATGCTGACGGAATTGTGGGGGAAATTTGAAGAAAAGACGAGTAGTCTGGAAAGTATGTGGGTTAATTTATTCTATAAACTTGACCAGCTAGAGAATCTAGTAAAGGAAGGCAAGCTTGGTCATCAAGATGCTGGCTCTTTGCTTGTTAAGTTGATTTTTGAAGCTGTTCCTTTGTTGCCTATGACTCTTGAGCCTTCGTTACCATTAGAACTCAACGAGAGACTACTCATTTTTTCAGCCGGCTGGTTCCGTTCCTACTGGGTAGAGACTATACGTATTGGGCATGAACACCCAGAGATTCGTGGTGGTTTTCAGAGAGGCTGCGAGTGGCTCAGAAGTTATGTTAAGCCTGTTACCGAGGAGATTGAAGAAGCTTTAGGAAAGTAGCCCAATTTACTTATCAATTGTGATTCTTATGAGCCGCTTCTTAATCTTCTTTAATAAAAGCCTTTATGGTGCCCCTGAGAATTATGAAATGGGTGCGGGTTGATGGTTATAAAAGATGAGGGTCAAGCTCGAAGTTTAACTGAGTATGTGTCCATGAAAGTGTCGCAGAGTGAGCTTGAGGGTTGGTTGTGGGGGGCTGCTGACATTCTTAGGGGTGCGGTCAAGCCCGAGAAGTATGGTAACTATATGCTTCCGTTGTTGTTTTACAAGAGGCTTTCTGATGTTTATCTGGAGGAGTTTGAGGAGGCGGTTGCGAAATATAAGGATGAGAAAGTGGCTGGGGAGAAGCTTTTTCACAGGTTTGATATTCCAGGCGATTGTCTTTGGAGTGAGATTAGAAAGGTTAGCACCAATTTGGGCGAGAAGTTAAACAATGTTTTGGATAGGATTGCCAAGCTGAATCCGATTTTGGACGGCGTTGTCAATAGGGCTGATTTTAATAAGAAGGAGGAGATTCCTGAAGACCGTTTGATTAGGCTTGTTGAACATTTTAGCAGATATAAGCTGGGAAATAAAGATGTTGAGCCTGATGTTTTAGGAAGAGCCTATGAGTATTTGTTGAAGAAGTTTAATGAGGAAGCTCCTCAGAGGGCGGGTGAATTTTATACTCCGAGGGAAGTGGTGAGAGTCCTAGTCAACATTTTGGACCCGGATGAAGGTTTTGAGATTTATGATCCTTGTTCGGGTTCTGGCGGTATGCTGATAGTTTCACATTATTATTTGGCTGGTAAGGGTAAGGACCCTAAGAAGTTGTTTTTGCATGGTCAGGAGATTAATGTGGATACTTGGGCTATTTCTATGATGAATGTTTTGCTTCACGATATGGAGGCTGAGATTAAGCATGGGGATACTTTTGCTGATCCTAAGTTTTTGGATAGAGATGGAAGTCTGAGGAAGTTTGACATTGTTGTGGCTAATCCTATGTGGAATCAAGATGGCTACAAAGGGTTAATGGAAAACGATAGGTTTGGAAGGTTTGTTTATGGAATTGCTCCGAAAAGCTCAGCTGATTGGGGCTGGATTCAGCACATGCTTGCCAGCTTGAAGCCAACAAGTAGAATGGGCATAGTTTTAGATCAAGGCGTCCTTTTCAGGGGCGGGTCTGAAGGTGAGATTCGCAAGAAGGTTGTTGAAGAAGACTTTGTTGAGTGTGTTGTTGCTCTTCCTGAGAAGTTATTTTATAATACAGGGGCTCCTGGTTGTTTGATATTTCTGAACAAGAATAAACCTCCGGAGAGAAAAGGCAAAGTTCTGTTCATTTATGCAGGAAACGATTTTGAAAAATTAAAGAATATGAATAGGTTGAGGGATGAAGATATTGAGAAAATCGTCAAGACATATAGCGAATTTAAGGATGTCAAGAAATATGCGAAGGTTGTTTCTCTTGAAAAGATAGGAGAAAATGATCACAATCTAAGTGTTACCCGCTATGTTGATGTTTTTGGCGAAGATGAACAAATTGATGTATCTCAAGTGTGGCAACAACTGAAGAGCCTAGAGTCCACGACACATACAGTTGAAAAGAAGCTTGAAACTTACTTGAAGGAATTAGGGTATGAGCAATAAAACAGGCTATAAGATGACTAAGATTGGAGAAATTCCCGAAGACTGGGATTTAAACCAACTGGATCGTTTAGCCTTGCCTCAAAAAGGCGCCATCA
This sequence comes from uncultured Candidatus Bathyarchaeia archaeon, assembly GCA_964535965.1. GTDB lineage: Archaea > Thermoproteota > Bathyarchaeia > Bathyarchaeales > Bathycorpusculaceae > CAZHWZ01. The sequence continues at coordinate 18,531 of CAZHWZ010000018.1, read as the reverse complement.
AAATCGGTCCGTTCGGAAGCCAATTGAAGAAATGTGATTTGTCAACTGAAGGAATAAAGGTTTACGGACAGGAGAACGTGATGTCAAATGATTTCACGCTAGGTAGTCGCTATGTATCTGCGGATAAGTTTCGGACGTTGAAGAGTGTAGAAGTGTTTCCAGGAGACGTATTAGTGACAATGATGGGCTCTTTAGGATTCGCCGCAGTGATTCCCGAAGGTGCGCCCAAGGGTATCATGGATTCTCATTTGTTAAGAATAAGGGTTAACCGGAATCTTGTACTTCCTAAATTCATTGCACTGTTGCTCCGCGACTCCGACATAATCAAGAGACAAATAAGGAAGTTGAGTCAAGGAGCCATAATGAGCGGTTTAAATTCTAAACTGGTCAGGTCATTTATAGTGCCAGTTCCGCATCTGGAGGAGCAGTACAAGATTACCTCCATTTTCTCAACCGTTGATGATGCTATTCAGAAAATTGATGAGATTATTCGAAGAACTCAAGAGCTCAAGAAAGGCCTAATGCAGCAACTGTTAACTAAAGGCATAGGACACACGAAGTTCAAGCAAACAGAGTTAGGCGAAATACCAGAGGAATGGAAAGTTGCAAAAGTTGGCGAAATATGCAAAAGCATTGTACCAGGCAGAAACAAACCTAAGAAGTTTGACGGAAATATTCCATGGATAACTTTACCTGATATCGAAGAAATCTACATAACATCTTCAAAATCAGGCTTGAAAGTTAGCAGAGAAGAAGTTAAAAAGTGTGGCGGTAAAATCGTTCCTCCGAATAGCGTTATAATGAGTTGTATAGGTGAATTCGGCATTGTTGCTATAACAACTAGAGATTTAGTGATTAATCAACAATTACATGCGTTCATATGTCCAGAAAATGTAGAACCATATTTTCTAGCAATGGCTTTAATGTCTCAAGCTAAATATATGCATTCAATAGCAACAATAACCGTAGTTCCTTATTTGAACAAAGATAACTGTAATAGCATTCCGATACCCATTCCTAATATTTCTGAACAAAAGAAAATCGCTTCAATTTTTTCAGCTATGGATGAGAAAATCGAGACAGAAAAGCAAAGAAAAGAGCAACTTGAGAAGCTGAAGAAGGGGCTAATGCAGGATTTGCTAACTGGCAGAGTTAGAGTTAAGGTTGACTGATAATGACTTATACAGAGTTCAAAACAGTGGAAAAGCCAATAATCGAATGGCTTCAAGGATTAGGCTGGAAGTATATTTCTCAAGATGATTTGAAGCGAGACCTAGAGGAGCCTTTTGACCTTCCAACCTTGCAACAAGCGATTAAGAGACTTAACTCTGAAATAATTAAAACCGATGAAGACATCGAGAAAGTAGTTAACCAACTGAGAAGATTCTCGAATGACATAAGAGGCAACAAAGAATTCTTTGAATGGTTGAAAGGTGAAAGAAGCCTTGTTTTGAAGCCTGGAGAAAAGGCTAAGACAATAAGGCTAGTCGATTTTGAGAATGTTGAAAACAACGTTTTTGTCGTAACAAATCAGTTCAAGTTTTCGGGCTACGAGGATGTAAGGTTCGACATTATACTAATGGTCAATGGTTTGCCTCTTGTAGTTATGGAAGCAAAGGCTCCAACCAGAGAAATATTCGATTACCACGAGGCAATAAAACAAATCTCCAGATACCAAAACCAAGCACCACAAATCTTCAAGTACATAGCGTTCACATGCGTAACAGACGGCTTAAACTTCCGATACGGAGTAACAGAAAACAAATTCTTCCAATGGAAAAACTCCCACATCACAGACCAACTAGAACCCTCCATCAAAGAAATGTTCAAAAAAGAAACATTCCTCGACCTCATCGCCAACTTCATCATCTTCGAAAAAGAAAGAGAAGAAATCAGAAAGAAAATAGCAATGGGCAATCAATTCGCAGCCACTAACAAAATATTCCAAAGAGTCACAAAACGCCAAGAAAAAACAGGATTAATATGGCATTTTCAGGGCTCAGGCAAAACCCTGACCATGCTTTTCGCCGCTTGGAAACTAAAAAAAGCTCCTCAGCTTAACAACCCAACTATACTGGTGATAGTTGACAGAATCGATTTAGAAAGCCAGCACTGGGGGACCTTCGCCAACGTCGACCTTCCATACACCGCCAAAGCGCTAAGCACAAAAGACCTCATAGGCAAGCTGAAAAGAGAAAGCCGCGAAGTAATCATAACAACCATCCAAAAATTCGAAAAAATAGAAGAAATACTCAGCAAAAGAGAAAACATCATCATATTCATCGACGAAGCCCATAGAACCCAATACGGAAAACTAGCAATGTACATGAGACATGCCTTCCCAAACGCCATAATCTTCGGCTTCACAGGCACACCCATAGACAAAGGACCACTAGGCAAAAGCACATTCAGAACATTCTGCCCAACTGGAGAAAAATACCTCGACAGGTACTCCATAAAACAATCAATAGAAGACGGCGCCACGGTTCCAATTAGCTACCTCCCAAGACTAACAGAATACCACATACCCAGAGATCAGCTCGACAAAGAATTTTTCAGCCTGACGTTAGGACTCTCTGACGAAGAACAAGAAAGAGTCCTCGACAAAAGCGCCACACTCAAAACCGCTCTAAAATCCAAAGATAGAATTGACAAGATCGCCAAAGACATCGCCGAACACTACAAAACACACATAGAACCCAACGGCTTCAAAGCCCAACTCGTAGCAGTAGACAGAGAAGCCTGCGCCCTCTACAAGGAAGCCCTCGACAAATACCTACCACCCGAACACTCTGTTGTAATATTCACTCCCAACCCCAACGATGAAGAGTTTCTGAAGCGACTAGTTAAAGGCGAAAGGGAAAAAGAGAAGCTCGTAAAAGAAGTAGCACAAGGCACTTTCCAAAAACCCAACGAAAACCCAAAGATAATAATAGTAACAGACATGCTACTCACCGGATTCGACGCACCCATAGAACAGGTCATGTACTTTGACAAGCCAATCCGAGACCACAAACTCATCCAAGCAATAGCGCGAACAAACAGACCCTACCCAGGCAAAGCCGTAGGCATCATAGTCGACTATGTTGGAATATTTGACAACTTAATGAAAGCACTAAACTTCGAAACTGAAGATATCGAAGGAATTGCCTACAACTTTGACATTCTAAGAAAAGAATTCACCAAAACAATAGCCGAACTACTTCACCTGTTTAGAGACATAAAAAGAGACGACACGAGAGAATCCCTCTTCAACGCGCTCCACATACTTGAAGACCAAGAAAAGCTCAAAGAATTCAAGACCAAACTCGTAAAACTAAAAAGATTATACGAAACAATAGCACCCGATATATTCCTCCTAACCCACCTAAAAGACTACCAATGGCTACTAGGCATAAACGCCTCATACAACAAAGTATTCAACAGAAAATACGAGCATCTCTTAGAGTATGAGACAAAAACAAAACAACTCATAAAACATGAACTCCTGATCGAAAAAATAGATAAAGAAATCCCAACCTTCACCATAGACACAAACTACCTTGCCAACCTAGACAAAAGAGGCTATTCCAAAGAACAAAAAATCATGGAAATGAAACACGCTCTAGACTACCACATAAAAATAAACCTGGAAACGAATCCAATTTACGAGACCCTCAGCCAAAGACTAGAAAGAATACTGAAAACACGAGACAAGACCCAACTTCTCTATGAGCTAGAAAACATAACCAAAGAAATATTAACCATCGAAGAAGAGGCCAAGAGACTCGGCATAACAAAAGAGGAACACGCCCTTCTCACAGTCCTCAAAAAACACACAAAAAAGGAAGAAGGAGAATTGATAGACTTCACAAAAGACCTACTAAAAGACATCAAGCTTGATCTTTTCCCAGGCTGGCATAGAAAAAGCAAAGTCGTCCAAAGCGTACAACGAAAAGTATTTGACAAGTCAATGAAAAAATTCTACGAAACCATTGACATCAAAACAATCCTGTCGATGACTGATGAGCTCACAGGCTTCATAATAAGACACAACCAGTGATGAACATGCAGAAGCTCATAATTGGCAACAAAGAAATCCCATACACCATCAGAACAGGAACCAGCAAAAAATACGTTTACCTCCATTTCAAGCCAAACCTCGAACTCGAGATTATCATGCCACGGTCTACAAAGCTAAAGGCAGAAGACATCATCCAGAAAAAGAAAACACTCATCGAGAACAAATACAACGAACTAACAAACCGCAAAAAAGTCTACAACGACAACCAACTGATGTACCGAGGAAAACACTACAACATAAAAGTCCTGCCAGCTCAAAACGGAAAGGACAAAGTAAGAGTCCATGGGGACGACATCCTCGTATTCACAAACAACGAAGACAAAATGCCAACAATAAGGCAATGGATGAAACACCAAACACAGCAATATCTAAAAAGAAACATAACAAAGCACGCCGAAAAATTTGGAATTAGTCTAAACAAGTTTCACATATGGGACACCAGAAGGTGGGGCTACTGCAACGAAAAAAGTGAGTTAGTGTTCAACTGGCAACTGATAGCCCTCCCAAAACAACTTGCAGAATACGTAATAAACCACGAAATCACCCACCTATTAGAATTCAATCATTCCAAAAATTTCCACAAAAGACTAGCCTCACTCTACCCAGATTTCAGGGAAATAGAGAACAGGCTAAAGAGCATCATTCCAATTTAGGTGACGAGCAGTCTCGCCTCTGATTCTCTATGTCATATCAAGGTCAAAGAGAAGGAAGGAATAGAAGAGAGATGAATTTAAGGACACTCGAAAGAACACAGAGAGCAAAATACTTTTATCTGTTCTTCTTTGTAATCGGTCTTGTAATTACTATTTTTCTAGGTGTTCTCCCTTGCTGTTCATTCTTTAACGCCCCAAGCTACTCATTTCAGCCGAGCTTCAGCGGGTTTGCAGTGGCTAGGAACCATACTAACATAACACCTGACCGTCTTAGGGTAATCATCGGAATCGAACCAGCAACGCTCTTTTTCCAATACTCTTTCGCATGCTACGAAAATGGTACGTACAACTTCTTGTTCATTTTTCCTTTCAATGTTACCAGTAAAATAAACTCCACCCAAAATATGAACTTTACAGCAACTTCTGTGGGATCAGCCATATGGCTGCAGTATCCTCTCAATGATGTGCCGCAGGGAGGATCGCACCGCGATATTTTTGGAGATTTCTTAATTGAAAACACCTTTCAATCTGGAACCCGTGGTTCTTATACGTTTATTTTGCCTTTCGGAGGGGCAATAAAATCAGAAGTAATCGGAAATCGTCAAAGTGGACTCGGCGTGTTCTTTCATACGGAAAAGGTCGAACTTGAATTTACGGTTCCAGAAACGTTTAGAATAATTCAATCATTTCCGGGGTTTTTAGAGGGACCGGAGCCATTCGTGACTTCAACCAATAGGACTATGATGTCGGTAAAATGGATATTTGATGAGCTGCGTGGTTCAGTCACTATCTATTGTGAAGACCCTAATGAAAGGTCATCCTATGAGAGCTGGTTGTTCTTAGGTGGCATCTTTCTTAGCCTGGGTATGTCTATTACTGTGACGACGATTTATGACTTTTTTAAAGAACGGACTCGCCCTTCAGAAAAGAAGACTTAGACAGTGGTGATAATGGCGACGTACATGGAGCCGTCTGGCGCGCATAGGTAATATGGGGTCGCTCTGATTAGGTTCTATTAACTAGCCTGAAGATTTTTGCTTAGTTTCAATTGTGAAACTCTTTCGCGAATGTAAGTTGAATAACTCCACAATTTGACAATTATGCCTAAGAACAAACCAGAGCATACATACGCGGCTTGAAATGCAAATGAGCCAATAAGCTTCATAAAGGCAGGCTCTAATCTCTTCTCTGCAGGGATTATGGGAAGGGTGATTTGGGAGAATACTACGAGCCATGCGCTTGCTAACAAGATTAATGTAGCCCAGGAAATGGTATTAATCGCTTTCCAAATCCAATCATGTTCTAATTTTAAGACTTCTAGTTCACATAAGTGATCGTCCGATTTCCGTTTCTTCCATATAGGGATGATAACATGAAAATACGTGGCAGCCCCCACAATCCCTCCATTTACTAAGGCGAAAAGCATCGGAAAACCAGCCAAAAATACGATTCCGACAGCTACGGAACTAATTGTCAAATACATTGATATAGTTACAACGGAGTTAAGGATACTGGCAACAAAAGGTTTGTTTGTTTCGCTGATACTATTGGTTTGCTTGACTAAGTTTGTTGTTATGCAAATAAGAATGAAGCCTATAATACTATACAGACTCCACAAAATAGCATCTCTAACAGTGAGTTGGCATATCATTGGTAGACCTAGCTCAAAGTGTCCCTCATACCATAATGCATGTGAAAATAAGAGTATAAAACATCCCAGAGTTGAATATAGCGCTAATAGGACACTTCCTGACGTTATGTGTAATGTCTTCGAATACAGTCCCTCCCGCGTATTGCTTCAGGGCTGAGCCAAAATTTTAAAACCTTACCTTATTAAGCTGAGTGGTAGAAAAAAGTAAGTGCTGTCCCTTACAGGTGCTTCATGCGGCGCAGAAATAAGCTAAGGGGTTAAAGTTGTTCAACGTCCTTGAGGTGTCGCATTAGCTTCAGTCCTTTTTCGGTTGGCTGGTAAACTGTTCTTATTGGTCTGGAGTCCATTACTATGCGCCTAATCAGATCCATCTTTGACAGGCTTCGAACGATCAAGGTTATGGTTGCACGGCTTTGAACGATTCTGTTGTCGAGGTCGTATTTCAAGATCTCGGAGTAATGCGCAGACTGCTTTTCGCAGACGAACTCCAAGGTTTTATAGAAGCCCTTTTTCGACATCTTCCTTAAGAGATTCCGTAAAGTGCTATCCTTGTCTCTGTCCATTTGTTCTTGCCCGTATGTTGATGTCGAAGCAGTCATGATAAGTTGTAAGCATATAACGTACAGACTAAGGATTCATTTTGGAATCCATACTCTCAATTCATAATCCTTAAAACATGTGCGCTATATAACCGCCTTTAACAAGACACATATAAGCCTTCAAAATGCCATAGAGGGGAAATTTGTGCCGGCATCAGAAATAGAGTTTAAGACCAAAGAGTTAGAAAGGCTTCTCAGCGAGAGGAAAATCACTCTCGCTCAGTACCTAGAAATGAGGACAAAACTTGAAGCAACTGCTCAGCAACGCGCAGGAACACGGGCCAGACTCCCTGCAAAACCAATACCAACGGGTACTCAGCCCAAAAAGATGAAGCAGTCAAGAGCAACATACATTTTGCTCGTTTTGTCCTTGTTCTCCTTTGTCGTAGGCTGGTGTACCATGAATTCTGTTTCAGTGCTGGGACATAAGGATTTCTCTGGAGGAACTAACGTTTATTTGTATCGAAATTCTCCTCTGGGATCTAGCATAATGATGGCTGCAGTGATCATTTTTTCGGCAAGCATATCTTATCGATTCACAACATCAATAAAGAGAGGAACATTCATCTTCCTAGAGATAACAGGTCTCTTTCTTCTAGCATTCGGTCTTTGGATCATATCTTGTGGAACTGTAAATGCTTGGGTAGACATCCCATATGGCGCCCAGTCATACGTAAGTATCGATCCGACAAGTTTTCTTTTCGGTCTTTTATTTACTGGACCCGGGATATTTGCAGTGACTTATGGACTCGTTCAGATACGAAAATGGTTTGCGAAGAGCATCGAGTAGAATTTGACATGCTGCCTTAGTACGTCTCGGAGGAACGCTCAACTCAGAGTTCATGTAATTAGATATTATAGTCTATATATCGCGATGTTTTTCGCCAAATTAGCCAAAAAATGAGCTTGCTTAGGACGGTGCGGGAAATAGAATTTGAACTCGCCGAGGGAATTTCTAATAAATTCGTGCGCGATTTCACCCCTGCACCAAAATTCGCATAGAGGAAGGCACAAGAGCTAATGAGCTACTGGCGGGCTTTCACTATCGCAACCACAACATTGGGATTGTGCGAAAGAAAGGATACGCTGAAAGAAAGAAGAGAAATGAAGCAATAGACTTGGCTGATTGTCTACAATTTTGTGACAAAGCTGACCTTGTTCTCAAGATCCCAACTATCAAACAGAAAATCGAAGATAGACTCAAGAAAAATCCTAAAACTGTACTGGATTCAGCTGAGGAACTAAGAGACATACTAGCTCACGCTCAGGATCTTGTCGCAGGATCAACATGGACCGATCGGATAGACCTAATAAAAGACATCGAAAAATTGCTAAACATCTTAGAGCTAGTCAGAGAGTGACTGAGAAGACGTATCGAGACTATCGGGCTTCAATATTTCCCTGTCCACTTTTTTGTGGCTGCTAAAGCGTGACGCACAAGCTCGCCTTAGAAACCAAGGCAACGGAGTGTCATATAGGACTGGGAAGAACCCGCGATTTTTACGAAATCAATAGGAAAGTTCAGATGTAAGTTTAGTCGGCAAAGGTAAAATATCTTATGCTCTGATCGAAGGCAATGTTGAGATTTAAGCATGTGCCCAGTATCTAAGGTTGAACTTCTGTCTATAGAAGCGTGAAAAAGCAAAAGAATGAACGAGAATCTTCTTTATTTCTTCGAACATTTTTCATGCTTTTATGAAGATTTGTTCGAGGTTCGGGGTCATCGTTTTAATGTCCTTAATCTTTAGACCGCGCACCTTACCGATCTCTATTTATCTCTGATAGATTTTTAGCGATGTCGTTAGTGTTTATTTCACAATTTTGTCGCCCTGGATCTCTGCATCCAATTGGTTTGCTGTTGGCACAAGATAGGAAATAATCGTAAGGATATCCAAAGTGTTATCCCATTTTACAGGTGCTTACTTTCTAACAAAAACCCAAACATTCCCAGGGCCGTTTTTCCCTCTTCTGTAAGATGCACTCTTTTTGCACTCGTTTTTCCAGTTTCTACGACGTATCCTCTTTCGTCTCTAAGCTCTCTTAGGAAGTTGTTTTCCAGCTGTTGATATTCAGCTTGAGAAGGACGTTTGAGTTTCTTGTCTTCTGTCTTAATTAACTCTTGGCTCTTCAAAAACGTAATGAGTTCGCTATGAGACACAGCTCTATTTTTGTTGGAAATAAATCTAAGAATAGAAATCAACTCACGTCTGGGTGGAAACATTCGATAACGCGGTAGCTCGAATATCTTCTCTACACCTAGATGCAAGGGTTCATCCCTGGGTGCGTAAGTTTTAGGGATCACGTAGTACGGGATCCCTCCCCACATCATGCATGCCATTGTGCCTGCAATACACAAGATGTTGGTTCCAGATGATACATTCACATAGACGTCGTTTCCTTCACTGGCTTCTTTGTATAGTATCTCTGAAATCGTGGAAAAGCATTCTTTCAAATTATGTATGTCGCAGCACACTACCGCTGGTTCTAGTTTCTGAGATTTCAAAGCGGTTACTATTCTCTGAATGACGCCTTTGGCTAAATCCTCTCTGCTTTTAGTGATCAAATAGACTTTGTCTGCCTTTAGTTTAGAAATTGGAATAACTATCCGGTCTTCTTCGAATCCTACAGGGCAAATGTGAATTCTTAGCCTCGGTTTAATGTTAGGCATTTTGTTTGCATTTCCTTCCTGCTCATGTCACATGGTAAATTGATACCATCCCCGAGAGACTTCACTTCTTTGCACAGTGTACAGGAATTGGTAGGAGTCATCGTAGCTAATCGGACATCACCTTTTAGAACTCTATATACTTGATATGTGTCGGGGTCTTTTTGGCTTTCGAAGCCAGTAAGCAGGTTTAAAAATGCGGTTACAGCCAAAGAAGCTATTACTCCATTTAGCGAAATTACAGATGGAGCTTCAACTGCTGCTCCCGAAATGTAGCTGCGCTGTGCTCTTTGGCCCTCTTCAATTTGGCGCATTTCTTGTTGAATTATTTCAGAATTTAAAATGCCTAGGCATTCGAGACAAGGACCATCCGGTAAGATTACCATAACTCTTCCTCCTGCTGTCGTGATTTTTCCTTGTTCATTGCACTGGATGTCGATACCCATGTCAATAAGTGGAATGAGATACTGAAAAGCCATTCTGTTTAATACAATTCTGCTCAACAAGTTATCAGTGCAACAAAATATAACGTTTGCATCTCGTAGCATTAGAGCTGCTTGGGCGTCATTTACCGAATCTTTCACCGAAGAAATTCTGACTTCAGGGTTGATTTGTCTGCCTAGACGCTTCATAACCTTTACTTTGGGGGTTCTGTTTGTAGCGTCTTTTGGCATTGAGCCTACAATCCTCGAAAGATTGCTTTCTTCCACCACATCATCGTCTATAATTATGAATTTTTCAACGCCTAAGTGAACAAGTTCCTGAAGAACGAGTGAGCCTACTCCGCCGGTTCCCACTATTCCAACAGTCGCCTCTTGAAGCTTCTTTTGTCCAGCTTCTCCCAGAGCAAGTTTCTGTCGATCATGTCTGTTCTGAGAGGTTGCTAGGTTTCCTGGGAATGCAACACTTGTTGTTTGATATATTCTGATTTGAGGACCAATGACTCTGATGGAGTCTATCGGTCTACTCTTGTTCTTCCTTTTTTCCCATATTCGGGCGTCGATGCTTGTTCTCCCTAGAACAATCGCTCCGTGATGCCTATCTGGTATTCGTTGCTGTATTTTTGGGATCAGGATACTTTCACCATTCGCGTCTATGCTGGAAAAAGTTACCGAATCCCCCGAAAAAGGATGACTGTGTGCCAAAATCACTGAAAGTCTATCATATCTGCATCGTTTTAGAATAGGCATCATGAAGTCAGGGCTGATAGTCAAGAAAGCATGCCATTTTTCCAAAAAGCCATCATCCGGAACCGGAATAACCTCCCGAACCAAGAAGTTGGTCATTTGTTTCGTTTCGCTGGTTCCTGCAACTAGGAGAGCTGCCTCTTCGTCGTTGCCCTCACGTAAAAGATGAGACCTCAATCGGTCAAAGTCCTTTTCAGTAATGGTGATGATTCTTCTCTTCATTGCAACAACCTGAACCGACTTTCAACAAATTTGATGTATTTCCAAAGGGACTCCCTTGACATGTCCCAACTTTGAGGATTCCAGCAGAATCTAAGCCATTGTTCGTTGTCAATTGCAGCGGCGCCGCCACCACTGGGCGGTCTGCCGTCCGCAAGTTTGAGATTGGCGTCTGCATAGAAGCCTTGAGGGGGCGCTTGGGGGTATTGAAGTGGGAGAATTACGAGTATTTTTGTGGCTGGCACATTCCATCCTGGCGGTAGAGAAATACTAGGTATCAAAATATATACAGACCCGTCTGGGCGCTGTTGCACCTGCAAGTTCGGATAATCTGCTTTTACACGTTCTATTTCTTCTGCGATTCTAGGAAGCAAATCCGATTTCACCAACTGTACCTGGGGGAAGATCGTAGAATTTGTCTCCAGGTTTGATAACGATTGTTTCTTCGGGTTTGATTAGAAGGTCTGGGTGTGCCTTACCCGGCGTTTCCTTGTAAAGTTGGTATTGTGGAGGCACTTTAAAGAACTCTCTGAGCTCAGCTCCTGTCCAAGTGTCTTTTGGCGCGAAGACTGGCTTATCATTGAAGAATATTCGAATTCCTTTTTCTTGCTCTTCTTCCATGTCTATCACCTTTGTTTACTAAAAACGGGAGTGCTATTTGAGTATACCTTGATTAAATTGAAATCAATTCTTAGAAGTACTAGAAATAAAACAAATATTAGAAATGAGACAAATATAAGAAAATTGAAAATGTCCATGTTTTCATCTGAACAACCCTGCCTCACTGATTGGTGTCAATGTTGGGTTGGATTAAACAAGTTGTGAGGTCTGTCTTCCTGCAGAAAAATCTATTTTTGATAATCCAAGTTTTTCTCTGAAGATGCGTTCTAGTCGTGTCGCAGGTGCTTGTATGCCTCTAAGCTATTCATTCATAGTAACAAGTTCGTTCTCTTCTATATCATAAACTTGTAGTTTTGGGCGTTCGCTAGCAGGATACACATCATGGTATATGTCAACAACAACGAGGAATATTGTCTTATCGTTCAGGTGAATTCGAGGTGGTTTGCTGTGATCAGTCAATCTGAATTGCAGGTCTTTGTCGCATACATTGAAAATTACTAAATACCCTATGCTTTTGTTGTAGTCACTCATGTAATCATGAACTTGACGAAAACCTTGGCGCAAATGACCTCTTCCACGACTTCCACCGTCAAAAACCTTGACTTCAACTATTACCGGGTCTGGAGTATGTAAACTCGCAACGATATCTGCACGCCCAGAAGACGATGCTGGAGTTGAAAAAGGGTATTCTATGCCGTTGTCAAAAAGAAATATGCGTAAAATTTCATCAAGTACAGCTTCACCCCTTGAAGTGTCTTCGTTATACAGATCGTAGAGACGTTTCCGTTTAAACCATTGAGCCCGCAGTTTAAATTTTTCAAGAACATAAAGAACTGAACCGTATTCCTCAATGTGTTGATCTATATACTCGTAAAATGGCATAAAGAATTGTTGTAAAAAGAAATGGGCGGCACCTGATAAATGAGTCCCATGGAATCCTGTATTATGTGCTATATTGCGTGGTTCATTTTCGTTTCCCGAATTAATACAGTGTTCAAGAAAAACTAAACACAGGCGCACTCTTTCTTCTTCGGTAGAAGGAAAGAAAATTCTTCTCTCGGCAGCCATTTTTTCATACCATTCGTCAAACCTAGGCATGTTAGTTCGTAGCTCCTCAAGAATGCCATGAAGTATTGGATGCTTTTTCAAAAAGTCAAAAAAAAGTTTCAATTCGTCAACCAGCGCTCTAAAATCAACTCTAAAAAGTCGGTCTCTCTTAACTCGTAGTTCATTCCTAAGTTGTCTGTAGATTGGCATGATTATCGCCATTAATTTTCTCTATGGTTCTTTTAAATCTTCAAATAATTTTCCATTGCTCTTTGAGTGCTGGCATCTTGGTCAACAAATTTAGTGCTTTCGTGACATCCCAAACATATTATCGTTTGACCTAGTCGAACATGTATCAGTCTTACCTTATTAGAGAAATCGCACTGGGGTATTTAAACTCGATTTCGATTTTTTCTAAATCTAGTGGCATCCCAAAACCTCCTAATCATGTAACGTTTGTTTGATGTTTTGGAAACTTGGCATTTCATGAGTCAACAGTAGCACCCCCAACTTTTGTATGTCACTCGGGGTTATTATGGGGTGGACTGGTGCCTACATTGAAGACAGGTGAAATTGAAGTAAAATTGTGGAACTGCGTGCGTGTGGAATAATGATTAAGACAAAAACATGTGCCTCCAGAAATGTGCGCGAGGAGTTTAGAAATTAAGGAAGCAATGAGTAGGAAAATCGCAAAATCATAATATCATATAATCATCAGATAAATTGTTTTAATGCAAAGCAAAAATTTATATCCAGATATCACAAATACACTTGATGTGCCCACAATAACTGTCAGCGAGGACGACAAAAAATACATTGAAAAATTAAGGAAAAAAATACCCTTTGATAAAGTGCCATTTGTGAAAAGAACTATTGAGCTAGTTCTTCGATTTATAGAGGAAAGAGAATCGGATTTTCTGAAATGGGTCGGGGAAAGAGAGGGGCAAGAGAGTTAAATTTTTATCGTATGAGGTGGTGTATTATGGGAGAGGTGAGTTTGGGGTGAACGAGGCTACTAAAAAAAGGATAGAAGACCTAAGAAAACAGTTGCGTGAGCACCCAGCATTGAGATGTTCAGGTTGCGGTACTATCATCCATGAAGCCATAACTGGAAAATATGAGACTGATCATGGTATTTTGTGCAAACTTTGCTTCGTTAAACGCGTTGGGAACGAAATCGAAAAATATCCTATCAAGTCAGCACCCCTAGAAAGAGCATCTAAATAGAAGACGAAGGTAAATTGGAAATCTATCTCACCGAAGAGATATTTTCTCGTCTCTTAATTTCTCTCTCTAAGGAACTACGCAACTATTATGGTCGCGATCTTCCTGTTTTGATTGGTGTGGGAATTTCAGGGATTGAAATAGTGGGCAGACTACCAGAATTTCTTGAAGTTTTTGAAACTTACGTATGCGATGTTGAGCGCAAGGAAGATGATGCCATAAAAGAAGTGATCAACTTCCCGGCTGAAAAAATTAAGGGAAAAAGAGTTCTTATAGCTTATGTTAGAGTTGACACTGGGAAGACGCTTGAGACTCTTTCAAAGCTTGCGCTTCAATCGGGGGCTGTAGACGTCAAAACATTAAGTATCGCGGTCAGAAGAGGGGCTTCATGTTTTCCACATTTCTTTTCCTTCTTTATTAAAGACGAAGATAACCTCTACCTGCTTCTAGAGGGCTATCCTCCTGATATACCGCTCCCTTATCCCCCTGTCATCGCATCTCCAGGCGCTCTACTTCGGGATTTGAATTATGAAGACTCTTCCAGAGAATGGTTTAAATGCGGAGATGAAAGAATTGACAAATTCGGTCCTGGCGAATATCTTTACTACACGAAACTTAGTAAGAAGTGCAAAGTTTTCGTACTTGATGATGGGAGAAACATTTTGGGGATTCTTCATTTCTCTACTAAGACGAACCATGCGTGGATTGATACATTGGCTATTAGTAAAGACGCACAAGGGCAGGGCTTTGGATCAAAGCTTGTTGCTTTTCTTATTGATTGGTGCAAATTCAATAGTATTCGATGGATTTATTTAGACGCATTTCATGGGAGAGAAAGTTTTTATAAACAACTACATTTTTCCAAGATAAAAGAATTCGTAATACCGTCATATGGAAGATTTTGCAGAATGGGAAGGAGATCGTATTAGTGATGGTTTATAATAAAGAGCGGCTTGGAAAAGAGATAATACGTTTATTGTATGATGAAGGAATGATAGAAACTTGGTACAGAGATAAACCAGATGGATGGATTTTAAAATCAAAAATTTGGAGTCCCTTCTACATAAATCTTCGACCCCTTGGAAGCAAAGAAAATAGCAGAGAAATCATGGGTCAAATCGGTTCTGCAATGGGTAGAATGATAAAGGAAGAGAGACCTTCTATAAGCAAAATTGTAGGGTTGTATATAGCAGGGATACCTCTGGCATCTGCAATAACTTTGACTGTTGGCATCCCATCTTGTTATGCGAGGCACCTGCCTGGTGTCAAAACAGAAGAAGAGTTTTTCCAGAAAATTGATGATCTGAAGAGAGAATTGGAAGAACATGGTCAACATCGACTTGTCGAAGGCGACTTTTCTAACGGTGACCAAATTGCGATAATTGACGACCTAGTCACCAAATTCGATACCAAGCTTATAGCGTGTGCACAAATTTACGAGGCTGCTAAGGACAAAAATGTGAGTGTTAGATGTGACGATGTTTTTGTTTTGATTGACCGAGAGCAAGGAGCAGAGAAAGTGGCCTTGTCAAGGGGTATGAGGTTATGGTCACTGATACCCTTCAGATCAAAAGGGATTCAATGGCTAAAAGACAAAATGGAACCGATAGAGTATGAAATATTAACTGATTATTTAAAAGATGAAAAGAAGTATCAAGATCCTGCTATTAAAGAGAGACTCCGTAACGCGGCGCTTAAAAAGTGAAGACTAAGAATCAGCATTAACCGTAAAGGTAATAACTGTTTAACGCTAAAAATCTAAAACTATGGATAGTCAGAAAATGACATCGCCCTTTCTGGCAAAATTTGAAAATATTATGCAAGAGAAAGATACCATTTTATGTATCGGGTTGGATCCCGCTCTTCCAGAGCAAAGAAGCAGCCATACCATTGCATCGCACTATCTCCAAAAGGCAGCAGAAGATGAAGCCAGATTACATTTCTGCTTAGATATGGTAGAGAAAACTGCAGAATTCTGTTTAGCGGCAAAGCCAAATGAGCAATATGTTCGTGGTTTCACTGCAAAACAGCACCAGATATTGACTGACTCTATTCGCAAGCGAGGATTGCTTTCAATTTACGATTGCAAATTGGGCGACATAAGGGATACCGCAGAGTCCGCAATTTTTCACTTCAAAAAATGGGGATATGATGCGATAACTGTCAACCCTTTCCCGGGAAACTTGGAGGAATTGGTCAAGATTGCGCATGAAACTCAGCATTCGTTAGGAATAATTGTATTAACTCTTATGTCAAATCCTGAAGCGGAAAAATTGATGAGAAACGCTCTGATCAGAGAACGCCCGGTTTTCGTAGAAATCGCTAAAGACGTGAAAAAGTACTCTGCTGACGGGTGCGTTGTAGGCGCAACTGGTCATGTTACTGCAGGAGACATTAAACTCATTCGAAGCGAAGCTGGAGAAGATAAAATACTTCTAATACCCGGTGTGGGAGCACAGAAAGGAGATCCAGAAAAAGTGATCAATGCCGGAGGTAGAAATATCTTAATAAATGTGGGTAGAGACGTAATTTATTCTGGCAATCCAGAAAAAAGGGCAGAAGATTATTGTAAAATGTTCAATAGAATGAGGACGGAACACAACAAAGGTTTTTGACCAATTATTAATCAGAAATGTGCTACCTATCTGAAACATTCTGAGGCGATCTGAACAGACTATATGCGAAATGCTTACGTAAGACTGTACGCGCGTCTTGACGTTTCTGTGACCAAGCATCTGCATGACGTAGAGGATGCCTCTTGTCTTGCGGTGCTCCATCGTTGCTTTCCAATGGCGGAAAGTGTGAAACGTTATTTGCGCACGCGCGAGTTGTCCAACTATTTGATTCAATTCATCCGAGTTTTCAGGACTATTCTTAGAGAGACTGCAACAAATAGATTTATGGGATACAATACAGATGAAAAGCCAAAAGTATGTAGCAGTTAAAAAGCCTAAGATATATCCTTTAAGGAGTTCAGGCAAAGAGGCAAGAAGCACTGCAAGTAGCGAGCTGTTTATCAATGCAACTATTGAAACAACCCAAAAATACATCTTTAGGCATTGTAACATGCTCTCACATGTCGCTTATCATAAGATGCTTATCCTTAGGAATTATTAGACCGAGTTACATTTTTGGACGAATAATTCTTAAATCTACGACTTCAGTCTATTTTTAATACATTGGATAGACTGGATAAAGAGGGCAACAAAATCTATAACCAAAAAATACTCCCTTGGTTAGCGCAAGATATTATAGAGTTAATGCTGAAGAAACATCCACTAAATCCAACACGACTCCGAAAGGAGATAACAAGAATACGTCATGAAAACGTTGATCTTTCAACCATTTGTAATGCTTTAGGGTTTTTGAGCAGTGAAAAAATTCAAATCCTAAGAGGGGAAAAGCGAGGTCGAGAGACCTGGTACGACTTTCCGGAGCTGGGTTTAATAAAAGCCTTTTTGGTAGTTGACTTAACGAGAGAAGTAAGACCAAATCCCATACCGCTGAATATATTTGAATATCGTTGGGATTTGCCCTCTAATTTAAGAGAATGGACAAGAGAAAGTTGGCATTTAATAAAAACTTCAAAGAGTTCGAACCGCCAAAATGAAGAGTTATTGAGATATACAGGGCTTCCAGATGCCCATGACCAGGGATTTGCGATAAAGGCTTTAAAATCTCAAATTAGCTTGTCCGAGCATATACCTCATGAAACAAGCATACAAGCCATTGAAATGCTCCGAGATAATGAAGCTGATTTCACTAATGTTCCTATCGAGACTTTAAAAGAAGCCTTGAAAAACGACTCAAAGGTTACTAAAGAACTTTGTTTACTTGGCGCTCATGGACAACAGTCGGTACTTTACTATCTGGAACGTAAAGCAGTAAAGGAAAACATAGTTTTCCACCGAGAAAAAACTGCGTATAGGGAGGAGTTTGCGAGAAGGATAGCGGTAAAGAAAAAACTTCAAACTGATGAAGTTAAGGATGAAGCAAAGTTAATCAAGGGATTTATCGATGGGGATTACCACAAAATCGTAACGACCGCAGGGTCTAAAGCCATTATTGATATATTAAGCGCTATCCCAGATAAAGCTGAGCGTCATGAAATTAAAGTTGGCGAGATGGTCGTCGACACTTTACCACAAGTTTATGTAATTAGAGGTTCACTAGTCGAAAACCAAAGGCACCTTGTTAGAAGACTTGCCAAAACGTTACAGACGATGGATAGATTCATGTCAAAAAGATCTTGGTTATTCCAGCGCTCTATTGAATATGTTGTTGAAAGAATGCCGATTATTTCGATATGTGAAGGTCTTAAGATTTAATTTTCGTTTCTCGCCCCTTTAGAAACTCTTTGACTGGGTATTCTCCGATCCATTCCAATTTTTTCTGGCGCGCGCTAGTTGGGCGTACGTCTTTTATTATGTTGCACCTTTAAACCAACGAAGTGAAAAACCCCTAAAAACCTTTAGGCTAGTTGCGGACACGAGAAATTATAGTAAGCGGGGAAATTTGGAGGAGCTTTTACTAGCAAATTGGTGCTGAAATCCCTTCCCCGGCGCTGACTATGCTAGAATCCGTTTCTTGGTTTTGCTATGA
>CAZHWZ010000017.1:0-28587 GCA_964535965.1 uncultured Candidatus Bathyarchaeia archaeon | reverse complement strand
AAGAAGGACAGTCTATGAAAGACTATTAAACAGAAGGAAGTATGTAGTTAATTTTTATTGAGATTTTATGTTGCGGAAATCCATGAGATTTTGTTTATGGATAAAATGTTTCATTGTTTAATTATATAAAAAGTCCGTAGAATGTTTTGTTTTTAAACATAATTTTTCATTTAAGGGATAAAAGCTGCCGTTTTTAACAGTTAGCGATATATCTGCATGTTAATAAACGTTATTTCCTTCTTTTGCGTCTAAAAAATGGATGGTGTTAAAATTGATTTCGTGGAAGCATTCTTTTAAGAGATTAAAAGAAGAATATGAGACGGCGAAGAAAAAGAAGCAAGCTTTGGATAATCTATTGAACGCTGGCAGAATTTCGCAATCCACGTTCGACTTGTTTAACAAAGAAATAAATGAGGCCATTGTGGAAATCGAAAGACAGGAGAAGGCTTTGCTGGAGAAAATAAATTCTAAAATGAAAGAGCTTGAAGAGCGGATTAAAATGTTGGAGATGTTTTTTGCGAACTTTGAAATTCAACATGTAACTGGCGAAGTAGACGAGGAAGTTTATCAGCGTGA
The DNA here is from genome assembly GCA_964535965.1 of uncultured Candidatus Bathyarchaeia archaeon. Classification (GTDB taxonomy): domain Archaea; phylum Thermoproteota; class Bathyarchaeia; order Bathyarchaeales; family Bathycorpusculaceae; genus CAZHWZ01. The sequence continues at coordinate 28,011 of CAZHWZ010000017.1, read as the reverse complement.
GATTGCTCTTTTGTCTATGGGACTTGAAACTGCAAAGCATGAGTTAGACGCCATTAGAGAGGCTGCGAACCAGCTTTCAAGCGCCGCACAAATTCCAGCAACCAATGTGGTTGTGCAGCAAGAGATAGAGCAGCAACCCCAAGAAGTTTCTCAGCCGAAAGCTGAAGTCGTGGAAGAACAAGTTTCAATTGCGTTACAAAGTCCAGAGGAAACGAAGCCAGCGGAAGCGGAGGGCGGAGAAAAACAAGAGGGGTGACAGTAAAGCGTAGTCGCCTTTCTTTTTCTATTTACAATTGAATAATGAAAATCCAAACTAATGAGATGCGGTAAAATCCGAAAAGAAGAGAAGAATCCAACATTTAAAACTCTGGCTTGGGCCTACCCAACTTTCTATACAAGCAAGCCTTGATAAAACCGTAGTATTCTGGGTCTGGTCTTCCAGGACGACTTTTGAATTCTCCGTGAAATTGTGAAGCTAAGAAGAAGAAGCGGTCTGGCAGTTCCAAAATCTCCATTCTTCTACCATCTGCACTTTTTCCGGAAAAAACTAAACCGCTTTTCTTGAGCACTCCAAGATAATCCAGGTTAACTTCGAATCTGTGGCGGTGGCGCTCATAAACTTCCTCATTTTTATAAAGCTTGTAGGCTATGGTGTTTGGTTCTACAATTATTTTGTGACCGCCCAACCGCATAGTAGCCCCCTTATACTCTATTCCACGCTGTTCTGGCATGAGGTCGATTACCGGATTAGGTGAGCTTGGGTTAATTTCAGTGCTACTTGCCTCTTTTAAGCTGCAGACATTACGCGCAAATTCTATTACAGCCAACTGGAAACCAAAGCATATTCCGAGGAAAGGAATATCATTCTCCCTCGCAAATCGAATTGCCATAATTTTTCCCTCAGTACCCCTCGGACCAAAACCATATGGAACAAAGATTCCATCAAAATTTTTCAGAACCTCCGCGCTCTTCGGATTTTCTTCAAACTTCTCAGCCTCTATGTAAGTGATGCAAACCTTGGTTTTGCACGCTGCCCCTCCATGACGTAAAGCCTCATTCATGCTTACGTAACTGTCTACCAACCCTGCATACTTGCCAACCAAAGCGATTTTCACTTCATGCTTCGGATTCAATGTAGCGTCTACAAACTTTTTCCACTTTTTAAAATCCTGTTTGCGCTTCAGAAAACCTAATCTTTTGCAGATGAATTCGCCCATTCCCTGCTCGTCCAAAATAAGTGGAACCTGATAGATTGATTCAACATTGTAGGAGCAGAAAACCGCGCTTTCAGGAATCGTGCCAAACAAAGCTATTTTCCTTAAAGCTTCAGCATCTATCATTTGCGGGCTTCTTGCAACTATGGTGTCTGGTTGAATACCGATTCGCCGTAATTCGTTGACACTGTGCTGTAAGGGCTTAGTCTTCATTTCCTTTGTAACATCTAAAACTGGAACTAGAGCAACATGCACATACAAAGTGTTCTCAAAGCCTTCTTCTAAACGCATTTGACGAATAGCTTCTAAAAATGGCAGGCCCTCAATGTCGCCTACTGTGCCGCCGACCTCGGTTAAAACTACATCTGCATCTGAGGATTTCGCAACCGTGCGAATGCGATGCTTTATCTCGTTCGTCACATGCGGAACAATCTGAACGCATCTTCCTAAAAAGTCGCCTCGCCGCTCTTTCTCAATAACAGCCTTATAAACCATGCCTGTGGTGATGTTATTCTCCTTTTTCAGGTTCAAATCGAGAAAACGTTCATACCATCCCAAATCTAGGTCTGTTTCGCCGCCGTCATCAGTCACGTAAACTTCACCATGCATATACGGGTTCATTGTTCCAGCGTCAACATTCACGTAAGGGTCAATTTTTATGGCTGTAACTTTCAAACCTCTTGTTTGAAGCATTTTGCCGATTGAAGAAGTTACAATACCCTTACCGACAGAGCTTAAAACGCCACCAGTGACAAAAATATACTTAACCATACAGTTTTTGCCTCCTCATAATAACAAAACCATAAACTTGAATTAACATTTAAATTCTTTCCCTAATGTTAAACTGATGTTAGGAAAAGCTTATGCTTCTTCGTAGAATCCCGAGTATTGTTTACTGGCTTGGAAATAGCTTGTATTTAAACATAACAAACAGGTGCTCCAACAATTGCTATTTTTGCCTAAGAAATTTTGAGGATGGTGTTGGCGGCTTCAACCTTAAATTGCGTAAGGAGCCTTCCGCCAATGAAGTGATAACAGAGCTTCAAAAGGTTATAAACCTAAAAAATTGGAGTGAAATCGTCTTCTGCGGTTTCGGAGAACCAATGGAAAGGTTGGATTGCATTTTAGATGTTAGTAGATGGATAAGGAAGAACTATGGGAAAATTGTCAACATTAGGATAGACACTAATGGTCAAGGGTACTTGCTTAACAAGGGTCGAGAAGTTATAAAGGAATTAAAGGGAGCTGGTGTAGATAAGATAAGTGTGAGTTTAAACGCGCACGACAAAGAAACCTATAATGAGATATGCAAACCAGCATTTAACAACGCATTTGAAAGCGTCCTGAAATTTATCGAAAAAGCCAAAGAAAGCTTTGATGTAGAAATAACAGCAGTAGCCATCCCGGAAGTTGACATCTCGAAAATAGAGGAGATTGCCCGAAAAATGGGAGTGCAATTCAGAGTAAGAAAGTACTTACCAGGGTTCTGGTGAAACAGAGAGGTCTAAGCTTTTCTAAGCAATTTGATAATGCTGCTCGTTATGATCAATAGCCCTACAGAAATTATGAGCCCTGCGATAAAGCCGAACCAACTTATGATTTCGTTTGCTAACATACTTAAGAAAAAGCCTACAGCAAAACAAAAGACTATACCAGCAATAGCGTCAGCCTTCTTACTTAGTGGTTCGTGAAAAACAAATCTCAGAGCCAAAATAGCTATTTGAAAAGCACCGAAAACAAAGCAAAATTGCATTGCCGCCGTGTAAAGATTAGGGTGATTATGCTCTGGAGCGGGAAAAACGATGTTTTCTGTGACATTTTTGAGGCTAAAATCATTGAAGAAATAAGTAATTTCATTGGTGAAGTTTGGTGTGATAATCCAAATTGTGCCAACGAGTATTAGAAAAAATCCGAAGTTGAGAATGCCCAGCCAATCCGAGACTTTTAAACCTTTTTTCTCGCTTCCAGCCAAAGTCAACACCTGAACCTAAATGGGAGATTAGCTTTTCCTTCTTAAAACAATTGCCATGCAATCATAATCAGCATTTTTAAAAGGTTAAGGTAGATAACTTAATTCTTGTGGAGAAAAAGAGATGAAAATTCTCTTTGTGGAACCTCCAAAAGACATCTGGTTTGTCATGGGAGAGTATTTGCCACCGCCATATGGTATTGTTCAGCTTGCGGCATATCTTGAAAGAGAAGTCAGAGACGCTGAGATTAAGGTGTTAGACTGTAACGCACAGCATGTGGACTGGAAAGAATTGGAAAGACAAATAGAAAACTTCAATCCTGACATCGTAGCTTCAAGCACATTAGCCACATGCAACACTTATGTAGTCGTTAGGACACTTGAAACTGCCAAAAGAATAAACCCAAACATCCTCACGATTACTGGTGGACAACATTTTACAGCCACTGCCCACGAAAGTTTAGAGCAGTACCCTGAAATTGATGTTATCGTTCGTGGAGAGGGTGAACAAACTCTTACAGAAGTCGTCAAAAACATGGATAAGAAGTCATTCTTTTCAAGAATAAAAGGTCTTTCTTTTAGACGCAAGGAAAAAATCTTTCACAACTCGCCTAGACCATTAATTGAAAATCTGGATGATCTTCCCTACCCCGGATATCATTTTCTAAAGGACGTTGTTCATAAATATCACTTCGCTGCCATGGCGGGCTACAATGCCCCTTACGCATTAATCGAAGGTTCAAGAGGATGTGCACATGCATGCACGTTTTGCACCCAGTGGAGTCATTGGCAAAGAAGATGGAGAGTAAAATCATCTAAGCGTATTGCTGATGAAATGGAGTTTTGCTATCGAAATTATGGGAGTAGGTTCATTTGGTTGACAGACGACAATCTTGGCTGCGGCGAGCGGGTGAATAGTCTCGCTGATGAGATTATTCGACGTGGAATAAGGGACGATTTATGGTGGTTTGTTCAAGCAAGATGCGACGACATTGTTCGAAGCAAAGAATTTCTGCCTAAACTGCGAAAGTCTGGACTTCGCTGGGTTCTTCTAGGAGTAGAAAACCCAAAACAATCAACCCTCGATGGCTTCAAGAAGGAGATAACTGCAGAAGATGCAAAGAAGGCGGTGAAACTGCTGAAAGATAACGACATTTTTGCCCATACGATGCTTATTATAGGCGAACGCAAAGACACCGCCAAATCAATCGCAGACCTAAGAGAGTTTGTGAGTGAGTTAGACCCAGATTTTGCCCTGTTCGCCATCCTTACACCGTTTCCCGGAACAGAGCTTTTTGAAGAAGCTAAACGAAACGGTTGGATAGAAGACTTCAATTGGTCGCACTATGACATGGTTCACGCGGTGATGCCAACTGAGACTTTATCAAGGAAAGAAGTTCAAGAAGAACTCTACAAGTGCTATAGAAGCTTTTACGGTTCTTGGAGGAGAAGACTGCGAGGAGCATTTTCGAGAAACGAAATGAAAAGAAGAGTTTATTGGTATATGTCTGCCAAAGGCATTATAAAACAGCTTAGATCACTCTTTTAGGCGATGCTGCATGACGCATAAGCGCCAAAGTTCCATTTTATTGTTCACCATAGGGGTCTCAGCCTTCGGACTATTCACCGTGTTGACACTTGCAACAAACCCACCGATTACTAATGAAAACTTTTTCTGGCGAAAACCACTAATCGGCTTAGTCTTCAGCATTATTTGCATATTAGGGATTTTTGCTGCTTTCTTCCCAAACCAATGCTCAAAAGCATCTTATTCCCAAAAAAAGCAAAAAAATTTTGCCCATCATACAGTCTCCGTCACATTAAGAGGCCATCACGTTGACTGCGAAAAATTTTTCACTCACGTGATACATATAAGCGGTCACATACATTGTGCAGCGTGCACTGGTTTGCTTCTTGGAGCAGTTATATCCCTTACTGTAACATCCCTCTATTTCTTTGGCGGGTGGCATATTGAAGAGATGAGTTTTCCATCAGCCTTTATCGGAGTCGTAGGAGTAGCTCTCGGCTTTTTTCAACTGAAGTTTAAAGGTTTTATTCGTTTAATGCTAAACGCATTCTTTGTTCTTGGAACCTTTCTAATTTTAGTTGGAATTGACGAATTAGCCCGAAGCCTATTCGTTGATTTGTTTCTGATCGTTTTGATCCTTTTTTGGCTCTTGACGAGGATACTGCTCTCGCAATGGGACCACTGGAGAATTTGCTATAGCTGCAAGTCTCCATGCGAAGTTCGTGAGCTGAAGAAATAATGTTGGTTTAGTATCTACGGCGTAATGCATAAAGGGCGCCAATCATGATTAGTATTCCAAAGATTATTACTGCAAACGGCCAGATTTCTACAGTTGGAGCGATTAGTTTTGCTTGTTGCATAAGCCATATGCACCCGGCTAGTAGGATTATTATGCCAATGGCTAAGCCCACGATTGTGCCGCCCCGAGGGATTCCGAAACACTCCTCTTCTTTAAAGCATTCCTCTTCAAATCTTTTGGAAGGCTTGCGTTCCTCAGTTGGATAGAGAGATGCTCCACACTGAGCGCAGACTTTGGCGTCGTCTGGATTCTTGGCACCACACTTAGCGCAATAGACCATTAGGGTATCTCCGCACTACATTCTGAGCGGAAAGTTCTTAAGACTTTTGGTAACGAAGACGCATCCAAGTTTGCTTAAGGCTATAAGCGTTCACCTTGACTTATAATTGAATCCAACTGCTCCTTTCTAAGCGGTAAACCATGAAGGTATCTCCCGCGAAACTTTAGATCTTTCAAAAACGTTTCTTTGATGGCTAGGGGCTTGTCGAATTTCATGACATACTTGAATTCTAAGGCTTTTCTCCATCCCCATTTTTCGCATTCCCGCTGTTCACCCTCGGAAAGGTCTTCTTTTTCGTAGACGTTTCCTATTATGCCATACCCGACAAATGCATCGCCAATATCGGTTTTGTGTAAGAACATTATTGTTTGTCCAACATGCCATTTCCTCCGAAAACCAGTATAGTAAATGGCTGAATCAAAAACTCGGTCAATCCACTCTTTAGTCGCTATTCTTAAAATGTAGCCTTCCGGTTCCACCATCAAGCCTTCAATTTAACTTTATGGGTTTATGGCTATCTTTATTTCGCTTTTTGATGTTGAAAGCATTTCAAAGGCTTCTTTTATTTCTTCAAGCCTCATTTTCCTTGTTACAAGTGGTCTCGCGTCAATTGTTCTGGACGCTATCAGGTTTAGGGCTTTTCTAAAATGCGAAGGAGCTGCATGAAAAGTGCCTAGAACAGTTAGCTCTCCATAATGAAGCATCTCCGCATCCACTTTTATCTCTGTTCCAGGCGGGCATCCGCCAAATTCTAGAACCACTCCACCTTTCCTAGCAAGTTTTATGGCTTGCTCCCATGTTGCGGGCAATCCAATAGCTTCGATCACGACGTCTGCACCATACCCTCCTGTTATCTGCCGAACAGTTTCCACGACATTCACCTTTCCAGCGTTAACTGTTTCGTCTGCCCCTAGCTTTGCTGCAAGGTTTAGCCTTTCATCCACAAGGTCTATTATTATCGCTTTCTCAACACCCATCTTCTTAACAGTTAAGAGGTGTAGCAATCCTATTGGTCCAGCACCTATTATCGCCACAGCATCGCCCAATTTCACCCCTGCCTCTTCAACACCATGCAACACACATGCCAACGGCTCAGTGATTGCAGCTTCCTCATAAGAAACGTGCTGTGGAATCTCCTGCATGTTCACCAAGACCATGCGGGATGGAACCTTGATGTATTCTGCGTATGCTCCCCAGAGCCAAATCATTTTTTCGCAGAGGTTATACTTGCCCTTCTGGCACATTGTGCAACGCAAGCACGGCGCACTGTTACCAGCACGGACACGCATACCATTCTCTGGCCATTCTAAGTCTGCGCTGACCTCGGCGACCTCGCCTGCCCATTCGTGCCCAAAAATTGTTGGGATTTTTATGACTTTTTCAACGTAGCCTCTTTGAAATATTTTGAGGTCTGTGCCGCATGTTGTTGCCGCTTTAACCTTGACAAGAACCTCGCCAGCCTCAACCTTCGGCTCTTCAACATCTTCAACCCTTAGGTCATTCACTCCGTAAAGCATGGCTGCCTTCATATTCCATCACTCATTAAAAAGTATAACTTTCAAGCTTTCTTTATCTTCTAGGGCTGTTTTAAACGCTTTTGCAGCGTCAGCAAGCCTGAAGCGGTGAGTTATCAACTCCTTGACATCGAGCTTGCCGGATTTCATAAACTCTAAAGCCTCTCTTGTCTCCAAATGCGATGTTGAATAGGATGGGATTAGTTGGATTTCAGAGAAAAAGAGTTCTTTCAGGCTTATTTGTAAGTATTTTCTAGGTTCGGTTGGGGCAAAAGCACACAGATTTCCACCTTTGCGGCAAACGCTTAACCCAGCCTTATACGCTTCTAAACTTGGTGCAGTGACAACCGCCACGTCCATGCCTCTCCCATCGGTTTCAGCCTTAATAACCTCGGCTAAATCTTCTTTTTCCGGGTTGACCACAGCATCAGCCCCAAACTTTTTCGCCACATTCAAACGATAATTAATCGGGTCGCTTACAACAGTTTTTGCTGCACCAAGGATTTTTGACAAGGCTGTATGGATTATTCCAGTTGCTCCAGCACCAATTATCGCCACTGAATCTCCTTTTTGAATGTTACACTTTTTAAGGGCTCTTAGGCAGCAGCCGACAGGCTCTATCAAAGTGGCTTCTTCAAAGGATAAAGCGTCTGGAATTTTCAAAGTATCTATGTGAAGGTTTGGAGCCGGAACCTTAAAGTACTCCGCGAATCCGCCTGGCTCAATGTTTGTTTCATGAAATTGCTTGCATAAAGTGTAATCTCCGTGCAAACAGTAATGGCACTTTAAACACGCCACGTGATGATGCACAAAAACCCTATCGCCAACATCAAAACCCTTAACCTTGCCTCCTTTTTTGGCGATTATTCCTGCCGGTTCATGCCCAAGAACAAGTGGAGCACGGCTCTTGAGATACCAGTCCATCAGGTCTGAGCCGCACATCCCGCAAGCCTTCATCTCCACTAGGGCTTCGTGTTCGCCTGTCTTTGGCGTGGGCACTTCCTCTATCCGTATGTCTTGTTGACCGTAATACATGGCGACCTTCATTTCAGTTCAATCGTTTTCTTCATTGCTACACACTTAAGACTTTCCAAAATTCTCAATACTTTAGGATACGCCCTCAATTTTTGGCATTTACGATGTCAGAGACCTGCAGTTCCATGTATAAAAGAAGCTGTTTCTTAACCTTCGTCTCATGATAGAGTATTTGCACAACGTATTAAAACGCACGTTTTTTATACAAGTTCCAAAGAGAAATGAGCCTAAAAATGGAATAGGTGATGCTGATGAAAATTGAGAAACCTGAGCTAGTTGCATTCATACTAATAGGAGTAGGCTTAGCATTGCTGATTTTCACGTTCATCATGGCATACATAATGCTAATAGCCAGCATAGGCATCTTACCTGCGCCTAACCTTTCCGAAGCCCTCGGCGAAATACTTGGACCCATCGCCGAAGCCATAATAAGAATCATGTACCTCGGCATAATGGGTTGGGCCGGTTCCATCGCAACGATGAGAGGCATACAACTCTATAAGGAATCGAAACAAACTTCACAAAAAACCTAGACCTGCTCTAAACTTCAAAGCCATGGTGAATTTGCTTGAGGCAGACAATTAGGGCCCTCGGTTGGATAATCGCGATTCTATGGATTTGCACGCTATTATTGCCCATCACTGTAGCCTTTTCGCTGATAAAACTTTTTGAATCAAAAGCTGTTGGCGTCCAAGAGCCCACAGTCTCTTTCTCCAACGGAAACTTTTCCATGTCCGCACCCTTCCACATTAATAACACGGGCTTCTACGACCTTTCAGACATAGGCATCAGCATACAAATTGGAAGAAAAAACAAAACAATCTCAACTTCCTCAAGGCTCTTGCCAAACGTGCCAGCAGGCACTATGGTAAATTCCAGCTGTGACATTTCAGTCAGTTTGGAAGAGATGGTCTCAAAGGACAGAGAACTTCTAATAAATGACACAGACTTAAACGTAAGTGTTTCCCCACGTTTTCGCGTAGCTTATATCATAGCCTTTGGGTTTTCTATGAGTTTCGCGGTACAATGGGGTGCGCCATTTTACAATTTAACCATATCTGATGTTGCCTACGATAATGTTAGTCAAAAGTTTTCGATGTGGGTGAGCTTTGACAATCACGCTGTTTACCCGGTAAACGGGTCACTTTTAGTTATGCTTTACAACGATATTGGTGAGCACATCGGTTCTGCCACGCAAGATGTGAATGTTCCTTCAGAGACGCCGTTTCAAACATTCTTCGAGCTAACAATAGACCGTTTAAAAATGACGCGTAACGGGGTTGTTCGCTTATACTTTGGAGGTACACAAATTTTAGAGAAGGAGTGGGAATTGTCATGAGCGAGATTGAAGAGGAGAAAACCTTTAGAAAGCTCATTAAAAGAATTGCCAAAGCAACCCTTGCAACAGCCATTGTAGGCGCTTTCTGGCTTTTTCTCTGGATTTTACTCTCAGTTTTTGCAGTCTTTCCTGAATACCTAACGTTTTTTGCGATTTTGGCTTGGGCTACGCTTTTCTTCACATTTGCAATCAGAGTAAGCGAAGACACAATTTACAAGTACTGCTTTATCATTGCACGAGCCTTTTTCTTGATAATTTACCTAGCTTACGCCACAAACTGCGGCATACTCACCCTTAACTTTATGGACTTCCAGTTGACAGTGGAGTTTGTGCCCCTACTAGCCCTAATGATTGCAATAAATCTGTTAGCCATTGCTAGAGGGCTACTCCAAGCCATAGAATTTGTGTCTCAAAGTCCGAAGGACTAACGCCTAAGCTTCAAAAGTTTCTGCAGTTTCTATGTAATTTTTTATCCTTTGCAGAAACCTTGCAGCTGGGGCTCCGTCCACAATTCTGTGGTCGTAAGAAAGGCTTAGAGTCGTGAGTGGCTTCTTTTCAATTTTTCCGTCAACCACGACTGGTTTTTCAACGATTTTTCCGACACCGAGGATTGCGGCTTCAGGCGGGTTAATTATTGGTGTGAAATAGTCAACGCCGTACATGCCCAAGTTTGAGACCGTGAAGGTTCCGCCACTCAAGTTCTCCTTGGTCAATTTTCCTTGTTTAGCCTTTTCTGTTAAGCCATTAATGGCTGCATCTATCTCCTTCAAAGATTTTTTATCAGTAGCTTGTATAACTGGAACAATTAAGCCGTGCTCTGTTGCAATAGCCACACCGACGTTTACGTCTTCAAAAATTTTTATCTTGTCTCCTTCAAGTGTTGAGTTTATTATGGGATGTTCGGTTAGCGCCTTGGCAACAGCCTTTACAAGGATAGCCGTATAAGACACTTGAAATTTATTGTGTAATTCTGCTGCTTTGGAAACGTCAATCTCCATCATTATCGTGCTGTGCGGAGCTGTTCTGAAGCTTGCAGAAACCCGTTCGGCAGAGGTTTTTCTAAAACCGCTTAGAGGGATAACTTCCTTAACCTTAGGTAGAATCCCGCGAGCTTCATCAATAAACCTTCTAACATCTTCCTCAACAATCCTTCCCTCTGGTCCGCTGCCTGCGACAAGAGACAAATCTATTCCATGCTCTCTCGCTAGACGTTTTGCAGCTGGCGAAGCCAAAACCCGCTCTTTAACCTCCTCAACTGCTGGGGATACTTCCGCAAGTATTTCCGCCTCTGAAAACGCCTCGTCTGGGGCAGTTATCACAGCTAGAACAGCATTAACTGGGACGTCGACACCTTCTGCTACCAGAATTTTTCGCAGTATGCCGGAGGCGGGTGCTTCCAAATCATATGTAGCCTTTTCAGAAATTACCTCAACAATTGGTTCGCCCTTCTCAACCGTATCTCCTTCTCTCTTGTACCACTTGCCAACAGTACCCTCCTTCATTGTTAAGCTGAGTTTTGGCATGACAACTTTTTCCACCATTCTATACAACCTCCTTGACCGCCTTAATTATGGCTCTTTCATCTGGAATCACGTATTGCTCTAAGGGTGGACTAAACGGGATGGGCGTGTCTGGCTCTGCTACGCGCTTTATCGGCGCATCTAAATAGTCTATGGCTTCTTCAGCAACTACAGCAGCAATTTCAGCGCTTACGCCAGCGGTTTTGCAGTCTTCGCTTACTATGACTGTTCTGCCAGTCTTCTTAATAGAGCGGATTATAGTCTGCTTATCAAGGGGTGTTAGGGTTCTCGGGTCAACAACTTCTACGCTTACGCCTTCCTCTTCAAGTCTTTCAGCAGCGTTAACGGCTTTATGAACCATGTATAATGTGGCAACTACTGTAACATCTGCTCCCTCTCGTTTCACATCCGCTGCTCCAAAAGGAACAGTGTACTCCTCTTCTGGAACCTCGCCTTCAATCGGATACAACAGTTTATGCTCGCAGAAGACAACGGGGTTGTTGCCGCGTATGGCGGCTTTCAAAAGCCCTTTAGCATCATGGGGTGTTGACGGCACAGCCACGTGCAAACCAGGAACATGCATGAACCACGCTTCTAGGCTTTGCGAATGATGCGAGGCTATGTTGACGCCTGCACCAAAAGGCGTTCGGATTACAAGGGGACATTTTGCTTGACCGCCGAACATGTAATGTATTTTTGCTGCTTGATTTGCAATCTGGTCCATGGCTAATGCGGTCAGGTCTCCGAACATTATTTCCGCCACTGGACGCATGCCAGTTATTGCGGCGCCCACTGCCGTTCCAATTATGGCTGATTCGGATATCGGCGTGTCTCGAACTCTTTCGTCTCCGAACTCTTCGGCTAAACCATCAGTCACCTTGAATGCGCCTCCCCAGTACCTTCCAATGTCTTCGCCCAATAGAAATACAGACGGGTCTCTGCGCATTTCTTCTCTTAAGGCTTCACGCAGCGCGTCTCTATATGTTATTCTTCGCATAATATCCTCCCTCTAGGCGTAAACATCCTCTAGGGCTTCTTTTGGTGCTGGATACGGACTTTCCATGGCAAATTTAACCGCTTTCTCAACCTCAGCTGATGTTTCTTTTTCAATTCGTTGAATTTCCATTTCCATAAGCATGTTTGTTTGCAGCAACTTCTCTTTAAAGCGTTTAATGGGGTCTTTAGCCAGCCATTCCTCAACTTCTTCCTTAGGTCTATAACGTGCGGGGTCAACACGAGAATGCCCCTTTTGCCTATAAGTTTTGCACTCAATGAGCATAGGGCCTTCGCCTTTTCTGGCTTTTTCAATAGCCTTTTGCGCAACTTCATAAACGGCTAAAACATCATTGCCATCCACAACTACGCCTGGAATTCCATAGGCTATGGCTCTGTCAGCAATATTTTCAATAGCCATAACCCTTGACTGCCGTGTTCCCATGGCGTAAAGGTTGTTTTCGCAAACAAAGACTACTGGCAACTTCCATACGGATGCCATGTTTATGCCTTCATGGAAGGTCCCTTGATTTGAAGCTCCTTCGCCGAAGAAGCATACCACGACTTGGTCTGTTCCCCTAAGTTTTATGGATAAGCCGGCGCCAACGGCTATTGGTATTCCAGCTCCAACTATGGCTGTTGCGCCTAACATGCCTCTGCTGAAGTCTGCGATGTGCATGGAGCCGCCCTTGCCTTTGCAGTAACCCGTCTTCTTGCCTAAAATCTCAGCCATGATTCGCTTCAATTCGGCGCTTTTTGCTATACAGTGTCCATGTCCTCTATGTGTACTCGTAATGTAATCGTCTTTTCTGAGATTGCTGCAGACGCCTACTGCAACAGCTTCCTGTCCGGCATAAAGATGAATTGTTCCTGGAACGAGGTTTTGACCATAAAGCTCGAAAACCTTCTCCTCAAAAAAGCGGATTTCAAGCATTTTCCGAAACATTTCAATAAGCTTCTCTCTTGTCAGACTTGACTTCAATTGCTTTCCCATCCTAACACGTTTGGCTCTCCTCTTATAGACCTTGATGCTTTTATATTATTTTATGGTTAAGTCTTCAGTAGCACTTATATTTAATGCCGTAAGTCCATATTTCAGAGGTGAGGTAAAATGAAGACGAATTTGAACGTGAATTGGGAAAAAGACCCGTATTTGAAGCGTTGGCTAAAAAGTAAGAAAGAATGAACGAGACCGGACACGAGATACCGTATCAACAAGCCTACTATCAAAGAGGGGGAGAGCGATCAAGGAAGACCTACGCAGAAGCGAGCCATGTTTTAGCAGTTTTTACTTCAACCAGCTATAAAGTGTTTGAAGACAGGCTGAACGAACAGCGAATAGCCATAAAGACATTGTTGAGTGAAAATGAAGAAATGAAAAAGCACGATTGAGTTAGTTCCACCTTGGATGAGAAGGATACTTGAAGCCGAAGTAGAGGCGAAAAAGGAGAAGGATTAAATGTTTAAGCCAGAGTTAAATACTTTGGAGGCGTGTAACCGCCTAGCCCTAATTGAAGGGCAGAAAGAGAACAGATAAAAAGAAAAGGAAGGAAAGATTTGAAGGCTATTAAAAAAGTAGAAAGGAAAGACATTGTAGAACTTTGTCCTTTGTGCGGGGCTCAACTGGAGAAGGGATACATAGCTTCAATGATGATTGTATAGGGCGACAAGAAAATCAGTGATGAGTCCTTCAGTGGAAGGATAATGGGTGGTGGGTTCGTAGCTTTCGGTGCGGAAACAATTGTTAGCAGAGGTTGGCCTTATCCCATAACAAACGTTGAAGGATATCGATGTAAGAAATGCAAGCTTATTATTTTCAGATATGGGAAAACGTAGCAATTGGACTTTGGGAGCGGATTAATAATGGTGAAAAGCAAAACCGTATCCATAATCGCAATTGGAATATTGATAATTTCTATGCTTGGGGGGCTTATCGTTTCTAAAAAGGCATTAGCTGTTCCGCAACACTACATCATTCTTCCTTTTCATACAAGCTGGGAAAACTCAGATAGGGCGTTTGGCAGAAGTGACTCTGTGGACTATAGTAAAGATTTTTCCTCGCCGAAACTTGGATATCAAGACACGGGATATGGAGGGGTGGCGACTCCTCCTGACGATTCTTTTCAAGGCTATCATTTCGGAACTCGCTTTCTTGTAGCTGAAGGATATTTCGGTTCCATCTTTTTCGACAACGATTTGTGTTTGCAATTATAAGATTTTTTAGGCGAGTTAACAGCGCAAACAATATAGAGTTACTCCGGGTAAAATACTAAACAAAGAAGACAACTATTAAAAACGGTAATCAGGCTTTTGGAAGGGGGAGCTAAATGCAAAAATCCTATTCAAGATTGTTGGGCATAGTCGGAAAGCCCAATACTGGCAAATCAACCTTTTTTAGTGCAGCAACTTTGGCGCCAGCAGAAATTGCAAACTACCCATTCACAACGATAAAGCCGAATAGAGGCGTCGGATATGTGCGGACACCATGCGTCCACGAAGAATTCAACGTTAAAGATAATCCGGTAAATTCCATATGCTTAGACGGAGTGAGACTTATCCCCGTAGAATTTATTGACTGTGCAGGACTTGTGCCAGGCGCCTGGCAAGGAAGAGGTTTAGGCAATCAGTTTTTGGACGAAATTAGGAAGGCGGACGCCCTAATCCACATCGTTGATGCTTCTGGAGGAACAGACTTCGAGGGTAGATTGTGCAAGCCCGGTGAACATGACCCCTTAGAGGATGTAAAATTTTTGGAACATGAAATAACCATGTGGATGGCAAACATACTGAAAAAAGACTGGCCCAAAATAGCCAGAACTGTTGAATCTGAATCGAGAGACCTCTTTTCAATGCTGGAAGAACGATTAAGTGGCTTAACGATAAAGAGAATCCACATTTTTGAGGCTGTAAGAAGGGCTGGATTAAACGCTGACAAGCCCACAGCTTGGAGTGAAGAAGACTTCCTAAAGTTTGTGGACATGCTGAGGCGGATTGCTAAGCCAATGCTGATAGTGGCAAATAAAATAGACATACCCGCAGCTGAAGAAAACTTTGAAAGGCTGAAAGAATTGAATTATCTCGTGATTCCTTGCTGTTCAGAAGCCGAGCTCGCCTTGAGAAGAGCCGCAGAAAAACAACTGGTAGACTATAGACCTGGAGACTGTAGCTTCAAAATAAACAATCCAGAAAAGCTAACTGAAAGCCAAATTAGGGCACTGGAAACAATAAGAGAAAAAATTCTGCTAAAATTTAGTTCAACAGGCGTTCAAGAAGCAGTAAACATGGCTTTCTTCAAACTCTTAAGCATGATTACAGTTTATCCCGTTGAGGATTTAGAGCACTTGGCAGACCATAACGGAAGGGTTTTGCCAGACGCCTACCTTGTGCCCTACGGAACGACAGCACGTCAACTCGCTTACATAGTTCACACAGAATTAGGAGAAAGCTTCATTTACGCGGTCGAAGCAAGAGAAAGAAAACGGGTCGGAGAAGACTACATACTTAAAGATAGAGACGTCGTCTCAATCGTAAGCGCCAAAAAAAGAGCCTAATCTCACTTATGCACCAAAGCGTCTCTTACGTTTTTGAAAAGTACGGACAGCCCGTAAAAGATCTATTAAACGGAAATCGGGCCAATAGACATCCAAGAAGCAGAGCTCGCTGTATGCAGACTGCCAAAGTAGAAAGCCGCTTAATCTTTCTTCGCCTGAAGTTCTGATGATCAGGTCTGGGTCTTGTTTAGGCATGTGGGATGTGTACAAGTACTGCTCAAATATCTGTTCGTCAACTTTTTCGGGATTCAGTTCCCCTTCCTGCACTTTCTCTGCAATTTTTCTCGCAGCATCAACAATTTCCGCCCTTCCGCCATAAGCAAAAGCAATGTTCAGGAAGTGTTCATCATAATTTTGTGTTGCCTTTTCCACATTCTTTATGAGCTGCTGCAGACTTTCAGGCAACAGGTTTACTCTGCCAATAACCTTGACGCGAACCTTTTTTTTGTGTATGCGCTCATCTGTTAGAATACTCAGAAACTTTCCCTCCGCAATGCGCATAATTTCTTCAACTTCGCTTTTTGGACGGCGAAAGTTTTCTGTGGAAAAAGCGTAAAGAGTTGTAGATTTAACATCGAGCCTTAAGCACCAATCAAGCAACTGCTCGACTTTCTCAGCGCCCATTTCATGGCCAAGCCATGGGACAAGATCATTTTCAGAAGCCCATCTTCTGTTCCCATCCAAAATGATTGCTATATGGTCTAGCTTCACGCCGTTTTTAACTTGATGCCATAGCCACTTCTCGTATAGCTTATAGGCTCCGATTACTGAAAGGAATTTTTTGAGCACTATTTAAACCTCGCACCTCTTAGTGCACTGGCACATGGGCAGTTGCCTTTGCGTTCGATGGGCAAAACCTTGACAGTTTCAATTAGAAGTTGCTCTATTTTAGGCGTGATCTGTTTGGAAACCTTGGAGACATCGATGGGTGCTAGCCGTTCTTGTGTGCCAGCAGCCATGTTTGAAACAAAACAAACAGTTGCATAGCACATTTCGAGTTCTCTTGCAAGTACAGCTTCTGGAATGCCAGTCATTCCAACAGCGTCGCAGCCTAAGTGTCTAAACATTTCGATTTCTGCTGGGGTTTCAAAGCGCGGTCCTTCAGTACAGACAAGCACAGCCCTATCCCACACACGCAACTCAACTTTTCTTGCAATTTCAATCAGCAGTTTTCGCATTTCAGGGCAATAAGGGCTGGAAACATCGACATGTGTTACTGGGGCTTCATCGTAAAAGGTTGTAGAGCGAAGCTTTGTAAAATCAACAAAATCGTGGGGAACAACTATATCACCCGGTTTAAATTCGCGATTTATGGCACCAACAGCGTTTATAGCTATAATTCTCTCTACACCTATTCCATATAAGGCGTAAACATTTGCTCTGTAGTTTATCCTATGGGGAGGAACCAAATGTCTTGGACCATGTCTTGGAAGAAAAACCACTTTTTTACCACTTATTTTTCCAATAGACAATGGCGGAGCCATGCCGTAAGGTGTTTCTATCCGTGCCTGTTTAGCACTTTTAAATAACCGTTCGAAGCCTGTTCCTCCAATAACTGCAATTTTAACTTTCTCCAAGCTCTTCAACCTGCTCTTCGGTTTCCTCAAAGAATTCCCTTGCTGATCTGTGAATGGCAAATATGACTAGAACGGATGCGACGCCTATTAGTATGCCGACAATTATAGAGAAGATTAGCTTTTCATAGCCCATTTCAGGTTTGATTAATACATCAGAGGTTGCTTCGAAGATTTGCCTAGACCACCCTATGGAAATTATTAGGGCTGCGTTACGCAACAGTCTGGCGTCACGTTCAAGGTACCAGCGTATCGCCCTACCTAATAGTGCTACGCAAACGCCCGCCACTATAAGGGTAATTGAATCTTTAATGAAATAGCCGATAATTTGCGGTAGAATACCAAGCCAACCAGCTATGTCAGGTTGTGGTACAATTTCCGTGGCGACGTTTGTCCATCCTAAGAAAATCCCGACCCCTATACATAAGGCTCCAGCAACCACGGCAAAACTTGAGATCTGTACTCGAACAGGTGGGGGAGAGTACTCTTTTATCCATTGGTAGAGGTTTTTAGCTGTTTTGTCAACTCCGAATCCCTTCACAAGCATGAATGCACCTAACACAAAAAGGGAAACTAACCAAAAGATGTCAAGCATTTTGAAAATTGAGAGAATCCCTAAGATTAGGAGGAGTAGCCCGGGCAAGCCTAATGCTATGCGGGAGTAGCGGGGGTTTTCCGTAATTGTTTTTAGGTATCGTGTGAACAGGGCGGCTGTTTGCTCAATTGATTCGCTGTGTTTTACAACAATTCTTCTAACTGATGAAACTGGCACTCTGGACTCTATAAGCGGTAGAACCGCTTCGTCTGAGTAGCCGTCTGTAACCAGAATAACCTCGCTTGCATGAAAAGAGCTTAATAAGTCGTTTAGCTCATCGACTATTTTTCTGTCTGCTCCAACTCCGCCGATTTCAGAGCCAGATATGGTTGCCATTTCAAAAACTTCTTCTGGTTTACTTTCGCTTTGTAGGCGGTCGTAGAGGCGTATGGTTTCGAACATTGCGTTTGCGTCTGGCTCTTCTGGGTCTCGTAAAGCTAAATCCACGGCTGCGTTGAGATTTTCTTTTCTTCCAATGAGGGGGGTTTTAATTCCTGCCTTTGCTCCTAAATCCCCATCCCTATCCACGCATAAAATAAGGATTCTTTTCTGCTCCTTCTCCTCCGCTTCTTTTGTCACAATATCCTTCTCCGTTCCCCAATATTACCTATACGCGTTTCACTTTAATCTTGCGCTTCCATCTCATTCTCTGCAAGAAGTTGGAACTCCTCCCAACTTAATTTTTCGCCCCGCTTCAGCTTTTCTCTTACTTGTTTTTCAAGTTTTTCACGAAGGGCTTCTTCTACTTTTTTCCTTTCTCTCTCCTTTTCTCCTCGAATTTCCTCTTCCAACCGTTTTATCTGATTTGAAATTTCTATGATTTTCTCTTGAAGGGGTTTTGCTTGTTCTCTTGTTTGCAGAAAGAGCTTATGTAAAACGTCAGCTTCGTTTTTAAGTTTTTTTGATGCACCGATTTTTTCCAACATTTTCTCATGAATTTCACGGCTTTTTTGCGCAATCTCAGTTAGTTTTTCGTGATAAAGATTCCTTTTGGTTTCAAGAGCTTTCAGTTCGGTCCGTAGTTCGATGTTTTCCTGGTTTAACTGGTCAAGTTTTCTATGAATGTTTGATTGAATTTCTAATGGCTTAACACTGTCGATGAGTTTCTTCTCTTCTTGTAGGCTTAGGGTTGTTGTTTGAATTTTCCATTCAATGCTTTCAATCATTTTCTGTAGGGTTTGAAGGCTTTTTGAAGGCTTTTTTTTGCTTAGGGTTCTAGTTTCTTGGTTTAGTTTCCTTAGTTCTTCAATCTTTTCTTGAATTTTTGCTCTAGTGTTGTTTCGCTGCTGTTTTAATTCTTTCACTTTTTCGTTTAATTTGTCTCTTTCATTCTTGAGCTCAACTATCTCGTCGCGCAAGCTTCTAAACTGTTCGTTAAGCTTGTTTCTTTTCTCTGCAAACTCTCTAGCTTCAGCGTTTATTCTGTTCCTCTGTTCTTTTAATGCCGAAAGTTTCTGGGTTAACTCTTCAATTTTTTGGACTTTTTGTTGCTCTGACACTATTTTTCCTCTCTGTATTCCGTTTCAGGCTGACATCGTGAGACTTTTGCTCTTAAGATTAATATTGAATTCCTTTTGTTGTAACCATTTCCTTTGGACACTTGATGTCTACGATTTCGTTCACAAATTCTGCCCTGTTTATGAGTTCTTTTGGAGCGAATCTTCCTGTCAAAACCACGTCTGTTTTCTTTGGAATTTTATCCAGAAAATCTAAAACCTCTTTTAAGTCTAAAAGCTTGCAGTATAAAGCCAAATTAATCTCGTCTAAAACTAGTAGATGCGGCTTCTTTTCGTTAACAATTTTTTGGGCGAATTTTAAGGCTTTGTGGGCTAGTTTTCTGTCCTCTTCACCTAAATTGCCTAGTCCGTGCCACCCTTTACGGCCGAACTGGTAAATCTCGTAGTAGGGTGCAAGCGTTCTTCGAATCTTATATTCGCCAGTGTTTTTCCACCACTTCAAGAACTGGATTATGACAACCCTTCTTTTATGTCCAATAGAACGTAACGCCAAGCCTAATGCGTTTGTGGTTTTCCCGGCTCCGGTTCCAGTGTAAAGGTATATGTAACCCATGGTGGCGATATCCCCCGCAAATCCCCTTTTTATGTTCCGATGTCGGATATATTAACTTCTTGAAAAGTGGCCAAGTGAGGTATTTCCGACCAAAGTGGCGATATCTCCCCTTACTTTAGCAACTCTCATTTTTTATATGAGCCGACCCTAAATTACTGTAGGACGCAAAATCAAATATGTTCTCCGAGGCATACATTTGGTGGAGGTGAGTAGTTGGGATATACTCAGGCACCCCCTCTTACGAGTGAAGAAATAGAATCTTTTCTCAGAGATGCCAAGATTGCAAGGTTCTACAGCCTCAACAGAGACGGAACCATACACGCGGTTCGGTCTGGTTCAAGTATGAGAATGGACAAATTGTCATAGTAACAACGGCTGCCAGCCGTAAAGCTAGAAATGCCAAACGCAACCGTAACGTTACGGTTTTAGTCGATGTTGAGAGATGGCCACAAAAAGGAGTCATAGTATATGGTAAAGCAGATATAGAACATTCGACTAGCTACGAGGAACACATGTCAGCGACTGTTCCCCTGTGCGAGAGATATATGCCAAGAGATAAAGCAGAAAGTTGGTGCAAAGACTTGTTCAGAATATCTGGGCCATGGGCGAAGATAATAATCAAACCAAAACGTATAGCGTCGTTCGACTACGCCAAAGACGCCACGTTTGGAGCAGTCGTCAAGGGCTAGCATTTCGAGGGCGCCCTATAATTCCTTGTTCCATCATTGTTCATGCCGATAACATTTAGTCATGATAAGTCTAGACAGAGGAAATGATTGCGGAACCGTAGACGACATCCACCCTTCACTCAGATGGTGCCCAGAAAACACAAATAAACAACGCAACCAAGAAAGTAGTCGTATTCAGTAAAATAGTGGCCGGGGTGAGGTAGCCTGGTAGCCTATAGGCCTGTGGAGCCTAGCGCCCGGGTTCAAATCCCGGCCCCGGCCCTCACAATTCTGTTCAAATTGGAAGGTGGATGCATCAAACTAGGCTTTACATTTTTATAGATGCTGTTTTCAACGGCAAAAACTAATAGGTTGGAGACCTCCTTATGTTATTAGGAGCTATCTTGACTGTGCAAAGGAAAAGGTTGGTCTTTCCCTTCTCTGCAATTGTGGGCTTAGACAAGCTTAAACTAGCCATTCTAATAAATGCAATAAACCCAAAAATAGGCGGTCTTCTCATAAGGGGACCGAAGGGTTCGGGAAAAAGCACAGTTGTCAGGGCTCTGGCTGACATTCTTCCAAAAATAACTGTCGTTAAAGATTGCCTGTTTAACTGCAATCCTTACGACCCCTCTAACATGTGTCCTAAATGCAGTGAAAGATACAAAAACGCGGAAAAGCTTACAGTGGAAGAACGGGAAATGGTTGTTGTTAATCTACCTTTAGGTTCAACAGAAGATAGGGTAATTGGAAGCTTAGACGTAGAAAAAGCGATAAAATATGGAATAGAAGCCCTAGAACCCGGAATTCTGGCAGAAGCAAACCAGAACATTTTATATGTGGATGAAGTTAACTTACTTGCAGATCACATCGCAGATGATTTGTTAGATGCTGCAGCTACAGGATGGAACAATGTTGAAAGAGAAGGAATATCAGTTAGTCATCCATCCCGCTTTATATTTATTGGGACAATGAACCCTGAAGAAGGGGAACTTAGACCGCAACTTCTCGACCGTTTCCCATTATCAGTCACAGTCGGAAGCATAACGTCTGTGGAAGACAGGGTCGAAATTGTTAAAAGAAACATGGAGTTTGAGGCTAACCCTGAAAAATTCAATGAAAAATGCAGCCCCCTACAAGAGGAGTTGCGAAGCAGAATAACTCAAGCTAGAGAGGTGTTAAAGGATGTTGTTATACCGGACAATCTCCTTGAAAGTATCTGCAAAGCATGTTTGGAATTGAAAGTTGATGGCTTGCGTCCAGACTTAGTTATTGCAAAGGCAACCTCGACTCTAGCCGCATTTGAAAACAGAACAGAAGTAACCTTAAATGATGTCCTAGTCGCAGCAGAACTCGCTCTAAGCCATAGAACAAGGGAAGGCGGTTTCCTAGAACCAGCAACACCTGAAGAAGTCAAAGAAGTTTTCACAGCAACAGTGAAGAAGGTTTTTCAATTTGAAAAAACTGGAGAAACAACCCAGAAGGAAGTTGAAAAAAGAAAATTTCTAAAAGGAAGAGCCGCTTTCTGGGTTAAAAAAGACGCTACAAAAGAGGAAGAAGAAAAGGCAGAAAAAGAAGCTCGCTTTAAAAAGATTCAAAGAATAAAACTTAGGCTTATGTTCTTCTTAGGCAGGTTTACTGGCGGAGTTTTTGGATTTGGAAGGAGGTTAACGAGAAGCCCAAAAAATGCACCAGTTTCCGATGGAATCCAAGTTGGAGGCAACAAGGTTAAGGGGGAAACTTATGAAGAAAAAGTTGGAAAGAAAAAGGGCGAGTTGAAGGGAATCCCCACAGTCAGCGATGCTGCTAAAGCGCCAAAAGTTTCTCAAGGCTTTCCAATGATTAGCAGTTTAAAAAAGAGGATTGTTTCCCCCTCCAAATTTTTTCTAACGATGGGGAGAATTAAAACTAAGAAACAGGGGGTTTATGCTGGAAGACACGCCCAGGCTATAACGACTCTTCATAAAGGTAAGCCCTACGGATGGAAATTTCCACAAGGGAAACCCACTGATATCCATATCCCCGCAACTATTCGAGAGGCAGCTAGAAAACAGAAGAGCCGTGAAAGACCATTGGAGACAGCGTTAAAAATTTGTATAGAGGATGTGCGTGAAAAGTTAAGATCGCATAAGGCTCCTTTAACAATGATTTTTGTAATTGATTTAAGTGGCTCTATGCTTCTCAATCTCGATCCTGTAAAAGAAGCTTTGCTTAAACTCCACAGCGACGCATATAGGTGTAAAGACCGTGTCGGAATAGTAGCTCTAAAGGATTTAGGCGCTGTTGTTGTTCAACATCCTATAACAAATCTAAGAGTTGTAGCTAACAAGCTCTTAAATTTGCGTGTTAGTGGTTTTACTCCGCTCGCTGCTGGAATGTTAAAGGCTTGGGAAGTTTTGAAGGAAGCAAAAAGGAGAGACCCTTCAACCGTACCTGTTATGGCAATAATAACTGATGGAAGTGCAAATGTTCCCTTGAAGAGAAGTCTTGAAACTGGGGAGGTTCGGCGAATAGAGGAGGTTCATGTTATTGTTAGAGAATATGAAGACATAGCAGTAAAGGATGTTATATCTGTTTCAAGAACGATTAAACATGAAGGAATACATGCAATAGTCATAAACACTAATCCTCACATATTTGGTAGCGAAACCTACGGACTTGTTGTAACAGAAATTATAGCTTCAATGACCGGAGGAAGTCATCATTTTATCGGCAAACTAAGGACAAAAGCGGATATGATTGAAAATATGATTGATCTAATGAGGGAAGACCAGAGAAAGATAGTTCATGAAAAAGTATTAAGTTAAAAGCACCCCCAGATATTTTCTGCTAGACGGATGTAAACAAAATGTTTAAAGATAAAAGAAGTGGGAAAATAGCTCTAGTTGCCCACTGTATACTAAACCAGAATTCCCGTGCTCTAAGTTTAGCAGAGAGATCAAATGTGATAACCGAAATCGTTGAGTTTTTGGCACGTAATGAAATGGGCATTATTCAGATGCCATGCCCAGAACTCACTTATGAGGGTTTATTGAGACAGCCTCAAACTAAAGAACAATATGATAACATCATGTTTAGAAGACACTGCAGAGAAATCGCTGGGAAAATTGTAAAGCAGATTCAGGAATACTCAAAGTGCGGCATAAAGGCAAAAATAATTATAGGCATTGATGGAAGCCCAAGCTGCGGCGTAACCGAGTCGGGGATTCTTATAGAGGAGTTGCGTTCTGTGCTCAAACGAAGGAAAATTGCAGTGTCATTTCATGGAATACGTTACGAACGCTTATCCGAGGACTTAATTGAGCTAGAAAAGCTAACTAGAGACTAGATTGGAGGCTTAACATGTTTTTTTGCTTCGATACCCCTAGACATCCATTTTTCAAACTCCTTTGATGGCGGATTTTCAACAAAGAGCCTTTTTCTAGTAGCCTCTAAGAAAGCATTTTCCTTCCCCAATAATTCGGCTGCTGTCAAAACTTTGCATCCAGCCTTGCGTGCCTTTTCAAGAACATCTTTCGTTTTTTCGCGCCAGTTTTCATCCCTTAATATGTGATGTTCAAGAATTACGAACGGCACAGCCTTAACAACTTTTTCAAGATTTTTCAGTCCAGCTTGAATTTGCTCTTCGTCTACTCTGAATTTGGCTAGGTATAATGGGGGTCCACCCATCATTATTGATTGAGACTTTTCCTTACTGATTATTTCAAGTGTGCGCATTGACATGGGACCTTGAACGTCAGGTGCAAACATGAACTTCTCACCTTGGCATTCAATAGTAGTCATTAAGACCCATCCTAGAGCTGAGTTTTCAGGTCCGTGAAAGACCGGTTCTGAAAATTTAATTTTTGTATCTCCGAAAATGAAGGTTTTTCCATCTGCAATTTCAAGTTTTTCAGCGCATTTTCCGCCTGTTTTCTGGAAGATCCATCCTCTGCGCCTCTGGCTGTAGTTGATTTTCTCTTTAGGATTTTTCATCAAAACCGTTTTTCCCTCATAGATTTGCCTTGCCGTTTCTGTTGCAGCCGTCCAGTTGCAAAGCCAGTCTTCGTAAGAAGGCGTGTGATGGTCAAAATGATAATGGCTCACGGTTACAATTTCAGCTTTTTCAGCGACTTCCACGATTTTTCTGCGGCAATCCTTTATGGCTTTAAACTCTTTTGGGTGTGGAGGCAGACCAAAACGGTTTGGGCAAAGCGAAACACCAGCATCTAAAAGAATTTTAGCGTCAGGCGTCTCAACATATGTGCACATTGACCTTACACCGAGGCTTTCAGCAGCCAACGGAACAACCTCTATACTCTTTAGCATACTATTTCAACACGCAACTGTATGATTCCTATAACTTTTTATTTAAGTTCACGTTTTAGTTTGCACGGTGGGCGATGACGACTCTGGCCCCGCTGAATCCGGTATGATTGGGATCTTGAGTGCGGAGAGCCCGCCATCATAGTTTTTAACAAGAATAAAACTCTTTAAGTAAAACATAGTTAAGCTCGGATTGTCCTGTTTTATCTACTCTTCTGCTGGCTTTTCCCAGAGTTCCAGCATTTTCTTTTTAAGTTCTCGCCGCTTTCTGTGCAAAAATCTGTAAACGGTGCTGTGCTGACTTCCTTTAACTAACATTTGTATCGCTTCTCTTGCTGCATCAACTTGTTCGATGTTTCCGATTATGCTGACCGTGTGCCCATAAACGGCTATGTTAGTGTCTGTTAACTCCTCAATTATTCGGCGAGTTTTACCATCCATCCCGATTATTCGCCCCTTGACTCGCTTAATGTCTGATTCAGACCTTCCGAAAACAGTCCGCAAATCGATAACGTCTAAGAAAACCTCTTCATCGCGAATTAAACGGAACGCATGTTCAGGTGAAAAGCCCCTTCCAATGGCTGTTACAACATCTTTTGCCTTAAAAAGCACTGATGGATCTTCAGACCCTTCAGTCAGCATAACTGTGACGTCGCCTGCTTCGCTGTCTATTTGAAGTTCAACTGAAAGCTCTTTTTCAATGTTTTTCTTGGTTTTTCCCTCTGGTCCTATCAATACGCCAACCCGCTCTTTTGGAATTTTCAGAAACGTGCTAGGCCTTGCCATGACCTGTAACCATCCTATAACATTCTTCGATTGAAGGAATCTTAACGCCTAGTCTGCTAAAAAATCTATTCAAGTTGGTCAAGTCTCTATATAGAAAGAACTCTGACATGGGATGCGAAAGCGGAACAGCCTGCGACATGTCGAACAATACTGGGCGGCCCTTCCAAATCATGACATTGTATTCGCTTAGGTCTCCATGGACAAGCTCAGCCTTACGGTAGAGACGCCTCAAATAGGTCAGAAGAGTCCTGCAGATTCTCTCGGGCTTTTCTGGGGGTTGCTCCTTCATTGAAGGGGCGCTTACACCATTTTTTCCAATGAACTCCATTATGAGCACATTGTTTTTTACGGCAATTGGCCTGGGCACTCTCACTTTTGCTGCTACTGCCTCTTCTAAATTCTTGAATTCCTTTTGAGCCCACGCAAAGATTAGCGAGCGTGTGTCGCGTCTAATGCCTTTGAATCTTGGGTCTCCTTCAATGTATTTGAGTATGCCCTTTCGGAACTCTGCTGAAACAGTTAAGTAGATTTTGATTGCTAATTCGTTTTCTTGCTTGTCTTTTCCCCAGTAAACTCGCGATTCTTTTCCGGCTCTTACAACGCCGTGGATTTCACTTATCGTGCCTTTGTTTAAAAAGTCGTAGATTACCATTAGCGTTGAACGGTCGAAAACTTCTTCTAAAACCTCGTACTCTTCGCTTCGCTTTTCCTTCATTAACTGTTCAATTTCGTAGCTTTTTTCTTTTTTGTAAAGTCTTTTTTCAACGCGTTTTCGAAAAGACAAACACTTTTCTCCATCAATAACTAATATAGAATCAGATTGTTAAGTAACCTTTCTTGCGGAGCAATTCCGCCTGTGCCTTCGTATAGCGCCAAATCAGATCACCACGCTTATCGGATTGAAAATCCCAAGGAGAAACTAGAACAACGTCTCTTTCGCGTATCCAAACCCTACGCTTCATTTTGCCACGAATACGGCATAAACGTTCATGCCCGTCCTGACACTTGACCAAAACACGGTCAAAACCAAGCAGCTTAACAGCTACGCCTAAAACGTCGTTTGCGGATGGGAGCACCATCTCGCTTAATTCTTCCTCAGTTAAGACTTTCTTCTTACCCAATCAGGCACCTCGAAGACATTCCTCTAAAAGAAGTATGTATCTTCCTTAAAAGCATGCTTATTTTCTGCGGTTTAAACGCTGATTTTCACTACTTGAAAAGATTTGAAGCTGGTTTTTGGTTCATTTTCTTGAGCCGCCATGTTTCTCATAGCTTCCATCCTGTCTGGATGGTATTAGCTGACGAAATCAACAAGGCTGGTCCATTTTGATGATTGTAAAGTATGGAAAACTGTGGGGGGTACACTCTTTTGGCTTGCGCGGAAAATCTGCAAACTGAAGGAGCGTTATAACTATTTACTCTAGAGTTTGACTATTTGGGCGTGGGGTATGCCTTCTATGTTTAGCACTGCTTCTGGGTGCACGTAGCCTCTTTCTATAGCCTTTTTAACAACATTTTTGCCTATCATGTTCACTATTGTCGAGTTCTCAATCATGGCTACGGCTTCTTCAATGCTTACTCTTGCACCTCTGTAGAATTCTTCTTTCACGTTGAAAACTATTTTTCCTTCCCGCAGTGTTCTGCCAAGTATTTCACAGTCGCATATGGCTAAAAGCACGTTTCCGCCGATTTTTCTGAGGTTCATGTAGACTTCCAATTTTAGACGCCCTTATAGTTGTCTAATGGAGGATTTTGCTCCGCACGCTTCACACACTAGAAATGATAGGCGTTTCTCCTTTACAATCTTTGTGTCTGGGCGCTTGCAAACTGGGCATGTGACAAAGCTTTCTATATACCTTTGTATGAGTCTTTCAAAAGTTTCTTGGGAAAATTTTCCTTGAAAGATAACTCTTGACTCATGTGTGGTTGCGGCTGTGGCCATTTCGCCTGTTAAGAACTTTAGCAGGTGCTGTGGGTCGCGGTTTAAAATGTCGGCGATTTCTTTGAAGTTGTAAATTATTGTTCTCATTCCTATGATTGAGTGGTGTAGTTTGGGCAGTTCTAAGCGTTCACGTTTTGAAACAATCTCTGGAATTTGTGAACGCGCTTTCTTTAGCAGCTCTTCGTAGTCATATTTCATCTGTTGCTTCTCCAATAGAAACTTGATGCAGAATACTATTTAAAACTTAATAACAGTGTCCGAACTGTTGCTCTCGGTTGAGTCTTTAGCCCCCTATATATAGGTTGAATAGCTCTTGAAGTATGCTTCGT
>CAZHWZ010000016.1:0-29460 GCA_964535965.1 uncultured Candidatus Bathyarchaeia archaeon | reverse complement strand
AGCCGTTGAATCTTCCAGAGGCTTTATCGGAGTTTGAGGTTAAAAAACATGTGGAAGCCCTACTTTCAAAAAGCAAGACAAGCAACGACATGCCAATATTTTTGGGAGCTGGATGCTGGCCGCATTATGTTCCAGCTGTTGTGAAGGAAATTGTTCAACGCAGCGAACTCCTCACTTCCTACACGCCTTATCAGCCTGAAGCTTCGCAGGGTATGCTCCAAGCCCTTTTCGAGTATCAGAGCATGATTTGCGAGTTAACGGATATGGAAGTTGCCAACTGCTCGATGTACG
Source organism: uncultured Candidatus Bathyarchaeia archaeon (assembly GCA_964535965.1). GTDB lineage: Archaea > Thermoproteota > Bathyarchaeia > Bathyarchaeales > Bathycorpusculaceae > CAZHWZ01. The sequence continues at coordinate 29,169 of CAZHWZ010000016.1, read as the reverse complement.
ATTGGGCTTCAGCTTTAGGCGAAGCCGCTCGCATGGCATCGCGCATAACTGGGCGAAAAGAAATCTTGATTCCTAAACTCATCCATCCAGAGAGAGCAGCCACCCTACGGGTCTATGCGGAATCGGCTGGAATGGCAACCGAGCAATTAGCTTATGACAAGGAAACTGGAGAAATCAGCCTTAAGGATTTAAGGAGCAAAATTTCAAACAAGACTGCAGCCGTCTACATTGAAAACCCAGCTTATCTGGGCTTTATTGAAGCTCAAGTTGATGAGATTGCTAAAGAAGTACATGCACATGACGCACTTTTTATCGCGGGTGTCGACCCAACATCGCTGGGGATTTTGAAGCCTCCTGGTGAGTATGATGCAGACATTGTTGTTGGCGAGGCACAACCATTAGGAAATCCTATGAATTATGGCGGTCCACTATTGGGAATTATTGCCTGCCGTGATGATTTAAACCTAATCAGACAAATGCCAGGCCGCATAATTGGAGCGACAACAACAGTAGATGGCAGCAGGCAAGGCTTTTGTATGGCCTTACAGACTCGTGAGCAGCACATCAGACGTGAAAAAGCAACATCCAACATCTGTTCTAACGAAGCTTTATGCGCCGTAGCCTCAGCCGTTCACATGGCTTTGCTTGGACCTGAAGGTTTACGCGAACTTGGAGAAACAATAATGTGCAAGGCTAACTACGCCATACAACTACTTTCAAAAATAGATGGGGTAAAGACTCCAGTTTTCAAATCTGCCCACTTTAAAGAATTTACAGTTAATTTTGATAAGGCTGGCTTGAGTGTTAAAGAAGTCAACAAAAAACTGTTGCAGCGTCAAATTCACGGCGGCAAAGACGTTTCAATGGAGTTTCCAGAACTTGGTGAAACAGCCCTTTATTGTGTGACTGAAGTTCATTCAAAAGGCGAAATCGAGCGTTTAGCAAAAGCGCTGGATGAAATTTTGGCTGGGAGATGAAGAAGAATGTTTAGACAAGCGAGTTGGAATGAGCCAATAATTTTCAACCTTGGAAGGAGCGGGCGAAGAGGGCACATCCTACCAAAAACGGAAGAGGAAGTCAAGCAAGCTGTAGGCGACGTAAACAGGCTTATACCAGAAAGTATGCAGCGTAAAAGCCCGCCTAGGCTTCCTGAGCTCTCAGAAGTTGAGGTTGCACGCCACTTTCTGCGTTTGTCGGAAATGAATTATGGAGTAGATTCAGGCTTGTATCCGCTTGGAAGCTGCACGATGAAGTATAGTCCAAAAATAAATGAGCTACTTGCCAGCTTGCCTACCATTAGCATGCTTCATCCATACCAAGACGAAAGCACAGTGCAGGGCATACTTGAAATCCTTTATAAACTTGAGCGGTGGCTCGCTGAGATTACTGGAACTTATGAGGTCTGTCTGCAGCCAGCCGCCGGCGCACATGGCGAGTTGTTAGGCACCTTGCTGATGCGCGCTTACCACAAATTCAATGGAGATTTTGAGAAGCGATGCGAGATTATTGTTCCAGATTCGGCGCATGGTACAAATCCCGCAAGTGCGTCCATGGCCGGGTTCAATGTGGTGGTTGTTCCATCCGATGATGAAGGCTGTGTTAGTTTAGGGGCTTTAAAGGCCGCTGTTTCTGAACGAACAGCGGGGTTAATGCTCACTAATCCTAACACTTTGGGTATTTTCGAGAAGAACATTGACGAAATAGCAAGGATTGTTCATGATGCAGGTGGATTGCTATATTATGATGGCGCTAACTTGAATCCGCTATTGTGTAAGGCTAGACCAGGCGACATGGGCTTCGACATAGTTCACATAAACATTCACAAAACTTTTAGTACACCTCACGGCGGAGGAGGACCTGGAGCAGGACCAGTTGGTGTTTCTGAAGAGCTAGCCAAGTTTTTGCCTGTTCCCCGCATAGTCTTTGATGGTGAACGTTACCGCTTAGATTATGATAAGCCTCATAGTATTGGAAAGATTCGGGGCTTTTATGGGAATATTGCAGTTCTCTTGAGGGCTTATGCATACATTTTGAGTTTGGGCGGTGATGGCTTGAGGGAAGTGGCGGAAGTTTCTGTTTTAAACGCCAACTACCTTATGAAGAGACTTAAAGATATTAGGGGTTTAACGCTTCCATACAACAGTGAAAAGCCAAGAAAACACGAGTGTGTCTTCAGCGCCAAACTATTAAAAAACGAAACTGGTATTTCAGCCTTAAACATTGCTAAACGTTTGCTTGATTATGGAGTGCATGCGCCAACAATATATTTTCCGCTCATTGTTGATGAAGCATTGATGATTGAGCCTACGGAAACCTTTGAGAGAGAGGAGCTTGACCGCTTCACTAAAGTTATGAGGAGAGTTTGTGAAGAAGCCTACGCAACTCCTGAAACTGTTTTGAAGGCGCCCCATAATACTGCTGTTTCCCGCTTGGACGAGGTGAAGGCTTCTCATCCTAGAACCATGGCTTTGAGTTGGTGCATGTATTTAAAGAAAAGTAGGCAAAATCAGTAGTAATTCATATATGCTAAGGTCACTTTATCCAATTGATAAAGTGGATGTGTAAAAATTGTCGAATTTGGAAGATAGGGTGCGTGAGGTTGTCGGCAGAGTTGTTGATCCAGAGACGGGTTTAACTTTTGCCGAGATGCAAATGATTACAAGCGTTAAAGAGGAAGAGCCTGGCGTTGTTAAGGTGGAGTTCATTCCCTCCAGTCCCTTCTGTCCCATAGCTTTTAAGCTGGCTATGGATGTTAAGAATGCGGCTTTGAAGGTTGCCGGTGTCAAGAAAGCCTTGGTTTATTGTCGTGGTCATATGATGGAGCAGCAGATTAACGAGATGACGAACAAGGAACAGCAGAAATAACCCATTACTTCTTTAGTCTCCAACATATGCGAGCGTCTGGTTTATGCGTGTTAAGGGCGAGCATGAAATTTACTGCTGTGGTGCACGTGTGCGAATTTCAGAAAGGGGTGTAGAAGTTTTAACCGAGCCCACGGTTGAGTATTGTCCTTTGCATGAGGCTTTGTATGGAACTAAACAGATTGATGTTGAAGCCGTGCGGAAAAGTGTGGAAATGAAAATTGCTGGCTTCGGCTTCTGTTGTGGAAATCGTGCTTTTGACTCCGAGCCTGTTGTGGCTTACGGGGCTTCTGAGATGATGCGAGTTTGGCTTGAGAAGAGGCTTATTGACTGTGCAGTTGTTGTCTGTGAGGGAGCTGGCACAGTTATAACATCCAACGGGGAGCTTGTGCAGGCTATTGGAGCCCGCTTGACAGGCATAATTAAAACTTCACCTATTCGCGAGACTATTGAACGTGTTGAGGCGGATGGCGGAACTGTTTTGGATAAGAATGGTGCACGAATTGACCAAGTTGAAGGTGTTAGGCGGGCTTTTGATTTAGGCTTTAAGCGTGTAGCTGTTAGTGTTGCTGGCTTTCAAGCGAAGGCTATTAGCGAGATTAGAGCTTTTGAAGCTGGTGCAAAGGCGGATGTTTTGATTTTTTCTGTTTGCAACACATGCGTCGGCAGTGCTGACGTGAAGCACATAGCCAAGGCGGATATTGCATGTGCAAGCGCTTCGAGAATACTTCGAAACGAAATAGGCAAAAGAGCATTGCTACAACTGGGCATGACCATTCCGGTCTACGTTCTGACCGAGAAAGGCAAAAGGCTTGTTTTAGTCTATTTAGCCGAGTTTAAAGATAAACTTGTGGTTTTCAGAACAGGTAAGCTTCCATATTATGCGGAAAATAAAGGTCCAAGACTCATGGGCTTGTTCACAACCAAAAGCCTTAAGTGTTAAGTGTAATGTTATGTGTTTTGTCAAATATGTAAGGTGTTGAAATAGTTTGGCAGTTGAAGGCTTTTCCGGAAGTAGACAACCAGTAGACGTAAAAGTAGGCGAATTAACCACTGCCTCAAGAGCCGTGAACGTCACAGCAAAAGTGGTCTCAAAAACCGAGGTTAGAAGCATCGCCGCTGGAAGAGACGGAGCACCACACCGCGTCTGCGACGCCTTGGTAGGCGACGAAACAGGATGCATTTACCTAACCCTATGGGACGACAACATCGAAAAGGCGAATGAAGGCGACACCATAAGTATAGGAAACGGTTATGTGAGCTTGTTCAGAGGTAACATGCGATTGAACGTTGGAAGATACGGCACCCTAGAGGTTGCAAAGGAAGCACTGGCGGGCGAAGTAAATACCGAGAATAATTTGTCTACCAAATTGTATGAGCAGCCCAGACGCCCATTCAGAGGGAGAGGCAGAAGGGAATTCGGCGGAAGAGAGAGAAGAGGCGGATACAGACAAAGAAGATACTAATCCCTATACTGCTGCAGATTTCCAACTATTTTCTTCTAATCAAAGTAACTGGTCTGTTAAACCTTGTCGCTTTTTCTAGTGGTTGCATTAGGTCAAAGCTGTTACACCAGCCTAAAAATTCGAATTTCCCATTCTTTCTAACCAACTCGAGGAATTCTTGTGGAAAAATCAACTTGCCCACCTTCTCCGTCTTAAAAATCCTTGCCCCCGCTTTTTCTATAACTTCGACAATTATTCTCTCCGTTATTTTCTGCTCCACATAGTTTAAGGGAACAGCCTCCCATGTTACGTTCACTGTTAACCCATCCTTTATTATGGTCCAGCTTTCCCTGCCCAATCTCGTCCAGTCAAAATGGATGGAAGCGTCAATTAAGTATAAGCCGCCGCTCTTCAGGCAGGCTGCAACCGAGTCTAAATGAGAAAGGAAATCGCTGTTTGATTCAACTTCTATCGAGCCAAGCATGCAGAAGGCGAAATCAAATCTTTCTTTTGTTCTAAAGTTTCGCATATCCGCGTGAATCGTATTTATTTCTATTCCGGCTTTCCGCGCTTTTCCAGAAGAATAATCAAGCATAGCCTGGCTTAAGTCCAAGCCAGTAAAAGCGTAACCTCGTTTAGCTAGTTCCAGCATGTATGGGCTTGGTCCACATCCAATATCCAGAACATTCTCAACATCAATTTTGGAAAATTTCTTGATGCATTTTTCGAAAAAGTCTGCTTCTCTGCTTATGTCTCTAAAGCTGAAGGCAACCTCATAATAAAAAGGATTATTATACACATCTGATGGTTCTTCCTTCTTTCCCATAGCCGTCAACTCCATTGCGAATTAAATGGCATACTTTTATTCCAGCCTTCCACTTATTTTATTTGCTTCACTTCGCTCTAAGTATGTGAAAAGCTTGAACTATTTTGAAATCATCCTTCACAGTCTAACCGCAACATTTAAAATCTAATATTAGAAGACATCAACTTCTCGTTAAGAGGAGAAGACCACGATGTCTCAATCAAGAAAGGAAGAGAGAAAACCAACAGTAGAAGAGCTGCTGGCTAAAGCCAAGAAACCATCACAGCTGGCTCCACCGATGCACAAGTTTTATGAAGGAAAAGTTCAAGTCATGCCTAAATGCTCCATAACAAGCCCTGATGATTTTGCGATATGGTACACTCCGGGCGTAGCTGCTCCATGCAAAGAAATCCAGGCGAACCTAGAAAGGTCCTTTGAACTTACAAACCGCTGGAACTATGTAGCCGTAGTGTCAGATGGCACTCGCGTTTTAGGTTTAGGAAACATAGGTCCAGAAGCAGCCATGCCAGTGATGGAAGGAAAAGCCTTACTATTCAAATATCTGGGCGGCGTGGATGCCTTCCCAATATGCCTAAAAACTAAAGACCCGGAAGAGATAATCAGGGCATGCGAACTTATCGAGCCTTCCTTTGGAGGAATAAACCTAGAAGACATAGAGAAGCCGAAATGCTTCTACGTTCTGGAAAAAACAAGGGAGCGCCTACAAATCCCGGTATGGCACGACGACCAGCAGGGAACCGCCACAGTAATCCTTGCAGGCTTGATGAACGCCTTCAAAATAGTGGGCAAAAAACCGAAAGAAGGCCTCATAACCTTGGTAGGAGCAGGCGCAGCCAACATCAGAACAGCCTACGTCCTAGTAAGATGGGGAATAAAACCGGGCAACCTGATAATGGTAGATACCAAGGGCGTAATCCATTCAGGCAGAAAAGACATAACCAGAGAAGAAGACCCATGGAAATACGATTTGGCTCAAAAAACAAATGCGGAAGGCAGAAAGGGCGACATATCAGAAGCCTTTAAAGATGTAGACGCAGTTGTTGCCGCATCAAAGCCCGGACCAGGCACAATAAAGAAGGAATGGATAACCACGATGAACAACAAAGCAATAGTCTTCGCCTGTGCAAACCCAATACCTGAAATATGGCCATGGGAGGCCAGAGAAGCTGGAGCCCGCATTGTAGCCACAGGCAGAAGCGACTTTCCAAATCAAGTCAACAATAGTCTAGGATTTCCCGCCATCTTCCGAGGCGTTCTAGATGTAAAGGCAAAAACAGTCACAGACGACATGTGCATAGCAGCAGCCCAAGAACTTGCAAAATTCGCTGAAGAAAGGGGAATGCATGAAGAAGATATCCTGCCAAGAATGGAAGAGTGGGAAGTTTATCCACGAGAAGCAGTTGCATGTGCACTAAAATCTATAGAGCAGGGTATGGCAAGAGTCAAGCTGAGCAGGCAAGAGTTATATGAAAGAGCTTCATCGATAATCAGGAACGCTAGAGAATCAACACTGTTGTTAATGAAACAGGGCTTGATAAGGCAGCCGCCTCCTGAAGAAGAACTGCTTAAATAAATGGTAAATAGCCTTGAAATCCATAAAACTTTCGCCTTTTTTGTCTAAAAGTAGAAAATTATTTAAACTCTTCCACAGAACATAAGTGAGTTAGGAGAAAATAATATGCGTTCAGACTATGCACTTTATGCGGTAGCAATAATATTTTTCATAATCACTGGAATTGTTGCTTTGACACTAACAGAGCTTGAAAGAAACCTGTGGGTTGTTACAACCACTATACTAGGGCTTTTCTTCATAGTATTAGGCTATTCCCAGAGACCAAGATTAAAAGCTGCAGCAATAGAGGCACCCTCACCTGTACCTTCGCCCGCTCCTGCATCAGTCACAGAAGCCGTAGAAGAAAAGAAACCCGAAATCCTTGCGGAAGGCCCGCCACTTAAAGTGGAGCTTACAGAAGTGAAGGGTATTGGCGTAAAGCGGGCAGAACAGTTAAAAACTCTGGGAATAACCAATGTTGAGGACTTAGCTAGGGCTTCAGCAGAAGATTTAGCGGAAAAGTTGAAGATTTCGCCGAAAATCACTGGAAAATGGGTTGAAAACGCAAAAGAACTCACTAAGAAAGCATAGAAAAAGGGGCTAAGAAAGCCTCAGTTTACAATTGTAAAGATTCTTACTATATTCCTTCTTTCCAGCCTTCTTATAGCATCCAAAAACTCGTTCTTCTTCTTGCCAGTTAAACTGAAGTTTTGAAGCATATCTTTTATAGACATTTCTGGCTTCCCAAAACTCGCATTTCTTCTATAGAGATGCCACACTATTAACCTTTCCAGCCTCCCACATCTCCATGTAGTGTTGCGAATTAGTACAACTATCGCCTTGACAAGCTCCTTCCCGCTATTCTTCCTTTTAGGCAATAGGTCATCACAATTATGATTATAGGCATCAAAACACTTTTAGAGTTTGCGCTTCAAAACATCTAGGAAGCCACAAAATCAAGAGAATGAAAGGTGAAGAAATGTGTTGACGGGGCAAGTTGGAAGGATACTATTTTCCCGCATTTTCGAAGACGAGGATTTAGTTGAGGCCATTAAGAAACGTGCAGAGGAGCGTGGTGTAAAGGCAGGTGCTCTCCTTTTGATTGGAACTTTGAAGAATGTTGTTTTGGGATATTACAAGGAGGGAGAGTACAAGTATATTCGGCTGGATGGTCCCTTGGAAATAGCTTCATGCATAGGGAATGTGGCGGTTGATGAAAAAGGCGAAGTGGTTGTTCACGCACATGTGGTTGCCTCAAGTGAGAAGGGAGAAGCCTTCGGCGGTCACTTGATGAAGGATTCCCATGTTGGCGCAACAGCAGAACTAGTCCTCATCGAAGGAATGGGAATGAACCTAAAGAGGACTTATGACGAGAAAACAAAGCTGAAGCTTTTAAAGTTAGGTTAAAGTCTTTCTCAAGTATATCCCATGGGCATTTTCATAATAATTTTTAAGTTTTCCAACTTTTCTGTACCCAAGTTTTTGGTATAGATTTAAAGCGGCAATATTGTCTTCACGCACTTCAAGGCAACATGCTTTGACGCCTTTCTCCCCGAATATTTTTTCCATTTCTTGTAGAAGCCTTTGTGCTATTCCTTTTTGACGATAAGTTGGAGAAATGTCTAATGTGAGTATGTGTCCGACTAATGATTTTCTTTCGGCATATAATCTGCCTATGATGAAGCCTACGATTTGGTTGTTTACCTTGGCAACCAAACCTATAGAATTATAATTGGTAAGCAAAAAGGCAATTTGCTGCTTTGTGAATGCTTCCTTTTTGAAACACTTCATTTCAATCTCATAAAGCCTATTTAAATCGTGTATTGACGCTCCTTCTATTGTTATTTCCATTTACGACATCTTTTAAGCACATAGGTGGAAGCCTGATTTTAGGTTTTTTCTGTTTCAGCCGCGTTTGTGGATGCTGCAATTGCTTTGAGTTCAAGCCATTGCTGAGTTGCAAATCCTAGGAAGAATCTGAGCCAAAGTGTCAAAATTCTGGTCAGTATCGTGGCTGTTGCGCTTATTCCTGGAGGAATGCCAAGCAATGTGTATAGAGTTGTCATGGTTATTTCTGGAAGCCCAACTTCAAACGGCACACCTAAGGGGATAGATTTTACGGCTAAAACTATTGATGAGGTAACGAGAACTATGCTCCACTGAACTGGAAATTTTAGGGATAGAAAGACTAAATATGCGATGCTTAAGTGGGAAAGCCATGTGAGGATTAGGAAGAACAGCGAGATGAAAAGGGTTTTAGGGGCACGTCCAAACTCCTTCATTGAACCATGAAACATTCTTGTAGCTTTATTTGCCTCTTCTCTGATCTTTGTTAGTTTCCATCGTCCACGGCTAACACGTTCTATCGCCACTATTATGGCGTTAATTATTTTCAACGTCCATTCTTCTTTGACGCATAATAGGACTAGCAAAAATAGGAAGAATGTAGTTACGACGGCGACGAATAGGGTTAGGTTAAAAATGAGCCCACCGACCTCCCTTTCTGTTAGTAGTAAACCTATGCCCAAGATTAAACTTGCAATGTTTATGCTCATGCCAATAAGTCTGTGTGTCACAAGAGAAGCCACAACCTTGCCGCTTGCTCCACTCTGCTCTCTCGTGACTAGATATACTCTTGAGATTTCTCCGCTTATGGATTCCGCTGGGATGATTATGTCCATGAATACTCCATACCATACGTAGAGATATGATTTTGCAATTGAAACTTTGACGGAGAGAAAGCTCAGTAGGGAATGCCATGAAAAGGTGTAAAGGAATGTCTCAACTGGAACGAGTAGGATTGCTGTAAAGTAGACGTACAGGTCGGTGCGTTGGGCAGTTTCTATTATTTTTGGAATGTCCACTTGAAAGATGTAGAGGTATATGAAAAAGGCTAATAGGCCTATAACTGGCAAAAGGAAGGTTCTTCGTGTGATCTTAGGCTTCAATGAAACCATTAGGGTTTGCACCTAGCAATGACTGCAAGAGGACGTATAGGTAATTATATATTTTACCTATTTTCAAGCAAATTTTCTGTTCTTTATCTCAAATTTTAATTACATCAACGTGTAATGTTTATGTGGTGCTGTTATTGGAGCTGAAGGGCGTTCATTTTCTCCTTACATACAGATGCGACCTGGAATGTGACCATTGCTTTGTTTGGGGCAGTCCTAAGGCAAGCGGCGTGTTCACCTTCGAGCAGATAAGGAATATTTTAACAGAAGCAAAGAAGTTGGGAACTGTAAACTACATTTCAGTTGAAGGTGGGGAACCATTTTTATATCATCCGATTATGGTCAAGACTGTTAGGGAAGCGGTAAACCTTGGTTTTCACGTGGAGATTCTCTCAAACTGTTATTGGGCTACATGTCCAGAAGATGCTATGGAATGGCTTCTTCCAATAGCCGAAGCTAAAAACGTCGAATTAAGCTTGAGCAGCGACCTTTATCATGGAGAAAACTGGGAAATTGAAGAGGTTAAGAACGCTGTTAAGGCTGCAAACGCCTTGAACATAAAGGTTGGAGTAATCGCCGTTAAATTTCCAGACGCTAAAGTTCCATGTCCAAGCGAAATCGAGGGAGCAAAGGTTGATTCTTGGGAATTAATGTACAGAGGAAGAGCATTCTCAAAATTGACTGAGAAAGCAAGCAAAAAGCCTTGGCGCGAATTCACGAAATGTCCATATGAAGACTTCACAAAACAGGAGCGAGTGCACGTGGACTCTCTTGGACATGTGCATGTTTGTCAAGGCATCTCTATAGGTAACGCTTGGCAGACGTCCTTCTTAAGGATAATTGAGGAATACCACCCGTATGAGAATCCTATTCTTGAGCCCTTAATTCGTGGTGGTCCTGTCGCGTTGGTTGAGAAGTTCAGTTTACCTCATGATGAAGTCTATGCTGATGCATGCCACTTATGCAGTGCCGCACGTTGCATGCTGCGGAAGAGATTTCCGAACATACTTGTTCCGAACCAAATGTATGGAGAATTTGAATAGTGTATTGAAGAAGTTATAAGTTGATGACTCTAAATTAATGGGGCTAGGTGTTGCCATGTTAACGCGGGACAAAGCCCTCGACTTGGTTAAGAAGCATGTCTCAAAAAGGAATGTTGTTTATCATATGCTTGCGGTTGAAGCCATAATGCGAGGCACAGCTAAACATCTTGGGGAAGATGAAGAGCTTTGGGGCTTGGTTGGATTACTTCACGACATTGACTACGAAAAGACTGAGGCTACGCCTGAGAAGCATAGTCTTCTGGCTGAAGAAATCCTGAAGGGAATGGTTCCAGACGAGATTATGAGAGCAGTGAAAACCCACAATTTTAAGCATACAGGTGTTATGCCAGAAACTCGCATGGAGAAGACACTGATTGCGGCTGATGCTATTTCAGGGTTGCTTGTGGCTTGTGCCTTGGTTATGCCTTCAAAGAAGCTGGTAGATGTTAAAGTAGAAACCGTTATGAAAAAGTTTAAGGATAAGGACTTTGCTAGGGGAGCGGAAAGAGAAAGAATACTCGTCTGCGAAGAAATTGGAATACCAAGGGAAAAATTCTTTGAAATCGCATTGAATGGACTAAAAAACATCGCCACCGAAATAGGCCTATAGAACGCATCAAATTATTTCTACTAATGCACCTGAAGAGAAGAAAAATAAAAAGCGAGTTTGGAGTAAGTTATAAATTTAAAACGAACATAACCGTATCAGCTGTGAGCTGGATGAGTGAAAGATACGCATACATTATGATGATTAGGGAGAAATGGTGGAACGAATTTCGCCGGCTAAATAGAGCCGGCAAAACGGTGCACTCCTATGTCCGAAAAGGTCCAGCTGCTCCAAAAGAAGCAAATCTCATATTCTTTTACGTAGTTAAACCAGTCGGCGAGATTCAGGGTTATGCAGAATTTCAAGAACGCCTATTTGGAGATGCGGAGGAAATATGGAAGAAGTACGGTCACGAGACCTGTTTGGAGTCAGAAGACGCATACTACGAACTTCTGAATGGATGGCAGAAAGTAACGTTCATTAGGTTTAAAAACCTGCAAGAAACAACCAAACCAATACCATTAAACAACCTTCTAACAATTTTAAGAACCGACAAAATAGGTAGAAATGGTTTTTACAAGAACAAAGGATTTGCAGATAAACTAATCAAAATGATGGAGTAAGCATCGTCTGTGGTGTTAGTTTGCTTCTCTCTCATTAACAACCTCATATTCTTGCTCGCTTTTGATGCTCAATCCCAGCTCTACTACTCTGCGGATTTGTGTGTAGCTCCATGGATTAGCTGTTAGGCTGGAGCCTTCAAAGCGTTCAATCACCTTCAATGCTTCAACATCCATCGCTATTCTATCGCCAGAAGCAAGCACAACGCCTGGATTTCGCAGTTCACCGCTTGCAGGACCACCCCTAATGAAGCATTTCCTTCCATCCATAATTATCAAGTTCGGATTCACAACCAAGTTCAAATCCGCAATTTTCTCCTCCAAATTTCTCATGTGAAGCGAGACTCTTTCACTGGGCCTCATGAAGCCAACAGCCAGTTTTAGGCTTAGGGTAAACTTCGCAGACCTATGCGTTTTCATACAGCAAACATAAACGAGCTTCTTCGCCTTCAAAGCCATCTCTGGCAGACTAACCTTCTCAAGATATTTGCCGCCCGTAGAGGCTTCAATCCATTTTCCTTCATCAAAAACCACAACTTCTGCCCCTGCCTCTTCAGCTTCCACAATCATTCCAGTTTCCTCCAAAACCTTTCGAGTTGAAAGCGACACCATGGATGATTCGCCGAGAACAACCTTCGCAGCACCGTGCTCATACAACAGCTCAATAACTGCCTTAACAAATTCCGGGTCGCTTGAGGCAGGAGGCGGATCAGCGGTGTTAAAGTTCGGCTTTAAAAGGATCTCGTCGCCTTTTTCAACAATTCTTTCAAAGCCACCGATCAAATTCACAGAGCGAAGAATACTATCCTTAACATTGGGCGAAGCAGCCACTTTGCTAACCAGAACCTTGCCGTTTTCCCTGAAAGGATTAGGCATGACCATGCCAATTCTGTTGCCAACCCACACACTAAGTCACCAGACAGAATACAGTAATATCGCACAAATTTTAGCGTTTTCATGGGCAGGCTGTCAGAATGAAGTGTATCAAAAGTTCAACCTATATATAAGAGGGCTAGTCACACCGAGCACACAGAAAACTGCAAAAGCTAGACTATGTATCTGTCTGCTTTCTCAAAGTCTTTCACTATTTCCATCACCCGTTTTGGAGCATTAACACCCTCCAACGGAATGCCCCTAAGCAGAGACCAAGGACTCCTCTTAGCAACCACCGTAACAATGTAATCCTCACCAAAGCACTTCTTCGCAATCTCATAAACCATCCGCCTGACCTCAACATCAGAAAACTCGCCCAAAGCGTGCAGATACTCATGAAGCAACAAGTTATAGATTAAGGCGTTAACCACAAGTTTAGACTCAAGGACAGCCTCAACAATTTGAACCAAACGCCTATTCAAAACAATGTTATTTGTTCCCAGCGGATGATAGGCGCCAAGCTGAAGGGGTAAATCATCCAGAAAAAGCATCATCCCACCCCTACGCACCTGCAAAGAAAAATCGACGCTATCCTTAACTATCTCCCAGACGTCACCATAACTTTTAGCATTTTCCAAACGGCTGCGATGCTTCTCAACAATGGAAGATTCACTCATGCCAACTCCACTAACATCTGCTACCTCACTCGCCACTTATATGAAATGCGGAACACTTCAGACTCTTTCGCCGGCTTTTATTAATAATAACTTAAGCTCTCTCCCAAAACACATAAAGGACTGAAGCCGAAATGGTAAGGAATGACCTGAAGGGAAAAAGCGGGATGGCAGGCATAGTCCTCGTTAGAGACATTATGTCAAAAGACGTGAAGGTGGTGCGTCCAGACACAAGCGTAAAAGAAGTTGTAGCCACAATGAACAAGTTCAACATAGGCTCCATAATAGTTGTGCAAGGCGACAGACCAGTAGGCATCATTACAGAACGCGATATACTAAGAAGGCTTGTTGAGCCATGCCTAGCTCCAGAAATCCTAACCGCAAGACAAGTCATGACCAGCCCGTTGACAACCATAAGCGAAACGACAAGCATAGAGGAGGCAGCCAGACTCATGGCGAAGAAAAGAGTCAAAAGACTTCCCGTGGTGAACAACAGCAAACTCATGGGCATAGTAACCTTCACAGACATCGTATTCAAAGTGCCAACCATGCTCTCCCTCCTAGAAGAAATCGTAAGACCCTACCACCGCTCATACTAAACCCGCTTTTTAGGATTATGTTTACTCTGCCTTTGACGAGTTCAGATCGTTTAGATTCCTCTGATCGTAGGATAGTGTTTGAGCAATTCTATAAGTAGCGTTAAAGGTTTCTTTTCTAGCGAATATAAACACTTCAACTTAGTATCGGGCGATTTAGCTGAAGAAGTTCTTGAGGGTTCGGAACAGGCTTAAAATACATCTGTCATCTGAAAGACTAATGCTGATTAGGAAGCGGAAGTAAATGGAAGTTCCAGAAAGTAGAATATTAATGACTTTTCATGAAAAGTTTAGGCAGTATGATTTGGGCGAAAGACATCCTTTTAGAGGAGATAGATTTGTAAATGCAATTAGATTCTTTGAAAGCCAAGGCTTGCTTAGTCTTCCTCAATTGATGATTGTGGAACCCCAGTCAGCATCAAAAGAGGATTTGTTAAGGATTCACGAAGAAGGGTACGTCAACCTGATTTTCCGCTTGGCAGAAGAAGGTAAGCCATATGATATCGAGACGCCTGTTTCTCAGGAAATTCTGGAGGCTGCATTGCTTATTGTTGGTGGCGCAATCCAATGTGGCAAATCGATTTTTGAGGAAAAGGCAAAACGCACAATTTCCCTTGGAGGTGGTTATCATCATGCTGGAAGAAATTATGGTGGCGGATTCTGCCTATTCAATGATATAGCTGTTTTAGTTGAGCATCTAAGAACTAACTATAATGTTAAACGCTTCTTAATCTTGGATTATGACGTTCACTTTGGAAACGGCACAAGCGACATCTACTACCAAGACCCTACTGTGCTGTATATTTCTCTACACCAAGACCCCCGCACGATCTATCCAGGAACAGGATTCGCTTGGCAAATCGGAGAAGGCAAAGGAGAAGGCTACAATGTCAATGTGCCTCTGCCGCCCAGAACAGGCGACAGCACATATCTTTACGCTCTAAACGAGATTTCTGTTCCTTTAGCTGAGGAATTTAAGCCCGAAATCATTATTGCCAACGGCGGAAGCGACCCGCATTTTGCAGATATGCTCGGAGATTTGAGTTTGACTGTTAAAGGCTTTTTTGACCTATCCCGCTTGATTAGAGAAACTGCAGATCGAGTTTGCGATGGAAGACTTGTTTTAATGCCTGGAAGCGGATACAACCCAAAGGTTTTGCCGCTCTGTTGGTATGCTCTTGTTGCGGGTGTACTTGGCTTAAAGGAAATCAACGTTAAAGACCCTTATAACCCGCCGGAAGAGCCGCCTTACTGTCGAAAAAAGGTTGAAATTACAATTAACGAGTTGAAGCGGTTGCTAGAGAAAACTTGGGATTGTTTTAAGTAAATTTTATATCTGCTTTGGAGTTGCCGTTTAAATTTTCTTGAATAGTAGTAGGATTTAGTAGATATTGGGTTATTAGGACCTCCCTATTCATCATGTCGTTTATTTTGGCCTTCTCGACTTTTTCCGCATCTTTCGTTGCTACCATTATTTTTTGCCCAAAAGCGTGATTTACACTTGTTTCGATTAGGTCGTTTAGGCTTAGTTCTGATGTATAGCGTATAAACCTAATTCTTACATGCGGATGGCTTATTTTGTTCAGTTTTATTGCTAACCACGCAATTTTTAAGGTTGCATCTACTGCACCTGACGACCCATCAGCTACTATTATAAGCTCACAGAAGCCTTGATATTGCTTTGAGAATTTGAATACCGTATTTATTTGCTCGATTAGGAAGTCCTCTCTGTCTTGAATCGGCATCACGAATGTTACAGTGGGATAGGGTTGTTGATTTGACATTTTCACTTATATCTTTTGTAATTTTGTGTAAAAAGGTATATTCCGAGAGAAATAATATATCGTAAGAAATAATATTCATTACACTTCGAGAAACATTAAACAACGTATAAACGAACTGGTATACTCCTTAAAAACACGGAGGGAAGTTGCTAGC
Source organism: uncultured Candidatus Bathyarchaeia archaeon (assembly GCA_964535965.1). Lineage (GTDB taxonomy): Archaea > Thermoproteota > Bathyarchaeia > Bathyarchaeales > Bathycorpusculaceae > CAZHWZ01. The sequence goes on along the minus strand of CAZHWZ010000016.1, from coordinate 13,239 downwards.
CCTGTCTTTAACAAGCTCTAAACTTCTTAAAGTTCTTTCACTGTGGAAAGCGTTAAAGCCTACTCTTTCTTCTCCATCGGTTTTGCGATGACTGCTGTACCATAGGCTGCGAAGACCGTGGCTGTTCCTTGGAGTATGTCGCTTGTCTCAAAATCCGTGCCAATTACGGCGTTTGCACCCATTCTTTTTGCGTTTTCAATAAGCCTGTTTAATGATTCTCTCCTGGCTTTTTCACATTCGGAAGTGTAGGATGTCACTTCTCCTCCAAAAACTCCTTCAATGCCAGCAACTATTTTTCCGCCAACCCCTCTAGTCCGCACGGTTAACCCATGAACATGGCCCAGAACCTTGACAATTTCGTATCCAGGCAACTCAGGCGTTGTGACAACTATTACTTCACTCATCCAGCCCACCTCGTGACTTTAATAGTTGAGACTATTAATTAGAGTTACTACCAAAGCGTTGGATGGCGCTGACATGGAAAATGTTGAGAAGATTCGTGAGCAATTCCCGATAACTAAGAACAAAGTGTTTTTGAACCATGCTGCACATTCTCCGCTTCCAAAACCAGTTGCAGAGACTATTTGCAAGTGTGTTGAAGAATCCTCGAATTTTTGGACTACTTCGACTGAATGGAATGATGGTGGAAAACCATTCTTCGCAAAGCTTATTGGCGCGAAACCCGGGGAAATAGCATTTGTTGAAAACACGTCTGTGGGCTTGAACATAGCTGCAAACGTGCTTCATTATCCACCAGGTTCAAAAATCGTCACAACAGATTTGGAGTATCCCTCAGTGGTTTATCCTTGGCTGCGTAGAAGCCTAGGTGTGAAGGTTCATTACGTGAAGAATGTTGATTGGAAAATTTTGTTGGAGGATGTGGAGAGGGCTGTTGATGATAAAACTGTGGCTGTTGCCATAAGCCACGTTGAATACGTTAATGGCTTCCGCAATGACATGCGAGCTCTAAGCGAAATAGCCCACGAACATGGAGCCTACCTAATAGTTGATGCAATACAATCCGCTGGAGCCATACCTATAGACGTTAAAAAGGATGATGTTGATTTTCTAACCACTGCCTGTTACAAATGGCTTCTAAGCCCGACTGGAGCAGGCTACCTTTACGTTAAGGAGGAACTTATCGAAAAGTTTGAACCACCGCTCGTTGGCTGGGCAAGCGTAAAACAAGAGATTTTTGAGACGATAGATTTTTGGGACATTTGGAGTCTAAAGCTTTCGGAAACTGCAAGCCGCTTCGAGGTTGGCTCACCAAGCTTCCTAAGCCTCATAGGTGCTACAGAAGCCATGAAAATGCTGTTAAACATTGGCATCGAAAATGTTGAAAGGAGGATACTGAAGCTAACAGACCATTTGATAGAGGCTGTTAAAAACTTGGGACTGAAACTTCAAACACCAGAAGAATTACGTTATCGCTCGGGAATAGTCAATTTTAAGGTAGAGAAACCGCAAGAGGTGACAGAAAAGCTAAGCCGCAAAGGAATAATTGTCTCCGCTAGAGCCCATGGAATAAGGGTTTCACCCCACTTTTACAACACAGAAGAAGAAATTGACAAGGTGATAGAAGAAATCAAGAAGGGTGAAGGATAACTGCATGACTGTGGCAGTTTTATTTGATTTAGAGGACACATTGGTTCAGACTTCATGGGAAGACTTTCAAAATGTTTTAAAGTTTAGACGCGAAACAAGAGAGAAACTATTAGAGCTTGGAATTCCACCAGACATGCTCGAGGGAATAGAACGCGCCACTATAATGCGCAATATAGCTTCTGAGTATGTTGAGGAGAACTTTAGCGAGGCAAAGGCTGAGAAGTTCCATCGAGAAATGGAAAAATTCCTTCTCAGATACGAGTTGGAAGCAGCGAAGAAGTCAAAACTTTTTCCAGAGACTATTTCCACATTAGAAAAGTTGAGAAAACTTGGAATAAAAATGGGAATTGTTACCAATACCTCAGCAAAAGCAGCGAACACTGTTTTCAAACTTCACAATTTAAAAGGTTATTTTAATGTGGTCATAACGAGAGAAAAAGTGAAAAAACTGAAACCAGACCCTGAAGGCATTTTGTTAGCTGTCAAAGAGCTTGGTGTGAAGAACTTCTTTATGGTTGGCGATTTGGTTCACGATGTGTTAGCTGCTAAGAGTGCCAACGGAATATCTATAATCGTTAAAAGAAGCCTCGAGGAGAAATTTGATTCTCAAGCGGATTACGTTGTTCGATCTTTAAGCGAGGTTCCAACGATTATTCAGTCAAAAATGAGGTAAAGCTAATGTTTGCGATGGCGAAGGTTGATGAAAGCAACAAACAACATGTGATTGATTCTCTCAAGTCAGATGTTATTAGGCATGTTTTCGCGCTTTACGACATTCAACATGAGCCAGAAAACACGACGATGTATGTGGCTTTTGAAAATGGAAACCTCAGAGGCTACATTCTTATTTACACTGCTCTAGAGTTTCCAAGTGTGATTTTAGAATGTGACAGTAACGTTGCAGAAAAGCTAATCGAATATGCTCCTAAAAATCAGTTTATCATACATGTTTCACATAATCTTTTGCCAATCGTAAAAGGTCGGTTTCCTGCTGCGAAAAGTTATGTTGAAGATTGGATGCTGATTAATAAGGGTGAGGCAAACGTTTCCAGATCGGAGCTTGTGCGTAGATTGCGCGTAGAAGAAGATGCCGCCAAGCTTGCGATGCTTCTTTCAACCCGAGAAGACCGCTCAAGAGGAACTGTAAAGATGTATTTGGATTGGATAAACAAAATGCCTGTTTATGGAGTTTTCCTAAGCGGCGAATTAGTCTCTTATGCTGGTTCTTTTCTCCAGTTGCCACGAGTTTGGATGATAGGCGGAGTTTATACACATCCAGATTATAGGAACAAGGGATATGCAACATTAGCCACTTCGGCAGTAACTGAAGAAGCGTTGAACCATGCGGAATCTGCAGCCCTTTTTGTAAGGTCGGACAATTATCAAGCCATTAGAGTTTATGAAAAAATTGGTTACAAGAAGATAGGTGAAAAGCTTTGGATGGACGTAGGAACCGGAAGAAAGCCCTAAAAGGCTAATACTCACTGATGAAACTTATTTCCGGAAATTCTTTGATTCGCCTTCCTTCGCCTTTCTCTGGCAATATTTTAATTTCTGAGATTTTGCATGTTCCAGCAATGTCTTCTTTGTTCTCGTTGAGTATACTTACGAATTCCTTGTTTTCGGTATAAATTTCAACCTTACTTATCGGCGCGTTTAAGGGTTTTCTCTTTTCTGCTTTTTCCCGTCTAATCTCTGTTATTACAGCTATTGCTAGGCCGCCTTTCTTCTCAGCCTCTTCATCGATTCTTTTCGTGTCCGGTTTTGGCCAAGGAGTCAAATGTATGCTTTTTTGGCCCATTTCGCCGGCATACATTGCTTGATAGACTTCCTCTGTTATGTGGGGTGATATTGGAGCTAAAAGTTGGATTATGCGGTACAGAACGTTGTAAAGCGTGAACTGGACCGCCTTCTTTTTTCCCTCTCCATAAAGTTCTGGCTTGTAGAGCCTATCTTTTACCGCTTCAATGTATTGGTCACAGAATGCGCGCCATGTGAAGTTGCGTATTTCCTCTAGGGCTATGTTGAATTGGCACTTTTCTAAGGCTTCTGTTACCTTTTGGGTTAGTTTTTCAGCTTTGCTCAGAATCCACCTGTCTAGAAGCTGCAAATCATATTTTCCGCCAGCTCTGTAATCTTTTAGTTGGTTGCTTACGAATCGCGTGGCATTCCAAAGCTTAGTTAAGAATCGCCGCCCATATTCAACATCTGGCCAACGGAAAGGTATGTCAGAACCCGTGGCTCCGCCACTTGCAGCCCATTGTCTAGCTGCATCCGTCCCGTATTTATCTAATACATCTGGTGTTGCAACATAGTTTTTGAGGGACTTACTCATCTTTCTGCCATCTGAACCTAAAACCATTCCGTTGATTAGGCAGCTCTTGTATGGCTTCTCATCGAATAGAGCGAGATGTCTAACCATCAGATAATAAGCCCAGGTCCTTATGATGTCTATGCCTGAAGGGTGCAAATCCGCTGGGAAGAGCCATCTCCAGTCTTCTCGGTCTGGCCAGCCTGCGTGTACTGCACACGAAATAGATGAGTCCATCCATGTGTCGAAGATGTCTTGTTCTGGAGTAAACTCTCTGTTGCCGCATCTTGGACACTTGTCTATTCTTGGCTTCTCAAGCTTCGGGTCTATCGGAACCCATTCCTCCTTTGCCAAAATTACTTCACCGCAGTTTTGGCAATACCATATTGGTATAGGCGTTCCAAACACGCGTTGTCGGCTTATCACCCAATCCCAGTCTAGGGAGCGAGCCCAATCTATTAGGCGGATTTTCATGTAATCGGGATACCAAATCACATCGTTAGCCATCTTTTCCACTTTATCGGTTAGAATGCGGGTTTTCATAAACCACTGCTTGCGTTCAAGAATTTCAACTGGAGCATCACACCTGTCGCACAAGCCTATTTCCTGCTGAACCTTTTCAGTCTTCTCCAGCAATCCGGCAGCCTTAAGTTCTCTAACTATTGCCTTCTTAGCCTCGCTTATTGTTAAACCCAAATATTTGCCTCCGCTTTCATTTATTTTCCCATTCTCAGTCAAGAGCATAATAACCGGAAGCTTATGCTTAATCACTGCCTTTACGTCTTCCTTGTCGCCATAAGTGCATATCATGACCACGCCTGTGCCGAAGGATGGGTCAACGTTTTCATCTGGAATTATCTCAACTGTTCGGTTCACGATAGGGACTATTATTTTTCTCCCTACGTACTTATTGAATCTGGCATCCATGGGGTTTACTGCAACAGCGACACAGGCTGGTATAAATTCCGGGCGTGTGGTGGCTATTAGCAAATGCTCATGGCTTTTCTCTAATGGAAACTCAATGTAGTAGAGTGCACCCTCCCGCTCTTCATAATTCACCTCAGCATCCGCAATCGCTGTTTCACAGCGCGGACACCAGTTCACAGGATACGTTCCTTGATACATGAAGCCTTTCTTGTATAGGATTATGAAGCTCAACTGGGTGCGTCTCCAATAGTCAGGGTTCATCGTGCGGTACTCCGTCGTCCAGTCTACACTGCATCCTAGGCGTACAACGCCCTCCTTCATCATCGCAATATATTTTTCAACCAATTCCTCGCACAATTTTCGAAACTTGTCTGGGGATATCTCCCTCTTCCTAATATTGTGTTCCCTTTCCACCTGCACCTCTATGCTCAAACCGTGGCAATCCCAACCCTGCGGAAAATAAACATTGTAACCTCTCATGCGCTTGTAGCGGGCTACGATGTCAAAGTATGTCCAGTTCAAAACGTTGCCCATGTGAAACTCGCCTGAAGGATAGGGCGGTGGAGTGTCAATGCAGAAGGTTGGGCGCGTCTTATCTTCCCAGTTGAATCGGTAAATGTCCATCTCTTCCCATCTCTTCTGCCACTTCTTTTCAATCGCGATAATGTCGAATTCCTTAGGCAAAGGCTTCATGTTACAACATCCCAGCATATTTCGACTTTAGGAAAGATAAATATACAACTAAATAACAATTACCCTCAACAAGGTTTGGGGGAGCTGGGATCGTGACCCAGCTGAGAGGATGGCTGAAAGTCGTCGACCCATAGAACCTGATCCAGGTAATACTGGCGGAGGGAAAAAACCATGAAAAAAAGTTCAGAAATTAAATTCCAAACTAAAGTATTTGCTGAAGCAATTGTTTTCATAGCGTTATCGGCAGCATTAAACAGCATAAAATTATATCAGTTGCCATATGGTGGCTCAGTAACCCTTGCAGGAATGGTGCCTGTGCTCTGGCTTTCTCTGCGTAGAGGCGTAGTTGTTGGAACCTATGCGGGCGTAGTGCTGGGGCTTGTTGTAATGATAATTGAACCATACTTATATCAGCCAGCGCAAGTATTATTAGACTATCCATTAGCCTTCGGGGCGCTAGGACTAGCTGGCTTTTTCAAAAAGCGACCCGTGATAGGAGTTGGTGTTGGCATGCTCGGACGGTTCATTTCACATTTTATTTCTGGTGTCTTCTTCTTTTACATGTATGCAAAGGATTGGGGGATGGACCCGGTGACCTATTCTGTAGCTTATAACGGAAGTTATCTCCTTCCAGAGTTCATAGTAAGCGCGGTTATAATTTATATACTTTCAAAGAAGAAACTGTTAGACTTTTACCTGTAAGGAAACACTGCTGAGGAAGTCAAATTGAAGTTAAAAACAGGGATAAAAAGTCTTGACGATTTGATAGGTGGCGGAATTGAGTCAGGCTTGCGGAACATTCTTTACGGACCTCCTGGGACGGGGAAAACGGTTTTTGCTATGCAGTTTCTTTGGCAAGGACTGCGTGAAGGGGAAACTGTTGCTTTTGATGTTATGGATAAGCCATTTCAACGCTTGATCGCCTATTTCAAATCTTTCAGATGGGACATTGAACCTTACATTGATAAGGGCAAGTTTATTGCCATACAGGCCTTTCCGCACTTTGAGCCTTATCCAAAAGACCCTAGAGTGATATACTTCAACTTGAACGATTTTGAGGAAATGAAACGTATTGACAGACTGATTTCCGAAAAACGCGTGACCCGGTTTGCTGCTGGAGATTTCAGCGAACAACTGTTTTCCTTGTATGATTTGAAGTACATGGAACCTGTCGAAGACTGGACTATTAACTGGTGTCATTTTGACAACATTGTCAACATCGACATAATGACAGCAGCCACGCAAAAGGATTTTGCAACTCAGAGAGCCACGGATTTAGACCTAAACAAAGCCCACAACATTTTCCACTTCAGATTTAACGAAGAAAAATGCCATAGAGAGATGCGCACAGTAAAAATGGAAGGGTGCGAGCATCCCCTTGAATGGATTCCCTTCAAAATAACCAGTAAGGGAATTGAACTGCTAAGAAAAAGTAGGGTTATGCATAAATAATGGGAAAGCTTGGCACCGAAGAACTGAAAAAACTTTTAAGCTGCATTAAAAGGGATTCGCGTGTTATCGTTCCGCCTTTGCCGGGCTTTGATTCTGGCGTACACCAGATAGATGATAAATGTTTGGTTGTTTCAACAGACCCATGCATCGGCGTTCCCGACGAGTGGTTCGGATGGTTGCTAATACATTATGCGGCTTCCGATGTGGCTCTGTTTGGAGTAAAACCAGAATTTTGCACAATAAACCTTTTGGGTCCATCGTCAACTAAACCCCAAGTCTTCCATAAAATCATGGAGCAAACATGCAGAGCCGCCGATGAGCTTCGAATGGCTATCGTGACAGGACACACGGGAACATACGGAGGCTTGTCAACGTTGGTCGGAGTTTGCACAGCCTATGGAACCGTTGATAAAGACAAGCTGATAACGCCAAGCGGCGCCAAACCTGGAGACCACATTTTATGCTTGAAACCAATTGGTCTGGAAATTGTTGTTAACTTTGCATTTGCGCAAAGGGCATTAGCTAAAAAACTGTTTGGGGCTAAGCGAGTCAAAGAGCTTGGTCGACTTGTTAAAATGCAGAGTTGTGTGAAGGAGGCATTGTTGCTCACTGAAGCAGGTGGCGTTCACGCTATGCATGACGCTACTGAAGGAGGTTTAACAGCAGCCATAAATGAGATGGCTGACACCTCTAAAGTTGGTTTCAAGATAGAGTTTGAGAAAATTCCAATATGTGAAGATGTGCAAACCCTGAAAGAGTATTTTCAACTATCAGATGAAGAAGTACTGTCTATGTCTTCCACAGGCACGATTTTAGCTGCCGTCAGTCCTGAAGCAAAAGATAAAGTCGAAGAAGCTTTGCGTCAAAATGGCGTTAAGGCAAGCTTTTTGGGCTTCTTCACAAAAGATACGGCGCGCGTTCTTATGAAAAATGATAGAGAAACATTGTTCCCAGAAAAGGCTGACGACCCTTATGAAAAAATAATGATTGGAAATAGGTTCAATAACTGATTTTATTTTAACTCTTGTCCTCTATACTAAACATATATTACATCTCTTTCAACAAAATAAAATCTGGAGGAGATACCTAATGCAAGATGTAGAATACGAAACCTACATCATACACTATACGAAAGGCAAGGTTTGGACTGGTGAACGGTTTTCGGATACTCAGATTAGAACAAAGCTTATTGTGGATGTGCATACTCACCCGATGGATGATCATGCTGGAAGTCCGTTTACTGATGAGCAGAGGAAATTTTTCAAGGATAGGTTTGGGTACTGGATTCCCTTTGAGGCTACACCAGAAGAGCAAGTCAACATCATGATGCGTGAAAACATAAGTAAAGCGGTTATTTTCGACGCTGGCACTCCAGCGTTTGAGGAAGCAAAGAAGACAAACCGCTGGATAGCATCCGTCACTCAAAGGCATCCTGAGCTATTGGGGTTTGCTATTGCACCGACTGATGGCAGCGAAGGAACGAATGAACTGTTAGAAGAGGCGATCAGAAAACTCAGACTAAGGGGTATCGGAGAACTCTTTCCCTCTCAAAATCTGGATGGTTTACGGGTGATTTTTGAGGCTGTTTCTAAGCTGGATGTTCCTATGATGTTGGATGACTATAATTGGGACTTGCACAGCGACTGGCTTAGAAAGGTATTACCCTCCTTTCCAGAGTTGAAGCTGATAATCCCTCACGTGGGACACGGTCTTCCACAAATGGTCAAAATTATCAATGATTTCAAGAATGTTTACGCTGACATATCTATGGAGATCCATTACTACGAGGCTAAGGTTGCAAAAGCTATAAGTGAAATTGGAGCTGACAAGTTTCTGTTTGGTTCAGACTTCCCAGGAACATGCTGGACACCGCACGACGACATAATCAGAACTGAAAGACTTCCCCTACCAAAAGAAGACATAGAAAAGATATTGGGATTGAACGCAAAACTTTTGTTTAAATTATCCTAGCTTACAAATTTTGTCATCATGGATAAATAAGTTAGAGAACCCTATTTGGAAAATTGTAGACGTTTATACGCTTTCCCCGCACGAATCCGATTAGGGTTAAGTCTACATCCTTAGCGATTGCGATGCCGGAATCTAATGCTGCAGCCAAAGAAGCGACAATTGGCAAGCCAGCCTTAGCCGCTTTAAAGACCATGTCGCCTGTTAGCCTTCCACTTAAAGCAAGAAAACATTCGCTAAAATCTGTGTTGGCTAAGGCTCCCATGCCTATCACCTTGTCAACGGCGTTATGGCGACCTACATCCTCAGCAAATGCCACGAGACTTCCGTCGCTTTTGTAAATCGCTGCAACGTGCACTCCGCCAGTTTTTCTGAAAGTCTCTGCGATGAAGTTTAGGTGGTTGACGCAGTTCAAGATGACTTCGGCTTTAACTTTTAGGTTTGATCTAATTTTGGGAAGCCTCTTAGATGGCTGGTATGGACCGCCGCACGCTGAAAGGATTATGCGGGAAAAATGCTTTGAAAGTTTTAGCCTCTTTTCTAGGTCGATGTTTGGCTTCAGTTTAACATGACAGACATCTTCCCCTTTGAAACCTATCTCCGCGATCTCTTCAATCGACTTTATGAGGCCTTCCGAGAGTAGATGGCCAACAGCCAGCTCCTTCAAGTTTATGGGTGAACAGAAGATGGTTGTGTAATGGGTTTTGTTTAGGAATATGTGGAGGGGTTTTTCCTCTGCGACGTAATCTTTTATTTTTTGAGCTTTTCTGGCTGCGATGTCAATTTTGACAATTTCTACCTCACGCATTTTGACTACCTCTCTATTTTTTCAGTTCTGATATGATGAAGTCCACGATTTCGTCGGCAATGTTAACCAGCGTAATTGATTGCAGTCCTCTCCATCCCGGCTGGCTGTTAACCTCAACGACTAATGGTCCTCCAGGACTTTCTAGGATATCTACACCAGCGATTTTGCACTCTATGAGCCTTGCCGATTTAACAGCCATCTCTTCAAGCGTATTGTCAAGTGTTATTGGCACTGGGCGGGCTCCTTGACTGTAGTTGGTTTTCCAGCTGTTTGCAACGCGGCGCATGGCTGCGACAACACGGTCGCCTATGACGAACGCACGGATGTCAGAGAAGCCGTGGGGAACAAACTCTTGAAGGTATATTACGTCATGATAGAATGTTAGGGAGCGAAAGATTGTTGAAGCGATTTCCGAATCCGTGACGCGTGTTGCGCCTATTCCTCTAGAGCCGAAGAGTGGTTTGATAACAACATCCCCGCCTAATTCATCAAAGGCTCTTAACGCTTCGTCAACATTTTCCGTCACCGCAGTGCGCGGCACTGATATGCCGTTATCTTCCAAAATCGCCAGAATATCGTATTTGTCAACGCAGTGTTCAATGGCTTCTGGCGGGTTTATTATGAGCAAGCCCAAGCGTTGAAGCCTATAAAGCATGTCCATTCTGAAAACTATCTCTTCCAGCGAGCCACGTCCAATGGGGCGAATTATTAACACGTCTAACTCTTCTAAGATGTTGATGTTGCCTACGTTTAAATGTGGTTTATAGCCAACGTGGGCAATTAATCGAGGAAAGCTGAAGCATGTGTGTGGAATGTTGCGTTTAGCCAAGGCTTCGCGAAGCTGGGTTGAACTCCAAGAGTCTCTATTTCGCGTCACAACTCCAATCTTCAAAAACGAGACCTTCTAGGTTCTTGAATCTGTAAAAAATGCTACTGAGTAAGTTCTTAAACCTTCCGCGCAAGAAGTCTACCTTAAAATTTGTGAATGAGAGGAATTAGTTGCTCTGCGTTTTCAATTTTTTCGGAAAGTTCCACGTTTAGATAGGCGCCGTAAGCGTTGAAGTACGGCGACCCTTTACGCGAAAATAGTGTTAGAACTTTGCCTTTATGGTCAATTTTGAAGCCTTCTTCGCAGGGTTCATGTCCTCTTATTAAGATTTTAGCGTTGAATCTTCTTAGCACTTTGTCTGTTATGTTTTCGCCGAAGAGTTTTCCCGCGCCTCTTGGCGATGCGCATGTTCCTTTAATCATTTCGTTTGGGTCGCCCCAGAGCATGTCTTCGAGAAAACTTTGTTTCGGATGCTTGATGTGAGCGTATGCCAAATCCTCTGCGGTGTTTGCTTGTGGTGGTAAGCCCCCGTGAATTATTAGGTAGCGCTCATCAACCAGCACCGCGTTGTAAAGATGTCTGAACAGTTCACGGATTTTAGCGTATGCTTCCGTCCATTTTTCGCCGAATCTTGCTTGAAATTGGTATGGCAAATCATGGGGAGAAGCCAATAAGTCTTCTGGTCCCTCATGGTTTCCTCGCATGAGAATGACTTGCTCTGGGAAAAGAAGCTTAATTTTTAAGACAGTGTAATACACTTCTGCTGAAAAAGCGCCTCTGTCGCCATAGTCTCCGAGAAAAATTAGAAATGCATTTTTGGTCTGGCTCATCTTTTGCAGAAAGTTGCTTTCTTTTAGAATGTTGACTAGGCTTTCTAGGTCTCCGTGTAAGTCGCCAACTATTAGCGCTTCCCCTAAGGGTTTGAGTTTGACGAGTCTTCCAGTGATGTCGAAGTTCCCAACTTTTCCATTCTCATTACAGATTAACCTCGTAGCTTCTTCAACAATTTTGGTGAAACCTTCAGAGGTGATTTCTAATGCTTCCTTGACAATTTGTGAGAGAACTGCTTGCAAAATGCCACGCCTCAACTATTCAATGCGAATTCTCCTACTCATAAAATCAAAAACGTTTTTCTCTATAGCAACTTTATGATTACGAATTTTTTCCAGCGTCTCGTTAATAGCTCGGCCTATAACGTTTTCCTCAGATTCAGCAATGTCCCTTCTCCTCTCCAGACTTTCAACGCGCTCCTGCAACCTTGACAAGCCACGTTTCGCCTCTTCCACATCAGCGGAAGATGAAAGCTGCTTTCTTTGCAATGTTATGTTTATGCACACTTGATGAAGACTTGCCAAAGCATTTTTGTTGAGGATGTTATCTATTGCCTGTTCTGCCTTTCGCTTTTTGTCTGGTTTAAGTCTTAGTTTTCCCTCAGACATTGAGCGATTTAATTTTTGGAGAACCCGCCTCAGAAGCGTATAATCAACTTCTTCTGTAACAAAAGCCTTGAAGGGATTCTCTATATACTGAATAAGCTTCTCAAGTTCTTCTGGTGTTAAACCGCTTCCTCCTCCATGAAGTGATAGCGCTTGAAGTTTTATGAAGGGCTTCTGAAGACTATGCAAACTATGTTTTACTTCGCTGCTTAACGCTTCTATTTCGATTCCTAGTTTGTCTAGTTGGCTCATACCGCCTTTACTCTTTAAATCAGCAATTTTTTGCTGCGTTTCGGCAATTTCCTTCTCAACCAGCGCCTTTTCACCCTCAGCCTTTATCTTCCGCTCCTTTAAGCTTTCCAACTGTTGCTCGAGGGCTTGAAGCTTATCTATTATTTGAAATGTTTCTTCTAATGTTTTTGTTTTAACATATTCTTTTGTTATGAAACCAGACAGCTCTTTCAGCGATTCTTTAGCCTTTTCAAAAACTGCTAGAAATTTTCTTCTGTCGAGGATGAAGAACGGAGAAATCCGCGGAAACCAGTTTCTAATGTCCACTTCGGTTGCTAGAAATGCCTTTTGGGTTTCTTGGGCAAAATCGTGGAGACTGTCATAGGAAACTTGGTCTGGAACCTTAATTTGCCGTATTCTATCCAAAAATAAGCGTGCGAGCTTGTTTAAGGCTCTGGCTCTACCGTAAGTCTTCATATTCCTCTTCTCAATCTCTTTTCCGCTGTTCTCAAGAAGCATCTTACTGGCATCCGCAAGATTTTCAAGCACTTTACCCATTTCATTGCATAGTTTTTGGGCTTTGGTGTGAACCGGAACAAAAATTGAGCCTGTCTCTCGTTCAAGCCAACCTTTAACGCCGGTTGAAGAGAATTTTGCGATATCGGACAAAGGTTTTCCCTTGTAGAAAATATGCACTACCAATATTTATCTTTCAAGCGTGTAATACTCTTTTTTGAGTAGCTACTCTTAAATAAGATATATTCGAAAAGTGTGAGGGCGAAAAGTGTGGCTCGTTTGACTGCGAAACAAACAGCGTTCATCGCGATGATGAGCGCCTTGGGCACGTTACTTTCTGGAATTTCGTTGAACATAGCTCCCATATTAAGCGCGGTTTCCGGTCAAGGCGGAGCAGCCTTAGATCTATCCCACATTGCAACTTTTATAGCTGCTATTTTCGGCGGACCCTATATCGGCG
>CAZHWZ010000015.1:0-31924 GCA_964535965.1 uncultured Candidatus Bathyarchaeia archaeon | reverse complement strand
TTTTCGGAAAGCCAGTGGTATCGCCTGGCCGTGCGGTCTTGGGGGCACATGCCCTGCTGGATGACTGCCCATTTTCCATCCTCAGCCACAAAGAATGCGTGGTGATAAAGTTGGTAGCCAGCTTGAATAGCAGTATTATCTACTTTTGCGCTCATTTTGCTTGCGTATCGCAAAGCCTCAATTTTATCGCTTTGAAAACCAAATTTTTCGCCGACATTTCCAATCTCGAGAGGCGCTTGCCGAGAAATCTTACCTTTGCCGCCGCAGACAGCAATGCCATTTTCTTCCGGCACAATAGCTTGTTTTAGAACTCCTGTGACGACAGTTGTTACGCCTGACGAGTGCCAGTCGTAACCCAAAATACAGCCCAAAGCCTGAAACCAAAAGGGATCTGAAATCCGTTTAAGAAATTCATCTGTGCCATACTCATCAACAATAATAGTCACAACCTCTTTAGCAAGTTTATGCATACGCACAACTAGCCATTTCGGAGCCTTGCCATAGTGAAGCGGAAGCCTAGCAACACCTGTTCTCTGCACAGCGGCACCTTATCCAATAAAATATAGGTTAAACTCTTCCTTTTTAAGTTAAATCCCAAAAACGTGGAGGACTCTTTCGCAAAATCCTATTATTCTCCATGTTGCATTGTAAATCATCTATGGTTCAGATAGCAAAGATTTTACTTCTTTATAGATCAGCGTGGATTTACGTGTCATTTTCTTGCGGGGTGTATCTTACGTCTCCGATGTTTGCGTAACCAGTTGTTCCTTTCTCCTTACCCGTTAGTTTCATTTTTATAGTGTCAATGTTCCATGGCGTAACATAGATTGTCTTCATCTTTTTAATTTTAGATTCTATGTCGCCAACCAAGACTTCTTTATCAGCAGAAGCTGCAACGACTCGCCCGCAGAACACTATCACTTCTCCCTTTTTATCGATTGGTTTATACCATTCTAGTTTACATTCAAGATGAGCTTTACATTCCTCTATTCTTGGCGGTTTGACTACTTTAGAAGGAATGGCCGTTAGACCGGACTCTTTGATTTCGTCGATGCCTTTAGGGTATGGTGTGGCTGTTTTCTCTGCTCTTTGACCAATGTTAGATCCTGGAATATTAACCACAAACTCTTTGTTTCTTAATACGTTTTGTGCTGTATGATGAGCCTTACTACAAACAAATATGAACATCTGATCTGGCGCAAATCCGAAGGGTAACCCCCACGTATTTACTTCCGCGTTGGGGACGCCATCATCGTCTATCGTGGTGATAACATACATTGGGTAGGGAATCTGAATGTGTCGCCAAATCCAACGTCTTAGTTGATGTTTGTCCTTATACTCAGGGAAATCGACACCTTGAGGAACATCAAGCGGCACATCAATTTTATCACTCATCCCAGCCTTTCTCCTTAACCTACATCTTAGAATGATTTTTTAAGAGTTTAATGTTAATGTGGCTTTTTCAGCAAAAGTCCTTCGCGGTCAATTTCTCCGCGGTGAATTCGTGTGGTGGAAATTGGAGCATGATTTTCGGAAGGAACCATTTCTATAACCACTATATGGAGTGGAGGCAGCTCAAGCTCTTCCCTCTTCTCATTAATCTTAAGGGCTGTCAGTTCAGTCTCCCTGCTCACAACCAAGGCTTCAACGCAGCCCTTGGATAAAGTCACTCCATAAACATCACTTAAAGGAATAATCTTAGCCCTTTCTAAAAAGCCATTTTCACGCAAAAAAGCCCTCAGCTCCTCTAACCTCTCTTGGTAGGGCGCTGTTGAATGTGGCTTATTCAATTTCTTGACCAACTCTTCGGAGCATAAACCAATCAAAACTTGCTCGCCCACTTCAAAGGCTTTCAGGAGCAAGGCTCTGTGTCCCTTATGGAACTCGTCGAAAGTACCGCCGACAGCCACACTTTTGAACTTTTTCTCCATTCCCCTTCTCATCCTATTAGTCTAACACCTTGTATGTCAATTGGGGCCACGAGAATCTTCTCTTGTGGCAAAACCCGCTTAAAAGCTTGAGCCACATTTTCAGCATTTTCCAATGTTGTCAAGGCGTGAACTGCTTCCCCCACCATGTTTTGCGCTGCACCTATCGCGTCTGCCCTTTCAGCAAGCCTTATCAATGCCCTCACGCGCTCTGTCATAAAACCCGTCTTTTCGGCAAATTCACGGCAATAACCCAAAAAGTTTTCAAGGGAAGGATCAGCAAGAATATTTTCTAATGTTTTTCTACCCCACTTATTGACCGCTAAACGTTTTTCAGGCGAAGAAAGCACTTCCTTCGTTGGTACAGACCCAAAGACCCCGGCAACAATCGCGTAGTCTGTGGATATGGGAATTCGATCTATTATGGCTATTCCAGGAGCACCCGGTTCTACGGTGATTATGCATCCGCCAAGCATCAATGGGCCAACTGTGCCTAAACCGGTCTTGCATTTAACTTCGGCAACATGTGCAATTCTGCCGATTTGATTGTAAGTTAAGTTTAAGCCTAAAGCCTTTGAAAGCGCTAAAGCCGTGGTTAAGGCTCCAGCAGCACTTGAACCGAAGCCAGCACCTATAGGAATCTCAACATTATGCCTAACTAAAACTTCGTATGTTTCTGGGGTTTTTTCCAGAAGCATATGGACAACGGTTCTTGTAGTTTCTGCCTCTGGCGCATGTATCTCATTAATGAAAACACTTATGTTGCTTTTTTTCGCCTTTGAAACAGTGACTTCAGTTGTAACTCCTTTCTGAATCCCAAAGCCACCGCCTCTAGCACCAACCTTTTCTAAATCAGAAATAGCTTTTCCATTCGGGGAGGTGTCACAAATTTCAAAAAAGCTGGAAATTCCGGCAGGAGAGAACGCCATGGCCTTCCGGGCCATTTTCACCTTGATTGCTCCTTATCTTTTGTCTTCAATTGTGGAAAAGCTCGATAACATGCTTTCAATATGGGTGGTCCGAGTAGAATTAGGAAGGGTATTTCTGTTGCGAATGTCCATACAAGCCAGATGAACGAAACATATAGGGGTAATTGAAAACCGCCTCCTACAGCTGCGGGTAATACAAGGAATTGACTGTATCCCCACACTACAAAACCTATTATGGTGCTTCCAACACCTAAACCAACTATTGAGCCTATTCCGTAGCTTCTCCATTCAGACCAAAATTGTCCGAGGAGGATGGCAATGGAATAACTTGCAATGGAAAGACTAATGAATAGAATAGCAGAGTTTAGCGAGAAATAAGTAAGTAAAACATATTCTAGGCTTGCGATTCCTATGGAGAATATGATGCTTGCAAATGCTATCGCTTTTGTCCAATCAATGTTCTTGCGAGAAATGTACCCTAGCAGATAAAAACCAATGAAGTTAGACGTGACTCCTGCACAAAGACTAAGAAAAGGGTCACCGTGAATCAGTACATCGCTAATGAAAATGCCTATAGCAGCACCCATTCCTCCCACCAGTGGTCCGAAGAGAACAGCGAATACCGCTGGAATAACAACGTTTGGCCAAAATCTTACAATACCTATACCTGGAGTGGTTATGGGTAGAAAGAGGTAAATTACATATCCTATTACAGCGTATAGAGCGCCGCATACGGCAATTTGGGCAATGTTTAATGCTTTCATTTTGAACCCTTCTTTTTAAGTTGGAAGAATCGGTATATGATGATGGAATGCAAATAAGAATTTCGTATGGATTGTTTAAACGTGTTTAAACTTTCCATGCTTTTCACTGAACCATACGAATTTTGGTTAGAGCCTTTTTCTGAAGATTTTACCCCCATCGTTGTACTCTCCTGTGACATATTCGAATCCGGCTTCTACTAGGCTGCATGCGTCACCAACGTTGTGAGCTACTCTTGACGTGAATCCTTCGCTTGTGGTGTTGAACAGTTTAGTTTCTAAGTCTATGTAGATTAGCGTGTTCTGAATGTTCCGGTGTCCAAGCAACCTTTGAACGTGTAGAATGTCCTTGGTGCGGTGATACTCTATTGTTCCAAACCAATGTCGGAAGGTTATGAACGTTATGTTCAACAGTCTCGGATTTGAAAGTTTATGAGCTGTTGTTTTCCGCTTGTAATAGAACGCTCTTCTAAGCTGTTCATCGTCAAAGATTCTTCCTTCACTTTTTATTATGGCTTCAAGTCTTCTGATCAGCTCTTGCGATACTGTTAAAATGCGCGGTCTATGTCCCTTGACAGGCTTGTTTAAAGTTATGGTTCTAGCTTCTTTGTTTATGTCCTTGCTTGTGACTGTTGCTAACTCTCCCGGGTCTGCTCCGGTTTCTTTTAAGCCTTGAAGGAAAGTGCTTAACACTTTTCCGCATGATCCTATGAGCTGGTTTAACTCGGCTTCGCTTGGAATGAAAGGTATGGTTTCTGTTCTTGTGTATTTTGGCGGTTTCCATGTTAAGCCTTCTTTCTCTAAGAAGCAGGTGTAGGCGTCTACCGCGTTGGCTTTTGTTCCGTCACTCCAGGTTTTTTGTAATGCTATTGTCTCCTTGACTGATTCGGGATCGTAAAGGTTTGCTCCACGTCTAACAAGCATTTCCAGCCTGGTGATTCTTGTGCGTATCGTGGATTCCTTGTAGCCTTGTTTCTGCATCCAGAACATTAATTCGACAAGTTTGCCTTTAACGTCTGCTGTTGCTGCTGTGCTCTCCCGCTGAGCCTTTTCTTGTCGGGTTTCCACTTGGGCCAAGTTTTTCGACTCTCCATCTGAGACGCATACTCGGCGTTCTCTATTATAGACAGCAAAAGTATTTAATACTTTCTCTGCAATAGTCTTTTCCGATGAAGTATGAGAACCTACATTTTCACGGATCTTGAAAGACAGATCCTTAGCGGATGGCTTAACGGAGAAGTCACTTTGAAGGATATTCGCCTGCAGAAGGTTCTTTCCAGGGTTAGACTCTTTAAGGAGTTGGCTGGAGACGTTGACCTTTACCTTAGAGTGCGAAGTCGACTCGCTGAATCTAAAACCGCAGTTTCGACATAGCCAACGTTGAACACTAGCGCCGTTCTTTAGATAGCGAAGCCCATCGCGATAGAGCTTTGTTGACCCGCATTCTAAGCATTTGAGCCGAGGCTGTATAGGGGGCTGGCGCAAGCGGGTTTGGCGATCCGACTTCCCACTTTTAACTTGCTTTTTGCCAAGTATGCGATAGGAGGCGCTGTTTTCGTCTTTGTGGAAGCCAGCCATTCCCTCAGCCATTAAAACTTAACCTCACATCCGCTGTTTGTTTTCAGAAAATAGAAGATGACTTCGCTGCTGTTGAAATAGTAGATTGAATCTTTACTTTCAAAGGCTATTTTTTCTTCAGCCGCAGCTACCAAGCGCCAAAAAGACTCTTCATCCAACTCGACTAAAAGACTGCCTTCAGGAATCACGATTTTTTTCATCTGATAAAAAGTACCAAGCCTTGGTACTTTTGGGTGTTCCTGATGAGTTATGGGGTCATATAGAGAAACCCACTGTTGAGACATGCCTAAAGCTTCTGCGATTTCTTTTTGTGTGCCCTTAAACCCTCGCTCTTGCAAAATACTACGTACTTTGGCAATCCAATCTCTTATTTCAAGTTGCCTATCTTCTTCGGGCATCCGCATTATATTTGCGTGAACTCTAATCCTCAGCGCATGTAAAAGGTCTTTAACTTCAATTGTCGTTTCTTTCCAATTTGGGTTGGCTCGCTTTCGGTGAAAACCATCTAAAATATTTCCATGTTGGTCTTTAATAACGGGATAAAGTTTGGCGTTGGCAGGGTTATTCAGAGGATTCACCTCTTTTCATGTTTTGGAGCGCGCTTGGACCGGCAAGTGGGGTTGAAACCCCCGGGCCGTCACCCCTTGTTTTCGCCGGTTGAGGAGTGTGTGGGGCGCATCTCTCCAACAAACTCTTTCACCAATGTGATATGTTGGCAGCAACCTTTGCGCTGAAAATAAACGCAGGAGCAGATGAAGCGGTTGCCTAGCGCGTTCGATGACATGGGTTATGGGCTTGCTGTTCCTTGGATTAGCGTAAACATGGAAGATTGATTCTGTGACCTGCAAAACTTTAGCTTTCATCTCCTTGAACCCCGCTTTTTCTGCTTGGCCTGGTTCCAAGCTTCACTATGGTCCAGCAGGCTACTGTGAAACAGAAACAAAACGCTAGCAGAACCAGATTTGCCTTAACGAAGTCGATTGCTTCTCTGATAAAGTTTTTAAGTGCCTGTGGAACTATGCCTAAGCTTTCGCCGATCAGGTAGAAGAACCCGAATATCAACGCGTAGAAGACAACTTTTCCAAGAATCCAGCTTTTAACTCCCATGTTTTTCAGCCCTCATTAAACCTGGACAGTTTTGCTTGTGCTCCCTTATTTCCCGGATAGCCCATGGTAGCGTGTTAAATTCAATGGCGAAATTGCATCTTGGACATTTCCAAGCGTGCTTGTGCAAACTGCCTTGATTCCAGAGAAAAGGCATGATTATTCAACCTCTCTTTTCCCTTTAGACTTGAAGCCTTCGCAAAACCAAGGCCTGTCCAAGAGAGCTGACTCTAACTGTGCCATGAGCCAATTGCAGAAGGGCTTAGGGTTACCTTTTAACTGCAAATGTTCACAATTTCTGCAGAAAACCTTAGCCAATCAAGACACTTCCTCGACCGGTTTTTCTTTATGCTCATAATCTTCTACGTGTTCGTCTATGACTTGCCAGGCCTCTTCATGGGCTATTTTGCGAATTAGACGAACAAGTTTCTTATGCTTAGAATTTTGACTCATTCCTTAACCCATCTCCAAAATGTCTTGCCATCACGGTCAAACCAAAACAGTTCTTCACCTTTCATACTCTCAAAAAGCGATTCAGCCTCTTTCTGTGTCAAGCCATTTTCAACCGCTAAACTAACCCACTCCTCTTCAGAGCCTTCCACAAACACGAAACGCATTTTCTCCAAAACTTCAGCTACCGAAGGCTTCGTTACCGAGTTACTAAGTTTACCGAGTTCCAGAGGAGCGTGAGCCTTATTTTCAACATTCTCAACATCAATTTTTCCCATACTTTCCATAATTTGAAGTGCTTGCGCACCCTCGGAACTCAGTAAACTCGGTAACTTAGTAACGAGTCCATAACCATACTTTCTAGCGATGCGCCTAAGCTTTTCCTGGTTGAATTCATACGCTTTAAAAGAGAACCAGTTACCCTCTGCATCCTTCTCTCTGAGAACCTTGGTTTTTCCACTCAGAATCTCTCGCAACCGATAACCAACTTTGTTTTTTGTCACCAGTTCAAACTCTGAAGTGTCCATAGTGTGCGGTTTTTTATCGTCTATTTTCCCTTCCAAGTCTTCAGTTAAAGCACTCCATATCGTTTGAAAGGGAATGGGAGAAACAGAACTTTTTGCCTTGTTGTGTAGATCTGTCACTACCTTTACAAGATGCCCTTCAAGAGTGTTCTGTTTGCTGCTCAACCTTTCTTTCCGTTGGTCCTCAACAAAATTAGCTAAGGAATCGTAAACTGTCAAGCCATGCGTTATTTGCAGAAGTGGCTTCCACAATTCTTTAAGTCTTCCCTTCATAGAAACTTGAACATTTTGCAACTCCGATTCTCTAGTTAACATTCGCCACTTCAGAAGCATATTCCGCAATTTTCGGAGCCTTTCCAAATCTTCTTTCGTTACGTCAGCCCATTCTTTCTCTGGATAGCCTTCAACCATTGGAATCTCAATGAAGCGTTCTCTGAAGCCTTTAACCTGTGGAATCTGCTCGCTTGCACACGTTTTGAAACAGAAAGTTTGATAATATTTTATGATGCGGTCGTTTTGTGTTATAATGGTTCTCGGAACAACCGCGCCGGCCTTGTAGCCTGCTTTGTAGATTTTGATTTTATCCGTGTCCTTGTCTATGCCTTGAATCTCATCTTCGAGTATTACGCCTATGCTGTCGCTGTCTTCCAGATAGCCATAGATGTCTGCTGCTGGAACAGTTACGCCGTACATGGGCCTATAACACAAACTTTTCAATATTTGAAGAACCGTGGATTTTCCGCTTTCGTTGTCTCCATAAAGGTAAACGTAGGGAACAGTCAACAGCTTCTCTTGCTGATAACTAAGCAGGACACAGCTGCTCAACAGTTCCTTCCAGATGTTTTCAACATCTACGAAAGTTTCAAATTCTTGCCTCACTTTCCAGAACAACTCTTCCATGTTTGGAATTGAACCTTCAAAAACGCCGAAGGGTTCATAAGGAATGTTCGTGGCTTCTTTCGGGTAGAACTTCTCTCCATTCAATTCGATAGTCTCAACAACATTAAAATCTTCATTATTCTTCAGTAGGAACCGAGACTTACCGTCAACGTAGACTGCTTCAAAACAACCGTCAACTGTAAACCCTGAATCTTTCAACTGTTTCTTTGTTTTCCTTTCTTTTTCGATTTTTGCTTTTTGTTTTAGGTAAAAGTTGCTACAAGCCAGACTTTTTGCGTCCATAAGGGGGCGTCCATCCGCGTACTCAAGGAAAGAATCATAGTGGGGACATCCAGCGTCTGGAACTTTGAATCTTGCACATTCTCCACAAGTTTTATTTTGCGGATCGCCCATAATAACCGGCTCCTAGCCAGGGTTCTATGGGAGCGGGCGTAAGCTTAGGTGTCGCACGGCAACACGGCCCAGAAAGTGCGCTTCTAAACTTCCCATGTCCCGCTCCTTCCACACCCAATTTTAACCGCTTTTTCGCCTGTCAACAACATTCTCGTTTTTCATGTCAAACCAAAAGCGGTAGCCTTTGTATTGCCAAAATCCGTTATGCTCTTTCACTTTAGCCTTTAATGCTTTCCATAAATCACTATTGCCGTTCGCTTTTTCGCTTGTCTGTTCAAAGGGCCCCTTCTCACCTTGTTTCTTTTCCCAAAACAGCTTATCAAAGTCTAAGTTCTCTCCCTCAACGCCTGTCAGCTCTACGATCTGCCGCTTGACATTGACCGCGGCAGCCTCTAGGGCATCACAAAAATCACATAGGATCTCGAGGGCCTTTTCCTGACTCATTTTTCAGAAGCCTCCTTTTTGACTCGAAGCTTAACATCACGTTTAAGCACGTCAATGGATGCTAACAGCTCCTCGGGGGTCAGGTTTGGATTATAAAGGAGAACGGTTGAAGCATTGATAACGTAGGGAATTTGGCCTCCAGGCTCTACGCCTGTTTCTCTGCGGATTAATTCTGGAATGTGACTTTTAGATGTCTTTGTGGTTTTTAAGTATCCGACTGCTTTGATTGTTTCTTTTTCCATTTCATGTTACCTCATGTGTATCTTAGGTAACTTTATGCAAAACTGTTATATAATTAATAATTTTGTAATTATAACAGCGATGTAGTATGACACAGAACGATCTAAGTTTATTCATTCTTCATTATTTAGATCAGAGCGGGAAGGCAATTAGGTTTAGTAAGATCAGCAAGGACACTTGGCAACTTTATGGAAAGGAAAATTTCAAAAACGAAGAAACTTTTAGCGTCTATGTAGCGAGAGAATTGAAGACGTTGGAAAAAGAGGAGCTTATCCAAAGGGAAGCATTCGGCCACAAGAATGTGTGCTATTCAATCAAAGATCATCTTAGAGTTCAGTTGATTCTTGTAGCTCATTCAGCAGGTATCCAGATACTCAGCAAGCCAACATCATTCAAACTAAAATTGCCTACAGCGACCATTGAAACCTATGAACAATTAGTCGCATACCTTTCAAAATATCTCTTAAACCTAATTTTTAGCGAAAGACCTTCTCCACCACAACCATTTACTCCGTGGATTTTAGGGTTCCGAGAAATCGGCGACATTTTTAGGGATAAAATATTATTCATTGGTCCAGACCCTGCCTCAGCAGATAAAATGAGAAAGTTCACAGAAGAAGACTATGACGATCTAACCATGTTCTTAGCAAAAGCTTGGGGAACCTATATGTCTGAACCTAGCAGATGCACACATAACGATATAATCATGATCAAATTTACTGAGAGGCAACTTAAGAAGTTAAGAGAAAGTGGAGAAAATCTTGATAAAATCGTATATGAGGCTGCATTAAAAACTGCTGGGAAAGTCTTTCTTTTGCCTCGAATAGAGGACCTTCCAGCCACTAGGGAAGCAATCGAGAAAGGGATCTTCCTTAACCAAGAAGAAGCATATAAAAACTACATTCTCAAAGGCGAAAAAACTATGGCTAAACGGTTATTGGAAGGAATAAAGTGATAGTCGCATACCTTTTCATCTTTTGGTGTTGACATCATAAATCTTTTAAGTGTAAGGCATCTATCTTGATTCGTATTCGAGGCGTTTCATGGTTAGCGTGTATTTTTCTTATGAGCGTACGCTGTACGCTGAAAGGTGTAGAAAATGGAAACTGTAAAGCCAACCTGGAAAACTGAAGGCGTCAAAGGCAAGATTACAGAAACGAAGTTTGACAAGTGGACACTCCTTGCCCAAGTAGTTTATCAGATCGTTGTTTGGGACACGCCGATAACCAAGAAGCTTCAACGCACGCAAGAACTGCTTTCAAATTTGACACCAGAAGAGAAACAGATGTTTCAGATAATAATCGAAGACGAAGAAGGACTCAACGAGAACCTAGACTTGGTGAAGTATTATGGCGGTCTTCTGGCGCGTCCGGAAATCTTTGTTGGAGAAGCATGTTTTGCGAGCAAGGTTTTGACTGAAGAGGAGAAACGCGTTTACTTGACAAGACCGCGGAAGGAACCGGGCGGAGATAACTATTTCTATATTCATTGGAATGAGCGCGCGTTAACTGTTGAGGGAGAAGAGCTTTTAAAGGGCCAGATAACTGGAAAGCGCTTCACGCTATTTGGTGTGGAAGTGGATTCAAGCGATGTGTACTGCAAGCTGAAGAGTTTTGAGCCTAAAAATGACGGTTGGAATCCAGGTGAGGATGATGATGACGATGAGTTTAACTCTTTGCAGTCTTACCGGGAGAATAGAAAGCTCGATTTCGGCAAGGATGATCCTTTAGTCTGGCGTGTCGATTTCTACGTTCAAAACGCTTTTATGTTGCCTCTGGTGAAGCGTGCCTTTTCCAAACATGTTTTAACGGCTCGAAACCTGATAGGCTCTATTCTCCAGCGCATGATGAAACAGCTTGAAGGCAAAACCGTCTATGTGATTCCTGAGGAGCGTGTGATTCCATGAAGCTTGTAGAAATGGCTACCCCCAACGGCTTCGCGTACTTGTGGCCGGAGTTTGAAGACGGCGAAAAGAAAGAAACAGACTTAGACACGATAGCATACACAAGCATGAAAGACTTCTACGGCAAGCCCGGACAACACGGTTTAATTTTAGGCGGCCAGTATGGAAGCGGAAAAACCACGCTGTTGTTTTGGCTGTTGGGCTGGCATTTCCTTGAAAACGGGGAAACATGCATTTTGCGCATGCGGAAGAGCACTTTTGAGTTTCTGAGCATACTGGATAAGGCGCCGTTGAGGCTGTTCATCCCTGAAGGCTGCGTTTTCCGCTATGAGCATCCAAGCCTGGAGATTGTGCAATATAATCCTAACGTTTTTATGGAGTTGTTCAACAACCTAGCCCAGGACAAGATCAACGTTATAGCTCATGACCAGTATGTGAGCGATTACAAGAGTAAGTTTGAGTGGTGGGGCCAGTTTTTCGAGCGCCTATTGGAATGGAAGGGTACGCACATGGAGAGGCGAATGGGCGTCTACATTGACGAGCTCGGCGATCTGATTCCAAACAAGGGCGAAGCGTTGTGTCCGGAGCACAATTATTATGGCAATCAGATTCACGACAGCATTGATGCTTACCGTCGGAGCAACATTCGACTTGTGGCTGTAACCCACAGCCTAACCGACCTGCGTAAGACCTTTAGGAACCAGATGCACTATTGGTTTATCAAACGCACCAACCGCGAGACCGTGCCTGAACGCTTTTGGCATTACGGTGCCGGAGTGATTGAGAAGCTGGAAAACTGGGAAGTTCTGATCAAAGATGTGAAGGGGAACTTTAACCGCAGGCCGAGCCCAGTGTGGGTTTTTCCGGAGAACAGAAGCGTCTACACGAAGTCGAGTGCAAGGATGATGTTGACTGAAGCTGAGAAGCGGTATGCTTGGCGTTTAGCCGTTGCCAACGAGTTTCTGAAAAAGCAGGGCTTCACCTATTACGATCGCATGCTGGCTTTTGGCTATAGGAGCAAAGGCAGCATTGTCACTTTGGAGAAGAGTTTTCCGTTGGAAGAGTGTCCCTATCCGGTTAGGTTTTTGAAGGCTGAGGCGAATGAGCAGGAAGACCAGAGGCTTAGGCAAGGGGGAGGCGAGGCGCAGGAAGAAGCGCGGCAAGAAGGCTGAGCTTAGGCTTGTGCATCACCTTCAGGGTTTAGGCTGGCAAGCTAAGCGTAGCGCCATGAGTGGTATAGGCCGCGATATGCCTGACGTCTACGCTTGCAAGGGCGACTGTCTAGTGGCTTTTGAAGTGAAAGCCTCACGCCTAGAGTACGCGAAGATCGTGCGCCAGCAAATCGAGAAGCTCAGGGGGTTCCTAGACTTTTTCAGCTTTTACCCAAACCGAATGGCAGTTGTTGCCGTGACGTTTCCCTATCGAGACTGGATCTTCATAAGAATCCCAGACGGCTGGAACGAAAGCTGGGTTAAAATTGACAGAGAAACAAAATCCACTTGGAACCCAGAAACCATTATAAGAGCGTACAACCAAGCCAGGAAAAGAGTGACAGATAAGTCAGAATGAGTCACTACACTTCAACGCGTGTTTCTCGGTTGAGTCTCTATATATTGGGTTTGTTTTGGCTGGAGAGGCTTGTTGAAAGCTTGTTTTCTGTTTGGTCTGCAACTTTGGCTGTGGGGTGGCATTGTGCTTCGTACGCTGTGGCTTTAGGTGTTGTTGTTGCTTACTTTTTTATTTAAGTTGTTAATGCTTATGAAGCCTTTATACAACGTATGTGAATTCACAAAGGTTTTAGTGGCTTCATAGAAGTTGGAAGCCGAAGCACAAATAGAAAAAAGGAAGTTAAAACCATCCCCCCCCTAAGCGGTGCCTAGCGGGTAAAAACTGCACAGGGCCATCGGTTCCAGAATCATGATTAGACGCATTGAGCTTCTGCAGAATTTCCCTGATAACCTTCTTACTTGTACCAAAGAAGACAGAAAAAAAGGGAGTGTGCGGGAGACATCTCCACTCTTGCATTGATTGTTTAAACGTGTTTAAACTTTGTAAAGGGCAACTTGCATGAAATCAAGCGTTTCATTCTACTTGCTCTAATGATATGGTTGCGCAACCTCTGCAAACAGAAAGACCGCACCTTCGAGCCGCTTAAATACAGATAAGTGTAACTTTGTAAGTGAATGGGGAATTGAGGCTTAAATGGCTGCAAAGCATGATTGGCTTCAGCTTTTCACTCTCTTAAAGTTGGCTGAGATGGGAGCGCATCGAAGAACAGCTAAGATTTCCACAGAATACCTAGCTGGAAAATTAGGTACATCCCAGCAGACAGCCTCGCGATACCTAATAGAATTGGAAAATAAGGGATGGATTAAGCGGACTATAACGCCTGAAGGCTGCCTCATAAAAATCACGGACACAGGCATCAAAGAGCTCCAAAAAATTTATTCAAATCTACGCTTCTTGATTGAAACCGCTTACCCTCCATCAATAACCCTAGAAGGTACAGTCTTTACGGGTTTGGGTGAAGGAGCCTACTACATTTCAAAAGAGCAATATAAGAAACAGTTCATCGAGAAATTGGGATTCGACCCCTACCCAGGCACGCTTAACCTTAAACTTACAACCGACTATGACTTTAAGACCCGCTCAGAACTTGAAGCATACCCAGCTATTGAGGTGGAAGGGTTTAAGAATGAAGACCGCACCTTCGGACCCGTAAAATGTTATCCGGCAATAGTAGAGAACAAGGTTAGAGGCGCCTTAATCTCAGCTTTAAGAAGTCACTACGACGCTTCGGTAATAGAGATTATTGCGCCAGTCTTCCTTAGAAAACATCTCAAACTGAAAGACGGGCATAAAGTGAAAGTAGAAGTCTTAACGCTTCCATAATTTTCAAAGCGATGATACCCATAGCTGTAAGCTAGCTCGGCGATGAAACAGTCCATTAGTTTATTTTCACTGAACATTTTAGGTTTGAGTTGAATAGGCGTAGCTAAATACATGTGTTGTTCTTAGTTTACGTCTTGTCACCAAAATGTAGCCAATCAATAGTCCAACAACCAAACCGCCTAAATGAGCCAAGTTGTTCGCACCCGGCCCAGAACTAATCATTAGCAAAAAGAAGGAATACAATAAAGCGCTTATTATTGACTGCCCAATTGCGCGACGGATGTAAATGGTGCATGCTCCAAACATTCCAAAGATGGCGCCGGAAGCTCCGGCAGAGACCATGTCAGGTCCAAAAAGAAGCGTTAACGAGTTTCCAGCTAACCCGCTTAAGAAGTAAGTGAGAAGGTATTCTTTAATGTTAAACATTTCTTCCGCCCTAAGGCCAAAAATAAGCAGGAAGAGCATGTTTCCAAGAAGGTGTACTACGTTCACGTGGATAAACATGGCTGTGAAAAGCTGCCAGTATCCGCCATTTAAAACAAATAAGTTGTATTGTCCGTATTGACGAATAACATAATAATTTATTTCAATAACGTTCCCACTGAGCATAGACATGTAAGCGTAAACCGTTATGTTTAATGCAATAATTATGTAGGTTGGCATAAACCTTCTAGAACGCTTAGACATGTGGTTCATCTTTTGAAGTGCTCAACGATTTTCTGTTTGATTTTTGAGGAACTATCCAGCTCGTCCTCCCCAAACTTTCCAATTTTCACGACCTTTATAGTTAATCCTTTTTCCTTTATGTAATCCCTAACGGTTTGTTCCATGCCTTCTTGATCGTATCCGACAACAATGATGTCTGGCTTTATCTTTTCAACAACTTTTCCAACGTCAAATTCTTCATAGCCAAGCATTGCTTCGTCAACAACCTTTAAAGATTCAACGAGGGCTCGCCGCTGATTCTCAGGCATGATCGGTTTCTTCCCTTTCCTTTTTTCCACAGTGCCGTCTCTGGCTACAATAACTATGAGCTCAGCGTTTCTTCCACCAGCCTTTTTTGCTTCCTCTAAAAACTTTACATGACCTAGATGCAGCAGGTCAAATACGCCTGAAGTTAAAACTACTTTTCTCTTTTTCCTTTCCTCTTCAGTGGTCATTCGAATTTCACAACTCCTAACAATTTTAGTGCATCTAATAAACCCTCACAATAAG
The DNA here is from genome assembly GCA_964535965.1 of uncultured Candidatus Bathyarchaeia archaeon. Taxonomy (GTDB): domain Archaea; phylum Thermoproteota; class Bathyarchaeia; order Bathyarchaeales; family Bathycorpusculaceae; genus CAZHWZ01. The sequence continues at coordinate 16,663 of CAZHWZ010000015.1, read as the reverse complement.
CGACAGAAGTTAAACTTATCTCAAATTTCTTTTTATCTCTATAATATTTGGCGTCATCCAGATAGGCTTTAGCATGTTCGACAACCTTCCCAATACTTTCTAAACCTATACTCATCGAACTTTCAACTACTTGCAGTTCATTTAGAACGTGTTTGGTTGAGGCTATATACCCGGAAACAAGCTTCTCCAAACTCATCTTATAGCTCTCCTTATTTTTTCTGGAGCTCCAGCAAATACAATAAGGGCTTCGGCTTCCATAAAATGAAGACTTCCCGGGAAGATGAGGCTGTGGGGTGGTTCTCCAAAGTCATAATTCAACAATTCACTTATAAAGCCAGCCTTCACTGCTGGATTTTTACAACCAGCCCTTGCTATGCCAACAGCGAGAGTGTTTTTGGTAACTATTTTCTTTCCTTTTCTTCCTTCAATTTTCAAAAGAGAGTCTAATGATTCGCGAATGCTTAAACAGCGTTTCTCTTCGGCTTTTATGTCAAGCAGGCAGAGGGTGTGAAGCCCAAGTTTCTTGTTTTGGGCAATAACCTCGTAAGGAGTTTCAGAGGGAGTTTCGCTTGGGAAAGGTATTGTTACGCTTTTTCCAAACTTGTAGCTGTGCAAGCCTGACAAGCCTATAACAGCGGAGAGTACGGAGGCTCCATGAATGGCACGGGTTTTTATTTCAAGCTTTTCAGCCTCTATCCTCAAGGCGACATGAGTTGTCGCTATGAGCGGGTCTCCTGGAACCAGCAAAACCACCTTACCGCTTTCTGCGGCCTTTAAAATTGCTTCTCCGCTTTTTTCCTCAAGCTCTTTCCTCCAAACAATTGTAAGTTTTTTCCCAGAAATCTTCTCAAAGCGTTTTATTGAGAAATTTGGCATCAAGCTTGTGTAAAGCTCTATGAAAACGCTTTCTGCAGTTTTAACTTCCTCTAGACCGCGTAAACTTATTCCGAACTCATCATGTAAACCAAGCCCAACGAAGACAATTTCACCCAACGGTTTCAACCTCTTCAGAACCAAAAATAAGGATTTAAGCTTAAAACTGTTAACTCAAAACTAATCGCCACATGAAGGAAATAGATTTATAAGATTTTCATGTTAAAAGGGCTAAATGAGGATATTTGCTTGTCCACAGTAAAATTTAACTTAAAACTAATTAACATTAAGGTCTTTTTCGTAGTTCTTGCATTTTCTTTGTTCAGTGGGTTCTACGAAACCATCGTTCCATTTTTGCACCCTTTTATCAGAGATTTGGGTTACACGGTCATGGAGACAGGGTTAATAACGAATTTATGGGAAACCATAGTCTTCTTTTTGAATTCGATTCTGCTCTTTGCTGTCTTATATTTAATTTGCAGGCGTGATTTCATAGAAAATATCGCAAGCATAATTGTATCGCTCATCGTGGCGACTGTTGCTGGCTACTGGATTGGCGGATTATTGGGCGTTGCGGTATTACAAATTGGATTTTCAGTGTCTCCTTCTATTTTCATTTTTAGCAATTTGTTGTTCGAGTTTGCTGCCTGTTCCGCAGCTTATGTAACCGCGAGATGGAGACTTTCAATGCCAAGAACGGAGATCGCTTATGAACGCCCATTTGGAGTAGCTCTCATAGCCGCACTTTACATAATTTTAGGCATATCTCTAACAATCCTGACATTCGTACTCTTCGGACTATTCTATACGGTTTCATTAGAAGCCATTTTAAACAAACCCCTTATTTTTATCGGGTTAATTTTGCTGCTTGCGATAGCATCTTCTATGTACTTTGCTGTTGCATACGGATTTTACAGAGGTAGAAGATGGGGATGGCTCGTGGTTTTTACGTCAACGCTTGTAGGTATATTCCTATCAATTAATCAGTTGGTATTCAGGTTCTACTTTGACGTGTGGTTTATCGTTAAAATCTTGGTACTTCTATTAGACATATTTATCTTCATATATCTCTTGCAACCTCATGTACGAATTTATTTTGGCATAATAAATCCGTCTTTAGAAAACATTTCTGAAACTAGCAGCAGCTTACAAAGCTAAATTTATTAAAGCGGGATGACACGCATAGTCACGAAAAGGGCCCGTAGCTCAGTAAGGCCAGAGCGGCGGACTAACCGCTGCACGGGGTTAGGTTGAGGCTCTTAACCCGTAGGTCCCGGGTTCAATTCCCGGCGGGCCCGCCATCTTATTCTCAATTTTTGATGCTACCAAAGCCTTTTTGATCATTCTTTTGTTTGCCTTTGCCTCTCTTCAACTCTGACTTCCATGACGATGTGCCCCCATCCTCCACAGTCTACTCCAACATCGAAACATCCAGTCCTTTTGAACCGCATTTCATTTGGATCAACCCCGGCGTAGATGAGCTCGTTAATGGCGAAAATCAATTGAGGTAACTCAGCCAAAGCGTAGATGCATATTCTCTTCGGGCTCTTACTGGTCAAGAGGTTGCCGACGCCGTCGAAAATGAACTTGTCTCCAACTTTATGCTGGCTATTGCAGCCCTTTGATTCAACTACTTCAACGACTATGGTTTTATTCATTAACTCTGGAGCTTTTGCCAAAACATCTCTGTTCCGCGGATTCTCCCTAAATTTTCCCATTTCTTCGTCGTTGTAGCCAAGATGCTTCTTCATAAACTGCCAGACACTTTCATCCACTTCCACAAATATCCCTCCTTTATCAACTTGAGCCGAGCTACCGTCTAACTTTCCTAATAAATATTACGAAAGGACATGCCAAATCAAATCATAAAACTAGAAAGTCAGATAATGTAATAAAAAAGTTAATAGAATTTTGTAGGAGACACCAGCTTGTTAATGAACTCGCTCCGCTTCAACTCTTATGAAGGCTTCTCTAGGAGTCGTCTCTGGAACTTCATCCCTAACTTTAACTAGTTTGATGGCTTCATTTGGACAATGGTAGGCGCAAAGCCCGCATCCTATGCATCTCTCCTCGAAGAAGAAAATTCTCTCAGGCTCCTTATCGTGGGGTGCATGATGTACATTCGCCTTCAAAGGACAAATACGGACACACTTCTTACACTTGTTGCAGAGTTTATCATCCCTCATAGGAAGAAAGTTCGACTTTGCTATTGCTCTAGGGTTGTGCAGTTCTGTAAGACCTCTCAGGATAAGACAGGCGCAGGTGCAACAGTTGCAGATGAACTGAGGTCTCGTCTGAGTATTTATAGTAGAATGAACCAAACCTGCTTTCTCCGTTTCTTCTAGCAATTCTAATGCTTCCTTAACGGTTAAGTATCGCCCAAACCCCCTCTCCACCATAAAATCCGCATAATAATCAAAGACAAGACAAGTTTCTAAAGGATGCTCGCATTTCTTCTTTGTTCTGCAAGCACAGTTTATGACCGCTATATTTCGAGAAGTTTTGATGAATTCAGACATTTTCTCGAAAGGTAAAATCAGGTGTCCCACGCTTATTTCCTTGTTGACAGTTATCGTCTTTTCGACTGGCATCACTCGAGCCCAAGGATAGTTGGAAGCGCCGGCTTCCAAGCCACCGCCGTTCACATAATTTTTTTCGAAAAGTTCTCCCACTTTCCGTTTTTCATCGGAATCGCGACCAGAGGAGAGATAGAACTCAAAAATCCCTGGAATCATGGGCATTAGAGAGTAGTAAACATTACCATCGCTCTTGCTTGTGAACCTGAAAAGCAAACCTCTTGAAACTAAGCGATCGACAATGGCTCGAATCTTTTCTTGGGGCCTTTTTGTCCTTTCAACGATCCGATCCATTGTTTCAGCGTCTTGGTATGGGGCTGTAAAGTGAGTTAGGAATCCAGCTTCCTCTTCGGTGAAGAGAATCCTAAGTATTTCCATCACTTCTTTAGTCCTTGGGGTTCTTATGGGCCATAAACTGATTTTTTCCCTCAATTTTTCATAAACATCAGCTTCAGTCATAGTCCTCACTTCTTTTACGAAGTGGTATGTGTGAAGAAATTTATGCCTTCCCACTAATAATAGCTTTAATGTCCATTTAACTTTGAAAATATCTATCCCAATATTTGAAATAATGGAAATGTTGAAAAAGATGCGGAACTATGATTGATTGGTGCAAAGTTTTGAAAGAAAGTTTAGTTGGTTGGCTGCTGGAGAAAGCTAATCCTTCTGTCCGTTACTTTACACTACGCGACATTATTAGAAAAAGCGAAGATGATCCTCAAGTGAGGGCTGCAAAAAGGGCGATTCCAGAGTCCACTGTAGTAAAGAAAATATTGCAGAAGCAAAATCCCGAAGGCTATTGGGAGGAACCATTTAACCCATACCATCCAAAATACAAGTCTTCATATTGGCAGATAATGACCCTCGGTCAGCTTGGAATGGACAAAACTGATAAAAAGGTTGAAAGAGCTTGTGAATATGTTTTCCAGTTTCAATTGGAAGAAGGTGGCTTTTCGAGTTACACTCCTGAGCGAGCATCGAAGGAACATGAATGGCTGCGCACTAAAGGAAAGAAGTTGCCTTCGCGGAACAAGTGGATATCCTCCATGGTTTTTGAGCATCAATATTCATGCCTCACAGGTAATATGACAGCGGCGTTGATTAGAATCGGATACGCAAATGACCTGAGAATAAGGAAGGCTTTAGAATGGCTTGTAAAGGTTCAGAACAAAGACGGCGGATGGCTCTGTCCCTACTGGAAAGCGCACGTTAGAGACACGCATGGATGCTTTTATGGAACAATTTGCCCGCTGGAAGCTTTCAGTGAAGTTCCGAGGAAAAATTTAACAAAGGGAATGGAACAAGCAATAGAAGGAGGAGCAGAGTTCCTTCTTATGCATCATTTGTTCAAGGCTGATCATCACGATTACAAGGTGATCAACCAGTCTTGGTTGAAGTTGGGCTTTCCATGGTTTTATGGATACAGCATCCTAAGGGGATTAGATGTCCTAACTAAGCTTGGTTATGTGAAAGACGAACGTTTAAACGATGCCATTGAGATTCTCCTTCGAAAAAGACAGAATAATGGGACATGGATTTTGGAAAGCGCTCCCATTGGAAGGATGCAAACAAATATAGAAGCGAAGGGCAAGCCTAGCAAATGGATAACACTAATTGCCTTGAGAATACTGAAGCGTTTAGGCTCAGCAAGAAAAGATGAACCACTTAGACGTTAGATTTTGCTGATTTCACTGCATTTACCGTTCTTTTCAAAAGTAGCTGAGCTGCCTTCTGTGTTGGCCAACCACCCAAGCCACAGTCAGGACCAGTAAACGTCATTTTATCTCCATATTTCTTTTTGGCAGCTACAAATCTTTTTCTTATATTTTCTTCGCTTTCAACTATTTGCTCTGCGGTTGGTTTCGTTATGCCCTTATCATAAAGTTCCGCCATGATTGAGTCTATATCTGTTCTCGATATGCCAACCCTTATTTGCTTGTCCGCTCTATCCAACATTTTTCTTGAAAGGTTTTCGATGTTTTTGGGAGATGCGGCATACTCGAATGATAATACGTCGAGGTTCTTAACATCCAATATCTCTGTAACCCTTGATGAAGAATGAATATGAATGTGCTTTATTGCGCCTTTAAAGTCGAAGGCTTTTTCCAGAACATCCAAAATAACATCTCTATCAGCAGATATGCCTTGAAATCCAAAGCTAGGCTCATCCAATGAAACTACTTCAGTTTTAACGTATTTGAAATTTAAAATCGAATTTTTCGCAAATCGTCTCACGGTCTCCGCAAACATTAGGAGAACGTCCTCGTAGGGCACGGGTCCAATTTCTTTTAGATACAGTTCCATAGGTCCCGTAACGCAAACGCGTAGCGATACTTTCCTCCGGTTTTCTTCATAAAGCCTTTTTGCCTCTTCATTGATTACGTATACTTCAGGTATAATCGCATCTTTTTCATCAACGACATAGGTGCCTTTATCCATAGCCTTGCGGATGGAATCTGTAAATTGTCTGTGTATATCGTAATGTTGCGGATAGTTAATGACATCTAAGCCAGCTTTAATTTTTTTCTCAAGGGAGTCTATTATAACTCGGTAAAAATTGTTCAACAAGAATTCGTCTTTTGTGATGTCTTTTCTGTTGATGATTGCGTCTCTGGCAAGAACGTATGCCTTTTTGAACAATTCCCTATCTATATGGGGTGGCAGTGGGAAACTCCCTATGTCATCGACCAGCGTGTTCATACAAAACACGTTAACTGCTGAGCCATTTAAAGCTAACTTTACCCTGCAGGAATTATGCGCAAAGTGTAAAGCATGCTTTCATACAGTAAAAGATATAAGTTACCGTTGTTCGTGAACAATAATTGGTGTATAATGATGAATGTTTGGAGACTTCGCCTATCCATGGTCGCTTCCTTAGCCATAATATTCACGCTGTCAACGCTAGTTCTTACCATAGTCTTGAGTCTACTCCAAGTTTTCGATTTCGTAACCCTAGGTGTTTTGGTTGTTGCCTTCAACATCCTCCAATGGTTAATATCGCCATACATAATTGATGCTCTTTACCGTGTAAAGGAAATTCCAGAAAATGAAAACCTAAAGCTCCATGAAATGGTTGAAAACCTCAGCAAGAAGAGCGGAATAAAAAAGCCGAGGTTAATGCTCGCACAAATCCCAATTCCGAACGCCTTTGCATATGGCTCACCAATAGCTGGAAACCGTGTAGCCGTCACAAGCGGATTGTTAAAAACCTTAGAACATGAGGAAGTTGAGGCTGTCCTTGGACACGAACTCGGACATCTAAGACACAGAGATGTGCAGATAATGATGTTCGTCTCACTTCTACCCGCACTGTTCTATTTCATAGGCTATTCTCTCATGATTTCATCCTCATATGGCAGAAGAAGGGATGAGGGTGGCGGCGCAGGACTATTAGGCATGGGTTTAGTGGCTTTTTCAATGTTCCTAACCTATGTTTGCGTCACATTTCTAAGCCGCGTCCGCGAATACTATGCCGATAGACACAGTGCCTCAATAGTTGAGGAAGGACCACGGAAGCTTTCAGAAGGACTAGCAAAAATAGTTCATGAAACTAGAAATATGAGGAGAACGGGAAGGACAACACAGAACTTAAACGCGTTTAAAGCGTTGTTCATCACTGACCCAGACCGAGCAGACCTAGACGCTACAGTAATAACAACGATAACAGCCCCGGGCGACCAAAAGTTAGTTCAGGAGATTCTGTCGCAGAAGCTTACAACAGCAGATAGAATTATTGAAATTTTCTCAACGCATCCTAACATAATAAAGCGTCTGAAAGCTCTGCAAGAATTAAGCTAGACAACCATAATTTCTCAATACACTATCTCTTTTTACTTATCAACGAAAAATTAAAGTGGTCAAGCCGTTAACTTTTCAAGTTATCGAATGTGATGTCTATGGAGCATCAAAAGGTTTTCTCCGAAATTGAGAGACAAAGAAACGAAATGACGCAAGCCTTGATGGAGCTTGTTCGCATTCCTGCAGTTTCTCCAGAAAACGGCGGAGAAGGAGAATTAAAGAAAGCTGAAAAATTAATGCAGATATTAGATAGAGCTGGCTTCGACAAAATAGAACGCTTTGATGCAGAAGATGAGAGGGTTCCCTCTAAAAGGAGACCAAACATCATAGCTTATTACTTTGGAGATAGCAAGGCTGAAAAATTTTGGGTAATAACGCACATGGATATAGTTCCGCCTGGAGAAGAGTCTCTTTGGACTGTTACAAAACCTTTCGAGCCTATAATTAAAGAGGGACAAATTTATGGGAGAGGCAGCGAAGACAATGGACAATCAATGGTTGCCTCCATTTTCGCCGTCAAAGCTCTAAAAAATTTGGACATAAAACCAAAAAGAACAGTCGCTTTAGCCTTTGTCTCGGATGAAGAACAAGGAAGCAGATACGGAATCCAGCACATCATAGAGCAAGGACTGTTCAAAAGGAACGACCTGATAGTTGTGCCGGACGGCGGAAACGGAAATGGAAGCTTTATAGAAATAGCTGAAAAAAGCGCTCTGTGGTTTAGGATTCGCACAATTGGAAAGCAGACTCATGCCAGCAGACCCCACCAAGGCTTAAACGCGCATCGTATAGGGATGGAATACGCCTTGGCTTTGGACAAAATATTACATGAGAAATATTCGCTTAAAGATGCTTACTTTGACCCGCCTGAAAGCACCATCGAACCAACAAAGAAGGATAAAAACGTTGATGCCGTAAACATAATCCCCGGAGAAGACATAACATATTTCGACTGCAGAATTCTGCCAAACTACAACCTGGATGAAATAATTAGTGACATCAATAAGCTTGCAGAAGAATTTGAAAAGAAAACCGGAGCAAAAATAAAATTTGAACTCCTACAGAAAAGTGTCGCTCCAAAGCCAACAGACGCCAACTCCAAAATAGTTAGCATGCTAAAAGAGGCAATTAGACAAGTCAGGGGAGTAGAGCCTAAGGTTGGAGGAATAGGCGGAGGAACATGCGCCGCCTTCTTCAGAAAAATAGATGTCCCAGCGGTCGTATGGAGCACAATAGACGAAACAGCCCACCAACCAAACGAATACACAAAAATAGAAAACCTCGTTAACGACGCAAAAATTTTCGCTTACCTAGCAACCATGTGAACTCCATAAGTTGCTTTGAAAACTTGAAGGAAGCGAAAAGGAGCACCTAAATCCAAGAAATAACATTAAAAATTGGAATTGACTTAATTTTCGTTTTACTTTTTAACGGTTTGTTGACTTTTTCTTAGGGCTTGCGTATACATGTTCGAGGAAACCCCAGCAACTAATCCTCCAACAGCATCATTTGAAATTGGACCGAGCTTCTTTAGGATTCCAGGCTTGGTTTGATCGAATCTGATGAACTCGAAAATCCCCTTTGCTCCTGCTATGTAGCTGGCTATCGTCATTCCAAGGAGTTCGTCTGTGACAAGTCCTGGGCGTCCCATGAATCGTTCTTTCGTTAGACCTGGAACCGAGCCAGACTTTGCCTCCTCTTCTAAACAGAAACACGCAACCACTAAGCATGAAACATTCACATCCGACAAAGCTTCTCGAAATTCCTCTTTAAGTATCTGGACAGCCTTCTCCTTTGTTTCCACTCCAGGATGAGGAACAAACAGTTCCAAAGCCGCATCCACAAGGTCCTTAAATCTAATTCCTCGCATCTCGAGATACTTAAGTAAAGGTAAGTCCGAAATTTCAGATTCTATGTCTACCATGCTGTCGCCACTTCCTCATTATGGTATAGAGCGAAAGACTTATAAAAGCTTGGTTGGATAATCCATCCATCCAATATGATGGTGTAGACCACATGAAGTTTAAAGTCCCGACAAAACAGCTCTCCGCTATTTCTTTGCTATCATCTGTGGGAACAGTCTTAAGGGTTGGGTTCGGGTGGGCCGCCTACTTAGTACCCTACGTTCCTTTGCCTTTTGGTTTTTCGCTTTACGGCATCTTCATAAAGATAGGCCTGACTGAAACCTTAGCCTTTGTATCTGGATTTGTGTTCGGTCCAGTGCAGGGTTTTTTGACGGGTGTCCTGATAATTGTCATCTCTGACATTTTCAGCGCTTATGGACCTGGGCTTTGGACGCCCTTTATAGCAGCAATCATTGGTCTACTAGGTATCTGCGGAGGAGTTATTCGTCGCTTCAAGGATAACCCAAGCGTTGCGTTATTAGGCACAACGGCAGTGACTCTAACTTTAATGAGTGAAATACTTCAAAATATCTGGTTTGCATGGTTTTTCAGCATGCCGATTATAGCCGTTCTCATAATGGGCGCTAATTCAATGATTATGGCTATTATCAATAACACTGTTCTATTTACGGTAGTCGCGCCTAGAATAATCAAGGTATTGCGAGAATGGGTGATGCCAAAAGAACAGAGAAGAGGTTGGTCAACCATTGAACAAATCCATTCATGACGTATGTTTTAAGCTTCGATTTTTGTTGGAGGAGTCGGTGAAAAGGAATCTATCTGAAGGCATTCTTCTTTCTGGAGGGCTGGACACAAGCGTTTTAGCAGCCATAGCATCAAAATTCGTTTCGTTAAAGGCGTTTACGGTTGGATTTGAGGGAGCCCCGGCACCAGACATTGAATACGCGACTTTGGTGGCTCACAAATTACGGCTTAAGCACACCGTTTACTACTTCAGCGAAGATGAATTGTGCGATGCCTTTCAGAAAGTTGTTGAAACAATGAAGTCGTTTGATCCTATGGAGATACGCAATAGTGTAGCAATTTATGTTGGTTTAAAGGTAGCCAAAGAGCATGGAATAAGCATCGCTATGACCGGTGATGGATGCGATGAGCTATTCGCTGGGTACAGCTTTCTTTTCAATCTAGAAAAGGAACAGCTTGACTTAGAATTACAGAAACTATGGGATGTAATGCGTTTTTCATCCATCCCGTTGGCAAAGGCTCTCAGGTTGGAGGCGAAGCTTCCATATCTCGATCCGGATTTCAAGTCCTTCGCTATGAAGCTTGATTCAGAATTTAAAGTTCGAAGTGAAAGAGGAAAAATATGGGGAAAATGGATCATTCGCAAGGCTTTCGAAGGAATCCTACCTAAAAAAGTCGTGTGGAGAGTTAAAACGCCCATTGAGCATGGTTCGGGGACCACTGCCCTTTCAATGCTTTTCGACCAGAAGATTTCTAATAAGAAATTCGAAGACAAAAAACGTGAAATTCTGGAAAAGGATAAGGTGTTGATTCGAGATAAAGAACAACTGTTCTACTATGAAGTTTATAGGTCGGCCGTAGGTGTCCCTCATCCCACCAATCTAAAGGGCAAAGCGTGTCCTCAGTGCAACTCTATTGTGACCGAAAAATCCACTTACTGCAGAACCTGCGGAGCTTATCCGATCTAAACAAAATTGTAAAATGCTCGGATGGATGAGCCTTCATGTCGCGGGTTGTCGCATCTTGGAGTGGTGGTAAAGATAGTTGTTTTGCCTGCTATAAAGCGATTTCAGAAGGCTTTGAAATTACGTACCTCGTGAATTTTACATCGAGAGATGGAAGATGCATGTCGCATGGACTGGAATCTAAACTTATCTTGGCACAGTCTGAAGCGATAGGGATTCCAGTGGTTCAGAGAGAAGTCTCTTGGGAAACTTATGAGCAAGGGTTCAAGAGCGTGATACGTGAACTAAAACGAAGCGGCGTAGAGGCAGCTGTCTTCGGCGATATCTCTAACATAGCAGGGCATGAAGGTTGGATAGATAGAGTTTGTGGCGAGTTGGGCATTAAACCAATAAAGCCGCTCTGGGATAGCGACCCGAAACAACTCTTAAGCGACTTCATGCAAGAAGGCTTTAAGGCACTCGTGGTCATGGCAAAAGGTGATTTGTTTCGTGTGGAGTGGTTAGGCCGTAAAATAGATGAGACCTTCATTAAAGATATATTAAGGCTTAAGAAAAAAGCGAATATTGATCTATGTGGAGAGTTGGGTGAGTACCACACCTTCGTGTACGATGGCCCAATTTTCAAGAAACGTATAGAAATACTCGATTTTAGGAAGAAATTGATGGAAGGCTACTGGTTATTAGATATTAAGGATTATGGAATCGTAGGGAAGTGAAATAGAGAATGCACGACATAATTTTGGCTTACAACGAAAACGGTGGCAAAACCTTTTTAAACCGCTTGAGAGGAAAAAAGCCCTTATTTATTTGCGTAATCGGAGTGACAGAAACAGCAAAAATTCCAGGCATATCAGCGGCTGGGAAATATCCAGAGCTAACTGATTATACACCTCCCGCCGACGTTGAACTCCTCCTACTTGGAAGATGCAAATGCATTCCGGGCGTTCCCGTAACACCAGAGGGAATACCAACACCAGCCTTAATCACCATGGCGGCGCTTAGGCTGGCTGATATACCAGCTTTTGTGGCCAGCGGCGGACTGAAGATTAAGCCACATGTACCGTTTTTAGACTTAGGAGGAAGCCCAGGAAGGGATATAAGAACGGGAAAAGCCGTAGATAATGCCAAAGAAGTCTTGGAAAGAGCAGAAATTGCTGGAGAAAATTTGGCTAAAACAGCGGATTACCTTGTGATTGGAGAAAGCATTCCAGGAGGCACAACAACAGCCCTTGGCATTCTGTTAGCTATGGGCGTGGATGCTAGAGGAAAAGTCAGCAGCAGTATGCCCAACAATCCGCATGACCTTAAAATTGAGACCGTAGAGGCGGGATTGAAAGCCTCAAGTATAGAGTTTGGAGCCTTGGCAGACGATCCCATCAAAGCCATTTCTTGCGTCGGAGACCCCGTGGTGCCCGCCTTTGCTGGTTTGGTTATCGGAGCAGCAGGTAAGGTTCCGGTTTTGATGGCGGGTGGGACTCAGATGGGCGCCGTTGTGACTGTTATCAACACGTTAAAGCCTAATGTCTTAGATAATTTAGCTATCGGAACAACAAGATGGATTATAGCCGACAAAAATGCTGACCTAAAGGGGATCATCACCCAAGTCGCCGACATCCCCATACTGGCTGCTAACCTCAACTTCAGTCAGTCAAAGTTTAAGGGTTTAAGGGCTTATGAGGATGGGGTGGTAAAAGAAGGGGTTGGTGCTGGAGGGGCATCAATGGCTGCTATTCTAAAGTCAGAGGGTTCTACAACGAAGGACGTTCTCCTTAAGGAAATTGAAAAGACCTACAGGCAGCTAATAGGCTCAAAGTGATGAAATATCATGCTTAAAGAATTAAAGAATCTGATAGCTTTCCTCACAATTATTCCCGTAGGCATGAGCTCAGACTGTTTGACAGACGCGGCAAACTATATGCCCCTCTTTCCGGCCATCGGAGCGCTCATCGGGTTGTCAGCTGGGCTCTTGGCTTGGGCTCTCTCTCACACACTTCCAAATCTTATAGTCGGAATTTTGACGTTAGGCTTCATTTTACTAGTCACCGGACTTCACCACACTGATGGATTACTAGATTTCGGCGACGGCATAATGTACCAGGGTTCACCAGAGAAGAAAATTGAGATAATGCATGATCAGCAAACAGGAACAGGCGGCCTAGCGCTGGGCTTAATTACAATTTTAACCACTGCGGTTTGCATTGCACAGCTGAACCAAAATATAATTTTTCAGAGTTTAATCGTTTCCGAGGTTTCGGCTAAGCTTGCTATGGTTATTCTGGCTTGGTGCGGGAGATCCGCCCACAAAGGAATGAACACATATTTTATTGACGCAATGCATGGTAGCCATCGAAATCTTCGCTTAACAACAGCCCTGATTATCTCATTTGCGATATCGCTTCCTATGCTTCGCGTGGCTGGTTTTACCGCGATTATAGCAAGCTTGATTACGGCTTCTGTCATGCTCTGGGTTTCAAACCGCCATTTCAGAGGAGTGACTGGCGATGTTATGGGAGCAGCAAATGAACTCGCCCGCATGTCATCTTTAGTTTCGATTTTAGCGGTGATAAAATGGGCTTAACAGCGCTGGTAATGGCTGGAGGCAAGGGCATTCGCATGAACCTGAAAAAAGAGAAGCCCATGATTAAAGTTGGAAATAAGCCTGTTATCTTACATGTTTTAGAGGCGTTAAGGAAATCTAAGAAGATAAGTGAAATAGTAGTTGCAGTTAGCAAGTACACTCCAAAAACGGCAAAATTCGTTAAGAAGTTAAGAATAAGCTGTATAACAACGCCTGGAAAAGATTATGTTTACGACATGCGATACGCAATCAATTTGCTCCGTCCCAGTAAAGCATTAATCATTTCAGCAGATATACCTCTCATTAACGAAGAAATCATTGATGACACTGTTCAGCATTTTGAAAAATGCAATAAACCCGCAATGACGGTTGCGGTTCCCTTGGAGATTTATGAAAAGTTAGGAATAACCGCCGATCACATTTTTGAAGTAAACGGAATAAGGGTTGCGCCAGTCGGATTAAATCTCTTGGATGGGATGCAAATCATGAAAACCGCGAGCGAGCTACCGGAAGAAGTGCTTATTGTTAGCCGTGAGGAACTTGCGGTCAATGTGAACACGGTGCACGACTTAATGGTTGCTCGGCGAAGATTTAACAAACTTCAACGAAATAAAGCCAGACAAGCCGAAAGGATTTTAATTAGAAAAATCAGAACTTAACATCACCATAAAGAAACCACAACTATTTGAGGATGCAAACTTTGACCAAAACTTCAAGAATATTCACGGAGACATACAAGGAAGGAAGAAAATATTTGCTTGAAACCGAAGCTAAAACCGTCTGCATGGAGTACGAGATTCCTGTCACCAGGTTTAAGCTGGCGAAAAACGAAGCGGAAGCTGTTAAATTCGCAGAGGAAATCGGATATCCCGTAGTTCTAAAAATTGTTTCGCCGGATATTCTTCATAAATCGGATGTCGGCGGTGTTATAGTTAATATAAAGAATGCAAAAGAGGTTCGGAACGCCCATAAGCAAATCTTAGAAAATGTCAAAAAACATAAGGCGGATGCGAAAATCCTTGGTGTGCTTGTCCAAGAAATGGCGCCTTCATCAACAGAGGTTATAGTCGGCGCTATTAAAGACCCTCAGTTTGGTCCAGCCATAATGTTTGGACTGGGCGGAATTTTTGTGGAGGTTATGAAGGATGTAACTTTCAGGATTATACCCATAACAGAGGAGGAGGCTCGAGAAATGATTACCGAAGTTAAGGCTTATCCGCTGTTGACGGGGTATAGGAATTTGCCTCCAGCAGACATAGACGCCATAGTGAAAATTCTGCTAGGCACATCGAAGCTGGTCATGGATCATCCGGAGATTAAAGAGCTTGACTTAAATCCCATAATGGTTTATGAGAAGGGAGCAAAAACAGTCGATGCAAGAATCATCCTTGAATAAATACAGAAACTGGCCAAAATATGAAATCTTTTCAAAAGCATTCATCCCACCAGAAACCCCATTCTTCTTGAGAGTAGACGGATGGAAGTTTAAAGAACTTTCGGAAACCATAGGCGCTGAGAAACCCTTTGACGAGAAGTTTGCAAAATGTCTTGTTTCTTCCGGGAAAATTTTGTTTAAAAAGGGGTTTAGTCCAGCTTTAATCTATGTAGCCAGTGACGAATTAAACATTCTATTTATTGATGCGGCGCCATTCCGCGGAAGAGTTGAAAAGGTAAATTCTATGGTGGCTGGTTTGATTTCGAGTGCTTTTACGTTAAGCCTGCAGAAATTCTTTGACAAGAAAATAGTTGCGGGTTTTGATTCACGCATCATTGTTGTTTCGGATGGTGACAAAATAATAGAATATTTAGCTTGGAGGCAGATGAATGCATGGAGAAACCACAACAATGCTTATGCCTACTGGGTTTTCCGCAAGCGTGGACATAAGCCTTTAGAAATATCTAAAATGCTTAAGGGGCTGAAGACCGAAGAGCTTCATGAAATGATGTTTAGGCAAGGTGTGAATTTGGCTAAGACCCCTCAATGGCAAAGAAGAGGAGTATTAGTATACAAGGAGCCTTTTCTAAGAAAAACCGGAAACCAATCTGTGACAAGACGTAGAGTCATTGAGAACTGGGAGCTACCGCTCTTCACCTCCAAGCAAGGCATAGACCTTATTAAACAAATACTAGAGCGGTGCACCCACAACATTGGATAACCTGTTGGGAAAGACGGATTTTATTGATTAAGTCAAGAAATTGTTATAATAAGAGAATCTGATAATTGTTTTGCAGAGTGAGAACTTGGGCGAAGACGAAGTGGTTTTCAAACCATCCGATTCCATCTGTTACGTAGCTGAAAATAGAAAAGTTACGGTAGATGCCCTTAGAGTTCCAGAACGCCTTTTGTTGACCTATCAGAGAAGCACGTATGAATATGCTAAGAATATAGTAGACGGGAAATCCGTTAATTGGATTTACGGTGAAAGCCAACCATTCTGCATTGGACGATTCAACAATATGGACATTGGAGTCGGCCGCTTTTGGATAGGCGCACCTGCTGCCGCCATGACATTGGAAGAGGCGATTGCGTGTGGAGCAAAGATAATATTCGAAGTCGGGCTTTCGGGAGGTTTGCAGTCTTTTCTCCAACCTAGTGATGTAGTTATCGTAACAGAGGCAATTCGCGATGAAGGAACATCCTACCACTACCTTCCGCCAGAAGTGCGTGTGGAGTCTTCTGCACGACTAAGGGATAAGTTGATTGATCGCTTAAATGAAGAAAAAATAAAGTATTTTGTTGGTTCTGTTTGGTCTACCGATGGTGTTTATAGGGAAACGCGCGGCAAATTCCGTAAGTTCAAAAATGCGAAGGTTCTAGCTGTGAACATGGAAACTTCAGCCGTTTTTGCGGTTGCAAGGTATAGGAATGTTGAGGCAGCCTCGGCTCAGGTCATATCTGATATCTTGACTGAGAGCGGATGGTTGCAAGCATTTGAACATCAATCAGTTAAAGAGAGCACAAAGGCTCTTTTGAGAGTTGTTTTAGAGGTTCTTTCTGGAAGCTGAAAAGTTTGTTGATTATTGAAAAAGTTTAAAGAAGCTACCGTAATTTAGTGTTTAATCCCTAACGGTGAATATCTTGGACAAGCGTAGTCATCCATATATTCCGAATTCCCTGCCAGAAATCAAAAAAGAAATGATGCAGGAAATAGGCATAGAAAAAATAGAAGAATTATACGCGGATATTCCCGAAAAATACCGTTTGAAAAAGCCGTTGAATCTTCCAGAGGCTTTATCGGAGTTTGAGGTTAAAAAACATGTGGA
>CAZHWZ010000014.1:0-32045 GCA_964535965.1 uncultured Candidatus Bathyarchaeia archaeon | reverse complement strand
TGTGAATTCGTATATGCGTTCGTGGCCTCCTGTTGCCATTATTATGGCTTTTGCTGCCAGTGCGTGCATTTCGCCAGTTGCTATTTCCATGGCCGTCAAGCCCGTGGCCCTGTTATTTTCTACTATTAGTGAGGTTGCGAACCATTCCTCGTAAAATTTTATATTATGATAGGCTACGGCTCTTCCGTATATCGCGTGCATTTCGTGGAAGCCCGTCATGTCGGCTGCAAAGCACGCTCTTGGGTAAGTATGACCGCCAAAAGGACGTTGGTCTATTTTTCCGTCTGGCGTGCGACTCCATGGGCATCCCCAATGTTCTATTAGGATGATTTCTTTTGGTGCTTGTCTGACGAAGAATTCTACAACGTCTTGGTCCGCTAGATAATCGGCGCCTTTTACGGTGTCGAAGGCGTGTAGTTCGTAGGAGTCTTTTTCGCGCATTGCTGCGGCTGTTCCGCCTTGTGCACAAACAGAATGTGAGCGTAAGGGGTGGTGTTTGGAGATTACGGCTATGTCGAGTTTATTGCTAACCTCTGCTGCAGCAACAGCCGCTCTCAAACCGGCTAAGCCCGCGCCAACAATAACTATGTCATGGGTGAATTTTTCCATTAAGCTCGCCTACTTGTTTTGTCTCTGAAAGAGTTACCTAGATTTACACTCTGAGGTTTATATTTTTTCAAAATTTTTAATTATTAGAACATTTATTTTGGACGAGACTAATTGCTTTATGGGTTAAGAATATCTATTAGTGTTAAGAAAGGAGAAAATAATGTTTAACAAAGTCTTGGTTGCCAATCGTGGAGAAATCGCCATTAGAGTAATTAGGGCTTGCAGAGAGCTGGGAGTAGAAACAGTAGCGGTTTATTCCGACGCTGACGTTGAATCTCTACACGTTCACTATGCGGATGAATGCCACTGCATAGGACCTGCAGAGCCTACCCAAAGCTACCTAAACATTAACAAAATAATTGAAATAGCCAAGAAGTCAGAATGTGATGCTATACACCCCGGTTATGGTTTTCTTTCCCAGATACCAGCCTTTGCTAAGGCTTGTGAGGAAAACGGCATAGAGTTTATCGGACCCTCAGGTGAGGTTTTTCGGAAGATGGGCAATAAGGTTGATGCTCGTAAAATCGCTGATAAAGTTGGCGTTCCAGTAATCCTTGGAAGTTTGGAACCAGCTAAGAGCATGGAGGAGGCTCTTGAAGTGGCAGAAAGGGTTGGGTATCCTGTTCTCGTGAAGGCTGTCTATGGAGGCGGAGGAAAAGGGATGCGCATGGTCACGGATAAGGATGAGATGCATCGAACATTGGAGCTGGCAGCCCTAGAGGCTGAAGCCTCCTTTGGTAGCCGAGAAATTTATGTTGAAAAGTTTCTTCCAAAGGCGAGGCATATAGAGTTCCAAGTTTTGGCTGACAAAAGGGGGAAAGTTGTCCACTTGGGAGAGCGGGAGTGCTCAATTCAGCGAAGATACCAGAAGCTCATCGAAGAGACTCCATCTTCGTTCATGACGAAAGAGCTTAGGGAAGCTATAGGAAAGGCTGCCGTAAAAATTGCAAAAGCCGTGAACTATGTTAACGCTGGAACCGTCGAGTTCTTAGTTGACCAGAAGAGAAACTATCACTTTTTGGAGATGAACACTAGGCTTCAGGTTGAGCACCTCATCACTGAGATGGTGACGGGCGTAGATATCGTGAAGGCGCAGATCAAAATTGCGGCTGGTCAAAAGCTTGAATATGGACAGACTGACGTTAAAATGAGGGGACATGCGATAAACTGCAGAATCAATGCTGAAGATCCCTACAACAATTTTATGCCTTCTCCTGGAACGGTCACGAGGTTGCACTTACCTGGCGGTCCAGGAGTGAGGGTTGACACCCATTTATATTATGGCTACGGCATCTCGGTTTTTTACGATCCTTTGATAGTGAAGCTTGCTGTTTGGGGTTCAAGTCGTGAAGAGTCTATACGGAGAATGAGGAATGCGTTAAAGGAATTTGTTATAGAGGGGGTGAAGACCACAATTCCTTTTCACAGAAAGATTTTGGAAGATGAAGACTTTCTTAGGGGAGATATTCACGTAAACTTTGTTGATGAAAGGATTGGGGAGCTTTTGCCAGAACAGGCTTTGGGCGATGAGGAAACAGCCGCAATTGTAGCTGTTTTAGCCGACCAAGTTGAAAGAAGGGGTTTTCGAGCAGTTGTTCCGAGAAGGGAGCCTAGGGCGGTTTCGTTGTGGAAGCTTGCTGGTAGAGCACGAAGATTGGGGAGGACATCTTGACAGCCCACGAGGTTCTGGTGAATAGTAAACCACATCGTGTTGAGGTTTTGGAGAGGAATGGAAACAATTTTCTAGTGAGGATTAACGAGAAGACTGTCAAGGTTAAGCTACCCAACAGTTTTCAAGGGAAAGCAACAATAGAAATTGACGGTCAGCTTTTGCAGGCAGAAGTAAAAAGGGTTCAGGGAAATGTTGTTCAAGTCAAAATTGGCGGGAAACTCTTTGAAGTTCAATATCCGCCGAAAATCTTCAGAGAGCCTCCTGTAAGATTGGAACCGATGGCTACCGTTACGAGAAGACCCGCAACAAGCTTGACAGTTGAAAAGGATGCTGTGACGGCTCCAATTGCAGGCAGAATTGTTTTGCTAAAGGCAAATGTTGGACAAACAGTTGAGAAGGGAGAGTGTGTCTGCATTTTGGAGGCTATGAAGATGGAGAATGAGGTTGCCGCGCCGAAAGCTGGGGTTGTGAGGGAGATTAGGGTTTCTGAGGGAGCTGTTGTAAATAAAGGAGACGTTCTAGCAGTTATCGCTTAAAACTTTTTATGCGTTTAGAATAGTGGCACATGTGAGCGGAACGTAAAATGTAATAGTTGCTTTTTACAAGTATTGTTTGGGAAATGGGTTGGTTGGGGGAAAGGTAGCTCAGCGGATTATAATATTCCTTGCTATTGTTGCTAATGGGTTGGCGTTTGCTATAGCGGTTCTTCTAGGGAATATCTGGTTTATGTTACTAGCCGTAGGGATTGTGGCTTTTGTTGTCTATGCTTTTTATGTTAGATTCGTTCTTAAGAGGAAACTGCGATATCCGTTAATTCCGCCTGAGGGAAAACAAGACATTTATCTTCCAAGAACGAATATTCCGAGACCTGTGATTGAGGATTTTCGCAGAATTGAGGAAAAGAAGCGAAGGCTTGCGAAATTAAATAAAATGTTACGCAGAAAAGGGCGTCGCAAGAGTTAGAAAACTTTTTTATAAAGTGTGTGACATGCTTTTAGCATTCTATGAAAGAGGTTGGAGTGCGAAATGTTTGTTGGAATGGATCACGTTGGTGTTGCTGTGAGGAACTTGAATGAGGCTATTGGTGTTTATCGTGATGTTCTGGGTTTTCGGCTTGAGGGAGTGCACGTTTTGACAGAGCGTAAAGTGAAGATGGCATTTTTATCTACTGGTGGCGAGACTCAAATTGAGCTTTTGGAGCCTATTGACAGCGACAGTCCAGTTGCAAAGTTTCTTGAAAGTCGCGGTGAAGGCATTCATCATATTGCTGTTAGGGTTGATGATATTGAGGGTGCTCTGGAAGAGTTTAAGCGGAAAGGTGTGGCGCTGATTGATGATAAACCGAGGATTGGTGCAGAGGGAAAGAAGATTGCTTTTGTGCATCCGAAGAGCACTAAGGGCGTTCTTTTGGAGCTTGTGATGAAGTGAGCGATAGATTTTGTTGATGTTACTTTATTTAGATAAAGGCAATAGCTTAAACGTGAGAGTTTTGTAGAAAGTTTCTGTGTGGCATGGCTTGAATCAGGTTAAGAATGTGCTCTTAATTCAGGCTTTCCATTCCTTTGCCAGCGGGATTCTTGGTGTCGCATTGCCATTAATGATGAAAGCAAGGAATGTTGACGTTGTTATGATGGGGCTTGTGTTTGCATCTATGCCGTTGATTATGCAGCTTGGACGAATTTTCTTTGCTACAGTTTCAGACTTTTTGGGAAGAAAGCCCTTCTTCATTTCTAATGGTTTTTTGGGAGTTGTTTCGAGTTTGATATATTACATTGCTCATACACCTTTGGAGTTTTTGTTTGGTAAGGTTGTGGAGGGAACAAAAGAGGGCGCAGTGTGGGCTGTGAATAGGGCTTTTCTTTTGGAAAAGAGTGAGGGACAATGGAGAATTCTGGTTTACTTAAGGGCGGTTGTATATGTTGCTTATGCCATTGGGAGCTTGTTGGCTGGCTTTTTCGTGGTTTGGTTCCTGTATGAGGGGACGATGTTGCTTTGCGCCCTGTTTGGGGTTTTGGGTGTATTATTGTCTTTGTTGTTGGTTGGTGGGAAAAAAGAAAAGTTCAGTGTGGGGAAGGCTTTGCAGTTTTTGGATTTTAGGAAGAAGGATAGGGTTTTCAAAATTTTCCTTTTTCTGTTTTTTATTATGGGCTTGTCTTTTGGGTTTCGTGTTGGCTTTGTCATTCCTTGGTTTTTGGATAAAAATGGTTTTTCTACCGAGGTAATTGGGTTGATTGTTGGCTTGCAGATTTTGTTGGCTGGCTTGTTCTCTTATATTTTTTCTAGGAGTTCTCAAATTAGGCGACTTATTCTTTTGAGTGGAGTGCTATATTCGGTTATGTTTTTCTTGCTTGGTTTTTCCAGCTCTGTTTTTGCTGGCGCGCTTGTAATTGCTTACGGTGTTGTTGAAGGAATGAATAGCGTTGGTCAGGAGGGAATTCTTTCAAGGCTTAGTTCTAAGGAGTCTTATGGGACTGATATTGGCTTGTTGATGATGGGTCTTCATGTTGGCGAAGCGTTGAGTTTGGCTTTGTCTGGTGTTCTTATTTCATTGTGGGGTTTTGTGGCGCCATTTTTGCTGTCGGCTTCGACTTACGTGCTTTTTTATGTGGGTTCATATTTAATTCTTAAGGAGTGACGGGGCACGTCGGCAAAGATAAACGTGGATAAGCTTCAAGAAGTCTTACGAACTAAACACTTTGGAAGAAGCCTATTCTTCAGTCGCGAGGTTGGCTCGACTAATGATTGGGCTAAAGAATTAGCCGAGCTTGGGGCTTCTGAGGGAACTATTGCCATAGCTGAAACTCAGATGACTGGACGTGGAAGATTTGGACGAGAGTGGGCTTCGCCGAAAGGCGGATTATGGTTTTCTGTTATCCTCAGACCTGAGCTTAAGCCTGCAGAAGCCGTTAAGGTTGTGTTTGTGGCTGGTTTGGCTGTGGCTGAGGTTTTGCGTGAACTGTATGGGTTGAGGGTTGAGACCAAGTGGCCAAATGATGTTTTGGTGAATGGGCGGAAGGTTTGCGGAATACTTGCTGAAATGAATACGACAGGCGAAAAAGTCAACTATGTCATAGTAGGCATTGGAGTCAACGCGAATTTCGATGCAAAAGGGGCTTTTCCAGAAGAGCTAAGGGGAGTTGCTACTTCGCTTGAAACTGAACTTGAAAAGAAAGTCAGGTTAGAAGAGTTGTTTAGGGCATTGCTTGAAAGACTAGAGAGAATCTATGACCAGTATATAACAGGGGGTTTTTCTCCAGTGTTAGAGAGATGGAAAGAATACGCTGGTTTTCTAAATCATCAAGTGGAAGTCATGAGTCAAAACGAAAGGCTGGTTGGTTTAGCGTTGGATGTTGACAATGATGGTGCGCTGGTTGTTAGGCTTGAAGATGCAACGATAAGGCGTGTTTTTGTTGGAGATATTTCTTTGCGAGTCAAGTAAAGCTTAATCTGTATTGTACCCAGAAGACAATGCTCTACGTTCAAGATAAGCACTGGTTTTATTTCGATTGTTTACCTGTGATATTAACGCCACGCTTTTCAAGTTGTTTGAGGAGTTCTTTTGGTTCTGGGTACCACTGACCCCATTTTCTGCAGATGTGTTCTGTCCAGCTGTAACTGTCATATGTGAATGTTTCTTTGCGGTCTCCTTCTAATGGTATTTTTGCGTTCATTTTTCGGTAGTAGTCTTGGGCAAGATAGCCTTCGTCCATCGTGCGCATGGCTTTTGAAACCTTTTCTTCGTCTAGTTCGGGGTATTTGTCTTCGAATAGGGTGAACTCCATTGGGTATCGTGGTCTTGGCGGCGGTTCTTCAGCTGGGTAGCCCATCGCTAATTGGACAAGCGGAAACACTCTCTTAGGAAGGTTGTATTCTTCTGCGATTTTGTCAGCCCTGTATGGTGCGCTTCCCAGGAAGCAACTTCCGAGTCCTAGGCTTCTTGCTGCCATGACCATGTTCTCCGCCATGTAAGCTGCGTCTTGAATTCCAAAGAGCAATAGTGTCAGGTCGTTGGTGACTAGCTTCCAGTTTCTTTTCGCCATGATTAGTTCGAACTTGTGAAAGTCAACACAGATTGTGAACAGGAGTGGGGCTTTGAATGGGTTTAGTTCTCTTTTTCGTGAGAGTAGCACGCTGTAGGACTGCGAAGCGAAGGGTGCCTGTTGGCCTGCTCTGACGATTGTCTCTATCACCTCGTCGGAGGGTGTTTTGTCTGTGTATTTTCTGATTGACTTGTGTTGGAGCATGGTTTGGATGACGGAATTGAGTTTCATGGCATCATCTTCTTTACGCTTAAATCCGAGACTGTGCTGATATATAACTTTCTTTTGAGAAGGTGATAGGATACATCTTCAGCGAAGGTGAAAGTGTGGAGTTTGTTGTAGGCTGTGACTTTGAGGAGTTTAAGAGATACTTAAACAAGATTGGGTTGTATAAGGAAGAGGGAGAGCTTGATAAGTTAGAAACTTTTCTCAGAAATGGATTGTTTAATCTTATTCCTTGGCGAAGGGATGGCGAAATTGTTGGTCACGCGATTTGGCATGAGACTAACACCGAGGAGCATAGGAGGGGAGATCCCAGAGACAAAGAGGACAGGGAGATATTGGAGAGGCTTCTTGGTGGAAAGAGGGATTTCGTTGAGCTTCACGAGGTTTGGCTGACGGAAGAGCACAGAGGAAAAGGCTATGGGAAACGGTTTTTTGAGTTCTTTGAAGAGTTTATGAGGAATAGGGGCTATGACTCAGTAATTTATTATGCATATGATCCCGCTGCATTAGCTATTTGTCGTCAACGCGGATACAAAGAAGCCTACGGTGTTGAGGAAACAGGACCGAAAGGTGAGAAAGTAACTTGTTACGTCTTTTACCTTTCACTAAGGAAATAATCGCAAAGATAGTTCGCAATAACCTTCTGAAGATTTGAGAAGCCTACGTCTTCTTGACTAGACCGATTAGTGCGATTATGACGCCAACTAACGCTATAAGTCCGCCTAGAATCTCTATGGCTGTCCAGAAACTCATGTAACCGCTCGTAACGAAGGCTATTAGGCAGTTCCTCTGGGAAGCGTAAAAACCCAAAACTACGCCAACAACAAAAAGAACAAAACCAGCCAGAACCAAGCTTTTTCTCAAAGTCATCCCAACCGATCTTGTTAATGAACCCTTATTTGCTTTTCAAGTATTCCTTAAAAGTTTCTGAATCCCAGTTGACCGGAACGCCTTCCTTCCTCAACATTCTCGAGAGCTCTCACAACCTCTATCCTTTCTAAATTTCGGCGTGAAAGACGCACGGTGATTACGGCGCTTTTCTCGGTCATAGCACTCTCCTAGAAGAATAGAATCCATTGTAATACATGAGCTTTCCCACGCATAATCTCGCCGAGTCTTCCATATGCTCTAAATACCCATTAAGATAATAAAATATCAACGACTTGAGGAATTCGAATGACCACGGTAAAAGAGCCTACAGTTGAGGAGAAAATTAAAGGCTTAAGAGAACTAGGCGAACAAGCCAAGCTTGGCGGAGGACCGAAACGAATTGAAGAGCAACATGCCAAAGGCAAGCTTACAGCTAGAGAGCGCATTGAGCTTCTACTCGACCCTGGCAGCTTCAACGAAATTGATAAGTTTGTTGTTCACCAGTGCACAGATTTTGGCATGGCTGAGCGCAAATTCCTCGGTGACGGTGTTGTAACTGGCTACGGCACGATAGACGGCAGACTCGTCTACGTATTCTCACAAGACTTCACAGTCTTCGGCGGCTCCTTAGGCGAAATGTTCGCAAGAAAAGTATGCAAACTTATGGATTTAGCCATGAAAACAGGTGCGCCAGTCATCGGCTTGAATGATAGTGGTGGTGCGCGCATACAGGAGGGTGTGGCAAGCCTTGCCGGATATGGTGACATATTCTTTCGAAATGTGATAAGCTCAGGCGTAGTACCGCAAATATCTGCAATCATGGGTCCATGCGCAGGCGGAGCCGTCTACTCGCCAGCCCTAACTGACTTCATCATCATGGTTGACAAGACAAGCCACATGTTTATAACGGGTCCAGACGTTGTCAAAGCCGCGCTGGGGCAAGAGGTGACATTTGAAGAGCTTGGCGGGGCGATAGTTCACAGCCAGACCAGCGGCGTCGCGCATTTTATAGCAAAAGACGAGGAGCAGTGTGTGCAAATTATCAAAAGATTACTGAGCTACTTGCCTAGCAACTACCTTGAAGACCCGCCAGCTGTAGAGCCAACAGATGACCCGAACCGCACGGACGGAACCATAGCCCGCATACTCCCAGACGACCCAGACAAACCCTATGACGTAAAAGAAGTCATCTGCCGTGTAGTAGACAACGGCGATTTCTTCGAAATCCAGCCATTATGGGCCCAGAACATAGTAATAGGATTCGCACGTCTAAACGGCAAAACCATAGGCATAGTAGCCAACCAACCCGCGCACTACGCTGGAGCACTAGACATAAACAGCAGCATGAAAGCTGGCAGATTCATACGCTTCTGCGACTGCTTCAATATTCCAATAATAACATTCGTAGACGTCCCGGGCTTCCTACCAGGCATGGAACAGGAACACGGCGGCATAATAAAACACGGCTCCAAACTATTATACGCTTACTGCGAGGCAACAGTGCCAAAAATCACAACAATACTACGCAAATCATACGGCGGAGCCTACGACGTAATGGGCAGCAAGCATTCAGGCGCGGACATAAACTACGCGTGGCCGACAGCCGAAATCGCCGTCATGGGACCCCACGGAGCCATAAACATAATCTTCCGCAAAGAAATAGCCGCAGCCAAAGACCCAGAACAGAAACGCCTAGAACTCGTAAGCGAATACCGCCAAAAATTCGCAAACCCCTACATAACAGCACAAAAAGGCTACATAGACGAAGTAATCGAACCAGCCGAAACAAGACCAAAACTCATAAGCGCCCTAGAAAGCCTAACAACAAAACGCGAACCCAGACCATCAAGAAAACACGGAAACATACCATTATAAATTAATACAACGACGCCCCACTTTTCACTCTCTGGTTCAATCTATATAAAGGAGGGGTTTAATCACTCTGACGAAGCCAGTAAAAATCACCGACACAACATTCAGAGACGCTCACCAATCCCTAATGGCAACAAGAATGCGCACAGATTCAATGCTTCCTATAGCAGAAAAAATTGACCAAGTAGGATTCTTCTCCCTCGAAATGTGGGGAGGAGCAACCTTCGACGTCTGCATACGCTACCTAACCGAAGACCCATGGGAACGAATACGCAAACTAAAAAAACACATAAAAAAGACTCCGCTTCAAATGCTCTTACGCGGCCAAAACGTAGTCGGCTACCACAACTACCCAGACGACGTCGTTATAAAATTCGTAGAAAAGGCAGCGAAAAACGGCATAGACATATTTCGCGTCTTTGACGCCCTAAACGACACACGCAACATGGAAGTAGCCATCAAAAAAGTAAAAAAAGAGGGAAAACACGCTCAAGGCTCAATCTGCTACACAATCAGCCCAGTCCACACCATACGATACTACGTGGACTTCGCAAAAAAACTAGCCGAATTAGAATGCGACTCCATCTGCATAAAGGACATGGCAGGAATGCTCGCACCCCAGCCAGCCTACGAACTCATAACAGCCCTCAAAAAAGAAGTGAGCTTGCCGGTGCATTTACACTCTCACAGCACAAGCGGCATGGTAATGATAACCTACCTACGCGCGTGCGAAGCAGGAGTCGACATAATCGACACAGCTTTCTCACCTCTTGCATGGGGCACATCCCAACCTCCCGTAGAATCTGTTGTAGCCGCGTTGAAAGGAACACCCTACGACCCAGGACTTGACATAGAGCTGCTAAACGAGATTGCAGAATACTTCAGAGAACTACGCGAGAAATACTATGACCCATTAAAGCTTATTGACCCAAAAGCCGAACATGTCGACGCTTCAATAATTATTCACCAGATTCCAGGCGGAATGTTCTCCAACCTCCTTGAGCAATTAAGAGAACAAAAGGCACTTGACAGGCTGAGAGAGGTTCTTGAAGAGGTCCCCAAAGTCAGAAAAGAACTTGGCTATCCCCCACTGGTCACGCCCACAAGCCAGCTTGTCGGCATCCAAGCAGTTCTCAACGTTATTTCTGGTAAACGCTACAGCATAGTGCCAAACGAGATAAAGGATTACGTTAAAGGCTTATACGGAAAACCGCCAGTCCCTATCGACCCAAAAGTGAGAAAGAAAATCATCGGCGACGAAGAACCTGTAACAACTCGTCCAGCTGACCTCTTGGAACCTGCCCTAGACAAGATACCAGAGGAAGTAAAACCATGCATAGAAAGCGAGGAAGATAAGCTGACGTATGCGTTGTTTCCGCAAACAGCCCTAGAATTTTTTAAGAAGAGGAAAGCTAAGCGCGAGGAAGCCAAAAGCGGAATTCTGCCCGAAAGGCTCACGGAGCTTGAAGAGGTTGCCGCGGTTTCAGTTGCAACAGCCACATATCTGATAAGTTCTCGCGGAATAAAAGCCCTAATACCAACTAAAATGAAACGTGTCGCTTCAAATTGGGTTTTGGCAGCGAGGCAAGAACTAGCTGAACACGGTGCATAGCAGTGCCAGCTTACGAAATTTTCATAGATGGCAAACCCAGAAAAATCGAATTGGTAAAAACCAGCGAAAAATCCTTCACAGTAAAGATTGATGGTAAACCCCTAAACGTAGAGTTGCAAGCTGAAAAACTCGACTTGGAAAAGCAGTTTTCCATAAAAATAGATGGCAAACCATACCAGATAGAGTTGCTCAAAATTGACCGCGAAAAGCCTTTTCGAATAAAGGTTGAAGAAGCTTCATTCAAAGCTGAAGTCAAAACTCCCACAGCAAAGGCGACAATAACAGCCTTCGAACCAGCTCTCCCAACGCCCACAAAGAGAGCCTTACCACAAAAGCAAGTTATTGAAGGCGCTGTAACCGCACCCATGACAGGCAAAATAATCTCGGTCAAAGTCAAAAAAGGCGACCAAGTGAAAGCAGGTCAAGTTCTCTTCACCGTAGAAGCCATGAAAATGGAAAACGAAATAACAGCGCCAAATGCTGGAACAGTCCTAGAAGTAAGCGTTTCTGAAGGTTCATCGGTAAGCGAAGGCGAAGTCCTCCTTATTATTGGCTAAAAGATTGTTAAGGGTTTATACTCGCCAAAAACTTCGCGTAGAACGCCACATATCTCACCGAGAGTCGCGTATTCTTTCACTGCTTGAAGCACAAAGGGCATAAGATTCTCATCTTCTCTTTCAGCAGCCAAGCGCAACCTGCTTAACGCTTCATCCACCTTAGCCTTGTTCCTCTGCCTTTTAATCTGCTGCAACCTTTCCCCAAGCTTCTTCTCGATTTCCGGGTCAATTTGCAAAATCTTTACTGGAACCTCTTCTTCAGTTATGAATTCATTGACCCCCACAATGATCCGATTTTTACTTTCAACTTCCCTTTGATGGTGGTAGGCACTTTCCGTAATTTCTCGCTGCATAAAGCCCTTCTCAATAGCGGCAACAGCACCGCCCATGGCGTCGATTTGTTCAATGTATTTTGCAGCTTTCTCCTCAATCTCATTCGTCAAATACTCAACGTAATATGAGCCAGCCATTGGATCAACGGTATCCACAACCCCACTTTCATATGCAATAATCTGCTGGGTCCTAAGCGCAACCAGCACTGCCTGATCGCTTGGCAACGCGTAGGCTTCGTCAAACGAATTCGTATGCAACGATTGGGTCCCGCCCAAAACTGCCGATAACGCTTGAAGCGCCACTCTGACAATGTTGTTGTATGGTTGCTGAGCCGTAAGTGAAACACCAGAAGTCTGTGTATGAAAGCGCAACATCCATGAGGCTGGGTTCTTTGCTCCAAAACGTTCCCTCATGATTTTTGCCCATAATCGTCTGGCT
Organism: uncultured Candidatus Bathyarchaeia archaeon; assembly: GCA_964535965.1. Classification (GTDB taxonomy): domain Archaea; phylum Thermoproteota; class Bathyarchaeia; order Bathyarchaeales; family Bathycorpusculaceae; genus CAZHWZ01. The sequence goes on along the minus strand of CAZHWZ010000014.1, from coordinate 19,817 downwards.
GCTCTAAACTTAGCTATCTCCTCGAAAAAGTTGTTGTGAGCCGCAAAGAAGAAGGACAATCTGCCTGCAAACTTGTCCAGATTCAAGCCTCTTTCTATGGCTGCTTGCACGTAAGCAATGGCGTTTGCAAGTGTGAAGGCGACTTCCTGCACGGCTGTGGCGCCAGCCTCTCGAATGTGGTAGCCGCTTATGCTTATAGTGTTCCATTCTGGCATGTGCTGGGAACAGTACTCGAAGATGTCTGTAACCAGTCGCATTGAAGGCTTTGGTGGAAAGATGTACATGCCTCTGGCGACATACTCCTTCAAAATGTCGTTCTGCACTGTTCCGCCAAGCTGAGCTTGTTCAACATCCTGTTTCTGTCCAACCGCAATATACATTGCAAGCAAAACATTCGTGGGCGCGTTAATCGTCATAGAAGTCGTAATCTTATCTAAGGGGATTCCATCAAAAACAATTTCCATATCCCGCAAGGTACTTGCGCTTACGCCTGCTCTGCCAACCTCGCCACGCGCCATGGGGTGGTTGCAGTCATAGCCCACTTGCGTTGGGAAGTCAAAGGCCACGCTCAAGCCCTTTTGACCCTGTTGAAGCAAGTATTTGAAGCGTTGGTTTGTCTGTTCCGCGGTGCCAAAACCTGCATACTGGCGCATGGTCCAGAATCGGGCACGATACATTGTTGGATAAACGCCACGTGTGAAGGGATATTCGCCTGGAAACCCTAAATTTCGCATGTAGTCGAAGTCCGCGATGTCAAGTGGAGTATAAGCTCTATTAACTTGGATGTGGGAGCTTGTTGAGAATTCGCCCCTCTCTGGCAGCTTTTCAAAACTTTTGGAAACTGTTTCCTTCTCCCATGTTTTCTTTCGTTCATCAATTTCGTTCAGCCTATGCTTATCAAACATCACTTAGAGCACCTTAAAACTAGACTGTTTGAGAAACATAAAAGAATTATCAACATACTATCCAATTTGGTATGTTTGAAGTAGACTGAATGAATTGTCACGGAAGATGTTATCTATAATTGAGTCAATAAGTTTTCCATTAATTTTTGTATTCCTTTGCTCTTACTATTTCGGAGAACTTCTCCTTTAGCATCGCTAGCTTTGACGATAACCCGAAGAAAGGAGGCTTCTCATGGGAAACCAATTTTTCCTCTGAGTCACTTTCTGGCATCTTCCGCCATTACCTTCAAGAATTCATTGAAAAGCTTTTCAAAAAAGCTTCTTTTAAGCTGAGGCCCCTTTCCAATGCTTGGGCATTCATCTGTATAGGTAAACATGGGTTTGCGATCTCTAATGTTTTTGAGCTGGAAAGGATAGAATCTGCAAATTAGTGGTCTCATCTGGTAAATAGAGCATGAGTTGTCCTTTAGGAATAGGCATTTTCCGCCATGAGTCTTTTTCATTTGGTAAACATAGGGTTCGGAACCTTCAATTTTTTCAGCAAACTTGCGTATGTCTTTCAAAGTTCTCTGCGATATTCGTTCAGCCTCGATTTTCAAGAGAAGAATCGACCTAACCCTTTCTTTAGTGTCACCGCAGCATTTGGCGCATCTCTCGCAAGTAAAGCGAACATTCTTAGGATAATCAAAGCTCAAGTTTTGGCGGCTCATATAACTTGCCATCGTATAGAAATAAATGGCTTTAGTATTTGGCTATTTTCTTTCCTACCTTGTAGTAGAATCCCTCTTCATCTATCCATTTAAATAATAACCCACCATTCCAATCGTAGCCATCGCAAACGTGAGCCGCAAGCACTTCGCCTATAAACCAAACGTGATCGCCAACTTCCACCTCTTTAACAACCTTGCATTCGATGCTAACAGGGCTTTCTTTGATGAGTGGTGCATTCACTTTAACTCCTTTTTCCGGAGTAAGTTTAGCCAGCTCAAATTTGTCCACTTCCCGACCTGATTTCTCTCCACAAATACGAACAGCCTCCATAAGCTTCTCATCAACTACATTAACCACGTACTCTTCACTCTGGCGAATCAAATCATAAGAGTATCTGGAAGGGGCTATGCCAACACCTACCAATGTTGGTTTTCCAGAGAAGAAAGCAAACATGCCAATGGTTATTATGTTGTTTTTCCCTTTATACTCAGCTGAAACTAAATAGATAGGTCTAATAGGTAACTGCCTCAGTCCTTCAGAGACAGAAACATCCTTTTTCATTTTCACAAACTCCTAAAGACAAGAATTACCCTATCATTTCATATTAGTATCAATTAAAATTTTACTTTTAAAGAAGCTAAGCAGAAAGTTTCCTTTAGAAGAGCTTTCTAGGGCTTGGTTGAAAGTGACTGAAATGAATTTATAAAACTCTGAATCTAATATACTATGAAAGCTTTAGGGGTTCACTTTTGAAAGTGAGTGTCGAATACCTCGGCCACATAAGAAATATAATTGGTACTGGGCAAGAGGAAGAAATCGAAATCAAAGAAGAGGCCTCAATCGCCGACTTGTTAATGGTGCTTTCCGAAAAGTATGGAGAACCCTTTAAAAAGGCCGTTTACGAAAGAAGTGGAACCGACGTGAAATCAAACTACATCATCACAGTAAACGGTTACCTGCTTAACCAGTTAGGCGGGGTTGAAACCAAACTCAAAAATGGAGACCACATCACATTACTGCCTATCGTGAGTGGCGGCTAGTATTCTTCTTTCCGGTCTATCAGCCCGTCTTTCCTAGCCTTGTATTCAGCACCACGGAAAACGATTATTCCTATGAGCACGGTGATTATTGTTGTTAAAGTCAAGTAGAGCAAGTCTGCATTAAAAGTTTCAGCTGTGGAGTGCAAAACAGAAAATCTGACAGTTTTAAGAAAGTATGTTATGGGAAGAGCACTTGAGATTGCCTGAGCCCATGAAGGCAGTATTTCTGGCATGAACACTACTCCGCCAAAGAGGTAGAAAATTCCGGAGACGTAATCTGCCATCACAAATTGGATTCTTGACGTCATCATGTTTATTCCACATAGTATAAATCCTATAGATACTAAGCAGATTGTTCCTATAGCCAAGCTTAGAATTAATGCTGGATAGTTTATTCCAAGCCAATTAACTGGTATCTGTACTCCTAATAAGCCTTGAAAAATAAATACCCCAAAGATTAGGGTTAGAATTAGGGATATCGAAGCGTTCATCACTCCATTCAAGGCTCTTCCAAGAATGTACCATTGTAAGGAGCCCGGAGAAAGGTAGATGTGTTTTAGCACTTCATAGTGAGCTCTATCATCATGTATGAGAAAGCTCATTGACATTGCTATCTGTATCACATATACGAAGAAAGCGTTTCCTATAAACATGAAAGCAAAGTATTCAGGTTTAAAAGCTCCAGCCACCCCGCTGCCAATCAAAAAAATGAAGCCTACGATGAGTAGACTGGCTAGTGGCCGTATGACATAATAAATTGAAAATATAAGCGGATCAGCCCAGTTGGTTTCAACTTTCCAACCCACCCAAATAGCTTGCTTAATGGATTTTAAGATAATATTCATTGCCATCTTAGAGTTAACCTCCCCTCCTTCTTGCCCAAATTTTCCATAAAATTTAACGCAAATTTAGCCAAAGGCATCAGAATAATTATAAATATTATCAAAGCAATTATATTCGGCATAATACTGATGAGACCTTCTCCTAAAATTATTACTCTTCTTATGCCGTCTAGTCCAAAAGTTAACGGAAGTATTGATGCTAAAAGTTGAACGACAAAAGGCAAATACCTTGCTGGGAAATAAAATCCTGAGAGGAAATGAACTGGTTCTTGTAGGAGGCTTGCGGTGTGCCAAGCTTCTCTGCCATACAGCATGAACAGGGAAGCAAACAACATACCTAAAGCATACAGAGCTATTATTGTTAAAAGGAACATCAGAAAGGCGGTGCCCGGTTCATTCAGCATTATGGGAACCTGAAAGATTAACGTTCCCGCCATAAGGATTGCCACAGCTCTTAAAGTTGTATTCACAATTCCTCCAAGAGCCATCCCCAGAAGAATAGCCATCCTAGATATTGGAGCTACGAGATAAAGTTCTAAGACGCCTGTTTCCTTCTCCCAATAAAATTGTGCTGACATATTCCATAAAACGTTTGCCCAGAAAGCTATCATTGTTCCGCCGATTACAACGAAGCCTGCGAATTCAGCCGGAGCCTTCAGCATTTTGTATAGGTATATATAAGCGCTTAATGTCAATATTGGGATAACCAGTTCTGCAATTATCCACTCTGGCTCTCGATTGCTGCCCTTAACTCGGACCCAAAGTCTAGCATAGGCTACTTTCAAGTTTAAAATTAGTTGCTCAATCATGGGTGGAGGTCTCCTCTTCCTCGAATCCCTTTCCAACAAGGCTTATGTAAACATCTTCAAGTGTTGGTTCAGCTTTGTTTATTGACAAAACTTTAACCTTCTCCTCATTTAGTTTTGACACGATTTCTGAAAAGTTTGATTCATCGCGTGCCATAACCTTCAAAGTAGTTGTGCCAGTTTGAATGTTGCGAGTTTGAGAGTATCCAACAACACCCTTCAGGTTTTCTATGAAACTTAAATCAGCGTGTATAGAAGATACCTCAAGTTTCGCTATTGGAATTTCTCTGAGTTTCTCTTTGAGCACTTGCGGGCTGTCACATGCTAAGATTTTTCCATGGTCTATTATGGCTACTCTGTCGCACATTTCGTCTGCTTCAGCCATGTAGTGAGTTGTCAAAAGAACTGTTCCTTTCGTTTCCTGTTTCGCCCAGTTTATTATATAGCTTCTTATTCTCTTTGCAGTTAACACATCGAGTCCCAACGTCGGTTCGTCAAGAAACAGGATTTTCGGATCATTCATTAACCCTCTCGCAAGATTCAATCTCTGTTTGTATCCTGTTGATAGCTTAGCCATCCTCACATTTGCGTATTCTTCAAAATCTAAGTCAGACATTAACTGCTTAGTTTTCTCTTTTGCCGTTGACGTAGATAGTCCATAAAGTTGGGAGAAGAACCATAAATTTTCTTTAACCGAGAGTATTCCGTAACCTGGGGTTTCGCCACCCGAAACTAGATTAATAATTCTTCTAACTTTGTTCGGTTCTTTAACCACATTGAATCCGCCTACGTATGCTTCACCGCTTGTTGGAAGCAAGAGTGTTGTCAAAACTTTTATGAATGTGGTTTTGCCTGCCCCATTTGGACCTAGAAGCCCAAAAATTTCTCCCTCTTCTATTGAGACAGAGACTCTATTTAGAGCTTTCACTGTCTGATTTTTCCCTTTGAATATTCTGACCAAGTCTCTGGTTTCAATGCAGTATTGCAACTTATGTCACGGGTTAACAACCAGAACAAAAATCAAATAATTAAAAATTTCTGCTGTTTGCAAGAAGTGCTAAAACTAATAAGCATTCTTTAAGACCTTTTTGCAAAATATTTTAAACTGAACAACAATTTATGATTCCCTCTAAAAGGTGAAAGTTGTGAAGCGGGTAAACGCTTTAAAACAAAGAGCATTTGAGAAGAAAGGATTCGACGGATTTTTAATTGCTAATGAAACTAACTCGTTGTATTTTACTGGTGGTCCGGGAATAGGTTGCTTGTTGATACCCAAAACAGGTGAAAGTACAATATACGTTTACAATGTCAACTATGAACAAGCAAAAGCTGAAACAGAAGGGTTTAAGGTTGAAATGGTGGAACGTGGCAAAAACTTGATGGCGGGAATTGCTAAACAGGTTAAAGCTTTCAAAATCAAGAAACTCGCTGTGGACACGCTGAGCTTCGAAAGCTACCGCAATCTCGCAAAGGAATTGAAGGGAGAAACAAAACTAAAAGCACAGAACAATCTTGTTTGGGAGCTTCGCAAAGTAAAGGATGAAGGAGAGCTTGAACTTATGCGAAAAGCTGGGGAACTGACAAGCGAAGGCATGAAAGTTGCCTACGAAGTGATAAAGCCGGGGATAAAAGAATACGAGGCTGCTGCAGAAATTGAGTATGCGATGCGTAGAAAAGGCTCTTGGGGAACAGCCTTCGAAACAATAGTGGCTTCTGGCACTCGTTCCGCCTTCCCCCATGGAGGATGCAGAGACAAGGAAATCCGAGAAGGAGACTTGGTGGTTGTTGACATAGGAGCCACATGCCAGCATTACCGCTCAGACATGACAAGAACGCTGGTGGCTGGAAAACCATCGGAAAAGCAAAGGAAAATCTATGAAACAGTTAAGTTAGCCCAAGAAAAAGCCTTCCAAGCTATAAAACCAAAAGCAAAAGCAAAAGAAATAGACGCAATAGCACGCAAAGTGATAGTAGACGCTGGATATGGCGAATATTTCGTCCACGGCTTAGGTCACGGCGTAGGCTTAGAAGTTCATGAACCACCAACATTAAATCAAGAAAGCAAAGATAAGCTGACGATTAGAAATGTCGTGACAATCGAGCCCGGCATATACATTGTAGGCTTTGGAGGCGTCCGCATAGAAGACACTGTTCTGGTGCAAAAGCAAAAAGCGCAAAAGTTCACCAATGGACCGTACACTTTAGAAGCTGGAAAATGAGCTAATTTAAATAAATTTATGAGGCATAAGGTTAAATTCTAAGAAGAGGTGCACATCTTTGGGTAAAAAGGCTGTAATAATTATTGACATGCTTAATGATTTTGTTGCTGGAGATTTGAAATGCGAAAGAGCCAAACACATAATTCCCAGCATTAAAAAACTCGTTGAAGCTGCACACAAACATAGAATCCCAATAATCTACAGCAACGATGCCCACTATCCCGAAGATGCCGAAGTTATTGAAAAATGGGGAAAACACGCCATAAAAGGTACAAAAGGAGCAGAAGTAATCCCAGAACTCAAGCCAACTGCAAAAGATTATATCGTTGAAAAGAGAACTTACAGCGGCTTCTACGAGACAGGCTTAGACTCTCTATTGAGAAGCCTATACGATGGCGAAGGCGTGAAAACAGTAATCCTAGGCGGATTACACACAAACCTATGTGTTAGGCACACAGCTGCAGATGCCTTCTTCAAAGGCTACAAAATAATAATCGCCAAAGATGGCGTAGAAGCCTTCACGCAGGAAGACCACGAACAAGGACTGAAATATCTAGAATATGCTTACAATGCAAAGATAGTGACGGTTGACGAAATCATAAAGCAATTTAGTTAAGGAATTACCTAGAGGCAAGCCACATATGCCAGAAAAAATAAGAATTGAAAATCTTCAGAAATCAAACATAGAAGACCTCATTTATGTCTGTTCTTCCACAAGGCTTAGTGACCCGATTCATCAACAAGGAATTAAGCTGAAGAGGCAATGGCTACGGGAAATGCTTGAAAAATATGGGTCGTGCGCAAAAATCGCCTGTTACAATGGAAAACCAGCGGCGCAAATTCTCTATTATCCGGAAGAGGCGGATATAACTAAAGCCTTTAGACGAGAAGGCGTTTTGGTAATAAGCTGTATTTATAATCCAACATCGGAAGCACAGAAACTTGGGATAGGCAAGAGACTTCTACAAAGCGTAATTCAAGATGCAAAGCAGAGAAAGACCTGCCTTGGCAATAAACCATGCCAATTCATTTTAGCAAAAGCCTTCAATACTGGCGAGCTCCTACCAATGCCTGAATTTTACAAAAGAAATGGTTTTCTTCCAACGTCTGAGGGGGACATACTACATCTTCCTATTGAAGGCTGCTATGAACCAGCCACTCAAATAGGGAAATATGAGCCGTTGCTCGAAGACAGAGGCAAAGCAATAATATTCTATGGTCCAATATGCCAGTTCTCTTATCAGTTTGCAAAAAGAATAGAAGAGATCATAAAAGAAGTTGTGCCCAACATAAAAATTGAAATGATTAACGAGTGGGAAAAACCTGAAGAATCAATGAAGCGCAAAAACTGGTGGCTGATAGTAAACGCTAAACCAATACAAACATTCTTCATGGACACTGCAAAATTCAAGGAAGAAATAAAGCAAGCAGCAAGCCGAAACCCTTAAAATACCCTTTTTTCGGAAGATTTCTGAAGATTAAATTTGAAATTCAAAGAAAAGTTTAAAAGCAACATATGCACGAATTATGAAGAATGTGAGGAGAATGGTAGAAAAATAATTTTTCCTTCTCTCCTTTCTCCCCTTATAAACGGTCTACCATTCTCCTCATCAAACATCTAATGCGTTTTTAACCACTTATAGCTTGTGGAAGAATCTTCTATAGCAAATATAAGTTATTATTCTATCGTCTAAAACTGAAAATTATTAAGCCGTGAATTTCAAATCTACTATTGGTGTTGTTGTGGCAAAAATTCTAATAGTTTATGATTCTAGAACTGGGAACACAGAGAAGATGGCTTTTGCCGTTGCCGAAGGAGCCAAGCAAATTAGCAGAGTTGAAGTTATCGTAAAGAAAGTTGACCAAACAAGCCTTGAAGACTTACAGAAGGCTGATGGAATCATAATGGGTTCACCAACATACTACGGACAAATGTCTGCCAAGCTCAAGGCTTTCATTGATAAATCAGTTAAAATCCACGGAAAGCTCGAAGGAAAAGTTGGCGCTGCCTTCACAAGCTCAGGCGGAACAGCAACTGGCGCAGAAACAACATTGCTATCTATACTACAAGCCATGCTAATTCATGGAATGATTGTTCAAGGGTGCGCAGACGATAAGCATTATGGCGCAGCAGCTGTCGGCTCTCCACATAAAAAGGAGCTTGAATACTGCAGGGAGCTTGGAAAAAGAGTTGCAGGCTTGGTTGCAAAGTTGAAAATGTGATGGATGAAATCCTTAAACTCTGTGTATTCTTTCGATTCTAGTTTGTAAATCATAACATCACGCAAGATGACTAGGATAATTATGCTTTTAGGCGTTTAACATCTATAGCATCAGCTTTCGTAATCCAAGGTTTCCAACCAAGAGTTCCCTGTATTTTCTCGCTGCTTACGGGAACAGAATTGACCATTTTAGCAGGCTTCACGATTCTAATCTGACTTTTTGAGCCAGTCTTCTTCACAATGTACTGTGCGATTTCATGATAGGTTACAAATGTATACGGGTTAACAACGTTGAAAACCTGGCCAATCGCTTTCTCATCTAGAGTTGCCAACATAAGGGCATTAACCACTTCGTCCACGTGCACGCTTGCGAAACCCTCACCTTCAAACACCTCAATTGTTTCATTGTTTTCTGCCTTTTCAATAATCCAGCCTGTCCAAGGAACATCATAAACAGATTTACGGTAGAATATGTAGGTTGGTCTAAGGATGGTTACAGGCAACTTGAATGTGAAATAAAATAGTCTGCAGAGTTTTTCTGTGGAAAACTTCATGAACGGGTAGAGACGCCAGCCAGACTCCTCTTCTGGGTTGCAAGGGTGTTCCTCATCGACCGGAAGATATCGTGGTTTCCCATATACTGCTGTGCTGCTGGTGAAGATAAACTGCTTTACTTTTTGCGATTCAGCAGCTTTCAACAAATTTAACGCGCCTTGCAAGTTTGCATTAAAAAATTTAAGACTTCGAATGGAGAAGCCACCAACTAAGGCTAGGTGATAAACTACGTCTACTCCTTTCATAACCCGCTGAACCACTTGCCGTTCAGTCATGCTACCCAAGACCGGTCTCAAATTTGATGAAGACAGCCCTTTAAGGCGTCCAAGCTTAACATCCAATACCCTAACAGAGTGACCTTCTGCCAGCAGACGCTTAACCAAGCGGTAGCCAACGAAACCAGCCCCGCCTACAACCAAAGCTTTCACTCTGTCACCACACTATACTCTTCTGTCCATTTGTTAAAAATCCTTATGTTGCACATAAAAAAACAAAAAGGATTAAACAAGAGTAGTGGGCCCGAGGCGATTTGAACACCTGACCAACAGGTCTCCCAGCACATTGGTGTTTATGAGCCTGTCGCTCTAACCTAGCTGAGCTACGGGCCCTTTCTTACCTGTTCATTTAATATGCTTCTTTCAAATTGATTTAAACGTTTTCTACATTTTAGACTATCCGCGAAAAATTTAAAAAGCCTATCCTTTGCGGAATTGAGTTTTAGAGATTCGTATAAATGGAGTTGAAGGTTTTTGCTCTGCATACTTGCGCCTTTTCTGAATAACCTTAAACGCGTAAAGCTTATCTCCCGTAAATTCATCCTTGTTTGGGAGGAAGTCTTTGTCAGATATTAAGAAGGCTATAGTTACCTTCCATTACGCGGAGAAAATAAAGTCGAATCTAATCTTAACTGCTAACCTTTTAGAATTTTTAAACAGTATGGGAGACCAGGAAGTTTTAGGTGCGGAGAAGCTTCTTGTTACATATTTTAACGCATTAATTAAGGAAGTAAACATTGCTGTGAACGCTTCTGGAGTTGTGGGTTTTCAAGAAGTTAACACGAAGCTTGAGGCAGCCATTGAGCAGACGAAACAGCATAATTATGCTAGTGCCGTGAAACTTGTTTCTGAAGCCATATCCATCACAACTACCAATGGGAATAGTGCAGCTAAAACTTTGAGAGAGAAGAGCCTAATCTAACATTGCGTCCGTTCATAGTGATATAGATATTCTTGGGCATAACCAGCGTACTCACCGAAATATCTTCGCCCAAACAAGCTTAGCCTTTCATACTCTGACCTAGTAAGCGACTTCTTGAGTGAAATTTTCTTGATAAACTTCTTTTCAAAATTGTTTGAATAATACTTTAGTATAATGCGCTTTATCCATACATCCACTGGAAAAGCTTCCAATTTTTCAAGGGAGAACAGCGAAACGCAATCCGCGACCTTCAAGCCGACGCCTGGAAGATTAAGCAATTCTCGCCTAGCCTTTTCGTAGCTTATTTTCCTTAATTTTTTAAGGTCGAAATCGCCCGAGTACACCCTTTTTGCGGTTTCTGAAACATATCCTGTTCTATAGCCTAAACCGCATTCTGCCAAATCCTTGATATTTGCCTTTGCTAGTTTCTCAGGTGTTGGAAAAGTGTAAAAATCATATCCATCAGAAGCCGTTTTCTCTCCGAATCTTTTGGACAGATTGAAAAGCATCCTCTTTATTGCTGGAATGTTCTTGTATGTGGCACAAATATAGGAGATTAAACATTCCCAAGGGTCTTGGCGAAGAATTCGTAAACCCTCTAATGCTCTAACGGCGTTTTTTACTTGTTCATCCTTTGCGATCTGAGACAAGATTCTCGGCAAATCGTCGCGTAGTCCAAAATACTCTTTGATAAAATCTGCGTCAGCATTCTCAAACAGGAGTTCATTGCTAATTTGCTGTATTTTGAAAACTTTTTCCTTAGCAACACCATACCACCATTCGCCAAGCTTTTCCCATCTAAAAGACTGCCCACAACTAAGAGTAAAATCTAAATTAAGCGAGCATAAATGGCTTAGATGAATGTTCATGTAATGTTACTTTCTCCAATTTGCAGTCTTGTAGAGTTTACTAGAAGAGTGAAAATTGGTTGGCTTACTGTGGTTTAATGCTCTGAACTATTGCCTTCTTAAGGTCTTCTCTGTTCTTTTGCGGTTTCCAACCAAGCGTTCTTTGCATCTTCTCGATACTAAGAAGATACAAGTATCTTTTCGATTCAATACTTAAGCGCAACGGATCCGTGACTAACTTAACCTCACTCTTTGAGTTGGTTAGTTGAATGAGAAGTTGATAGAGTTCGCGATAAGATATGTATGTGGCTGGATTTGAAAGGTTGAAAACTTGGCCATAAGCTTTCTTGTTTAGAGTAGCCAGCAAAAAAGCCTCAACTACTTCATCGACATGTATGCTTGCGTAACCGTCACCTTCTATCACCTCAATGGTCTCCCCTTTACTTACATTATCAATGATCCTTCTACTAGGCAACGCCTCATTCTCATAGAACACAAACTCTATTCGAAACACCGTAACTGGTAACCCATATTGATGATAACATAAGAGGCAAAGTTTCTCGGAAGTGAGTTTTAATATGCCATATGCGGGTCCGGGGTCGCCTTCCCATAGTTCAGGTTTACAGACGGCTTCTTCATCAACAATTGGGGATTTTGATGCTCCATATACTGCGCAGCTGCTGGAAAAAAGAAAGTGTCTCACGCCTTGGGATATTGCTGCTTCTAAGAGGTTAAGCGTGCCTCTGATGTTGGCATCAAATAAGTCTGCAAGAGGAAGTGCATGCCTCCAAGTATGTCCGTTCCAATTGATTGCCAAATGGTAAATAACGTCCACATCCTTAACAGCTTTTTCAACAGTGGCCTTATCAACCATACCACCCCGTAGTTCATCGTTTCCGATGCCTATGAACTCCAAATTTGGGTCTTTCCTTCCTTCAAAAGGTCCATATCGATAGTCGAGAACCTTAACTTTACATCCTCTATCTAATAATGCGCCAATAAGCCTAGAACCGATAAAGCCTGCACCACCAGTTACCAGAGCCCATTTTTCAATGTTTTCGATTGCCAAATTTCCACCTCTTCAACTACAATTATCCTTTAGTTTTCTTCTTTAAGTCAAAGTTATAATAAGCGTTTTGAACCAAAGGAAGAGGCTCTTAGGCTTCGTCTATGAATCTGTCTGGTGAAGGAATTTTTGGCGGAAACCCTCTTCTCTTGCGAATCTGTTCAATGATTTCTGCTGCTACATCTTCATGGGCTCTTTCCCAGTGGTCAAAGGTGCTTTGCCAGAAGGCATGACCAGAAGTAGCTGACCGCATCTTCGCAGCCAATCCGAAGGTTTCGGCGACTGGAATGTAACCGTTAATCATTGCTAACATGCCTTTCTGCTCGGAAGACAGTATTTTGCCACGTTTGCGAGTTATGATGTTTAGGCATTCGCCAACCCATTGAGTTGGGACAGATACGCCGATTTTGTAGATTGGCTCTAAAAGCACTGGTTTAGCTGTTAGGAAAGAGCCGAAGATTGCTCGGCGTATGCCATTCATAATTTCAGTTGGTTCGCGGTATGCTGGGTTTTCATGGAGTTTGACATCCAGCAGCTTGACTTTCACATCTCTAAGTGGCTCTCCGCATAATGGTCCTGCTCTGCATGCTGAACGAAAACCAGAAATAATGGCGTCTCTCGCTTCTGGGAGGTGTTTGCTCCCTTCTGTGAAGTCTAGGAGCATGTTCTTGTGCTCATCCAAAGCCAAAATGTTTTCTATTTTTGCAATTTTGCCTTTATCGATAATGTCTTTAAATTTCTCTTCTAACGGCTCTACTTGCACCACAAACTTGTTCTGCTTGTTTGGGCTTTTCGCCGTTGCTATGACGCCCTTCCCCTCCACGCTTTCTCTGTAGACAACTATGGGAGGAGAAGTCAGGATTTCTATTTCGCCAGAGTAATCCCTCAAAAACTTGACGGCAACTTCAAGGTGTAGCTCACCCATCCCGCTCAGAAGATACTCGCCAGTTTCCTTATTTATGATAGAAAGAAGGTTCGGGTCTTCCATTGATAATCTGCCCATGGCTTCTAGTAGGCGTGGCAAGTCGCCTGGATTTTTCGGTTCTACGGCTATAGTCATGACTGGTTCTGAGACGTATTTTATGCGCTCAAACGGAATCATGCCTTCCCTATGTGCAACATCAACAAGCGTTTCGCCAGCCCTCGCCATTTCTAAACTAAGCAGGGCGGCTATGTTGCCAGCTGTTATTTGGTCTACGATTTCTCTGAAAGCACCCATGTACATGGAAACCTCTTTTACAGAGTATTCCCTATCTGCATTAACTAGGTAGACTTTGTCCCCCTTTTTTATAGAGCCTGAAAAAAGCCTTCCAGTTGCAATTAAACCTGCGTCTGGACCCTTTTGAGCCATTGTTATGCACATAACTGTTGGTCCATCATAGCTGCAGCTCAACATCGCCTGTCCCACTTCAGAATTCATTTCGCCTTTCCAAATCTTTGGTATGCGGTATCTTTGTGCTTTGACTGGGTTTGGGGTATTTTTAATCACTATGTCAAGTATTGCGTCGTGAAGCGGAATTGTTTTCTGGAGCGTTTGATAGTTGCCGTTTTTGTAAGCGTCCATTATGTCGCTGATTTTTATTCTCTTTTGCTGGGCTAAGTTTAGGGTGAAACCCCATTTGTGGAGGGCTGAGCCAAAAGCCACAGTTTCCTTTGATGGATCAACCTTCCATTCATCCTTAAACTCGGGCTCTCCATAAATTTCGATGAGGTTGTTGAAGTCGCGGATTATGCGAAGGAACTTGTTCTGAATTTCATCTCCACTAAGCCTCATCTCACTTATTAAACGGTCCACTTTGTTTATGAAGAGAACTGGTTTTACTCTTTCTTCGAGAGCTTGGCGGGTGACTATCTCGGTTTGGACCATGACCTCTTCTACTGCATCAACGACAACAACAGCCCCATCTATGGCTCGCATGGCTCTGGCAACTTTGCCCGTGAAATCAACATGGCCAGGCGTATCCACTAAGTTGATTACGTAGGAGTGACCGCCAACTTCATGCAACAGCGATATATTTGCTGTTTTTATTGTGATTCCGCGCTTCTGTTCCTCTTCCAGATAGTCAAGTGCTCTGGCTTTACCAGCTATTTCAGTCGACAACAACCCAGCTTCAGCAAGCAAAGAGTCAGTCATTGTTGTTTTTCCGTGGTCTATGTGGGCGATTATGCCTATGTTTCGTATACGCTCTTTCCTACCCATCAGTTTGAGTATCTCGGCTGTCTGTCTGAACCTTGGCATTTCTTAACCCATTTTAGGACAGCATCTTAGAGAAGAGGAGTTCCTATTAAATTTATGATGTCCCTATGCTTTATCTTAGTGAATACAGAAATAACATGACTAAAGGGATTAAAATTGGAAAACACGCTGGTGCTGGCTCTTGAAAAATTAAGCGAAGAACCTTACGCTTCCATAATGTGTTACCCTAAACCCAGCAAGGCTGAACTCAAAAAACGTTTGAAAGAATTGCAAAAACTCGGCGTTAAAGCAATTGAATTTAGTGGAGAAAAGCGAGCTTTCAATGTATCTGTTTTGGGCAAAGGCTGCGTTGGCATAGTCACAATAGCCCATATAGATGGAGAAAAAGCGGCTCTAAAAATTCGAAGGGTAGATGCTGACCGCTCCAGAATGCAGCAGGAAGCGGAAATGCTTAAAAAGGCAAACTCAGTGCGTGTCGGACCAAGACTTTTAGGCGTAAGTAAAAACTTTCTTCTAATGCAATTTGTTGAAGGCGATTTGCTTCCAAAATGGCTTGAAAAGCGCAGAAAGAAGGCAGAAATAAGGAGAGTTTTGCGTGAGGTTTTGGAGCAGTGCTGGCGATTGGACGAAGCTGGTCTAGACCATGGAGAACTGAGCCACGCACCGAAACACATAATCATCAATAGGGAAGGCAAACCGTTCATTGTTGATTTTGAAACAGCAAGCGTAAACAGAAAAACATCTAACGTGACATCAATTTGCCAATTTCTTTTCATCAGCGGCGTAGTTGCCAAAATGGTGGCTGAAAAACTTGGTGAAAAGGATAAAGAGGCAATTATTGCAGCTTTAAGGCTTTACAAAGCTGACAGAAGTCGTGAAAATTTTGAAAGGATATTGGATGTTTTGGTCTCTAAATAATGTAGCTTATTATTTGGGGTGTATCTCGTTTTGTTTCATCAGCCTTTCCGATGTTTAGTTCCTTGACCAGCTGGAAAAGGTCAAGCCATGTTTCTATCTGAAATTGCCTCGCAACTCTCCTCTTTTCATAAAGCAATGGAATAAAATCAACAAACAACCAGCCGAAAGCCTCCTCCTTCGCCAACTCCCTCTTCTCCCCAAAATGAAAAGTTCTCATTTCTCTTTATAGCCATGTATGTAAAAACGCGATAGAAGAAAATTCTAGAAGTGAATTTGTGCAAGTGTGAAAAAGGTTTAAAGCGGTGAATTTTAAATTCCATAACCAAACTGGTGAACCGTATGGTCATCGGCAGAGAAGAAATGCAAGAAATAGTCAGAAGATACAAAGAGCCCATAGGACTAAATTTGGGTTCTCATTCAGCACTGGATGCTTGGCAGGGACAACGCAACTACGGATTAAGGAGCATAATCTACACAACGCCAGGTAGAGCACGGATTTACCTTCAAAACCCTATGGTGGGCAAACCAGACGAAGCCATTGAAGATTTGCCAAGCCTAGTGAGAAGGGATTTACGCGTTGTAAAAGACCCTAAAGACATAAGGAAAAACGGCGACTGGAGAAGCGTCATAATAATTCTCGACAAGTACTCAGACATAGTAAAATATGTTGATGAACTTGTTGATTTAGAATGTCTGCAAATTACAAATAGAGCCTTCGCGGTTTACGTTGGTGGAGACGAGTATTGCAGCGTAATTGAGAGGGATTACGCGGTTCCGATACTGGGTTCTAGGGCTCTCCTAAAAATAGAAAATAGGGGTGAAATCGAAAAAGACTATTACTGGTTTGCGGAGAAAGCTGGCATCCCCTATCCAAGATCTTACCAATACGAGGTTTATAGAGGCGGAATAAGATTTAAAGAACCAGTTGATGAACCGATGCTTCTGAAGGCTGAACATGCCCATAGGGCTTTCGAAAGAGAATTCATCTTCGCCGCAAATTCACACGATTTGGAGGAGAAGGCTGAGCGAGAAGTTGAAGCTGGAAACCTGAGCAGAGAGGCATTAGAGAAAGGCCGTGTTGAACAAATTGTTCTGGGGCCTCATGCAAACTTTAACTTCTTCTTCTCACCCCTAGACGCGAAAAGCGAGTGGGGAGACACAGATGACTGGTTTGCAAAACTCTACAATGTTAGCCTAGAAGAAGCAAGAATCTGCTTAGCCAACCAATTCCTATCCATAGATGAGCGAAGAGAAACAATACTTGACGGCGTGAAGAGACTTCCTATCGATGTGCAAGAAAAAATAAAAAAGGTTCCGTCTTTCGAGGTTACAGCCCACGCCATTTTAAGTCTTAGAGAATCCCTGTTGAAGGATGTCCACCGTTACGCAGACCGTTTCTTACTTGCATGCCGAGAACACGCGTATCCAGGAATAATCGGTGCATGGTGCCTGCAAACACTCATCACATGGGACCGCATATCCAAGTATGAACTAAAACCCGAAGTTAAGCTGGACTTCACAAGTGGTGTAGAAGCCAAGACAGCAGCCGACTACGGCTTATACGATGTGCCAGAGGAACGAGACCCATACATGCACATTCCAGTAACACAAGATGTTGCCCTAAGACATGGTGGAGGAACAAACGTTCACATGGGATTGGGCTCGCAATACGCAAACGCAAAATACAATAAGCCAATGAGCACGGGTGACCGCATAGCCCTAGAAATCAAAAGAGCAATAGAAACCAAACAACTACATGAACTAATAACATAAACAAACCACGCAAAACTCTCGTTTTCATTTTCTTTAGACCTTTGGAAGCCTTGTTGCTTGGCTTCAAGTTTTTAAGTTTCAAGTTTTATGTTCACATCAAAGATCGGCATTGGGTAGTGATCTAAACCCAACTCTTCAATGGTAACTAAGCCCTTTTCAGGCCCCTTTTAAAAACAGATGAATCCTTTGGTAATGTTTACGGGAAAGTTATAAATAATTTCTAGGAAAAAAGTTGAAGAGCAAGAAAGTTTGGAGGTGAATGTGTGAGTAAGGTTGAAAGACGGGACGTATACTTTGATGAACCGGGCGTTGCGAATACCGATTCCGTTGTTGAGGCAGTTGTTGAAAGGGTTAAAGAGACAGGAATTGGAAGCGTGGTTGTTGCAAGTACCTCTGGCCGAACCGCTTTAAAATTTGCTAAGGCTTTAAAGGATAAGGCAAAGGTTTCTTGTGTTTCGTATGAAACTATCGATCCCGCAACATGTAAGGAACTCAAAAGTTTAGGCGTTACAGTTATCGAAAAAGCTGACTGTATTCTATCGACTGCCAAAACCAAAACTATTAGAGACGCATTTTACACCCTAGGTCAAGGATTTAAGGTCGCCATAGAATGCGTGCTAATCGCGACTGATAAGGGTGCAATTGAGCCTTACAAGGATTGCATTGCTGTTGCTGGCACCGATAAGGGAGCTGACACCGCTATAGTCTGCAAGGCTACCTCACTAAAACATATATTTGCTAAAGACATCAACAAACGTTTAGAAGTAAAGGAATTGGTGGCGATGCCAAAGAAAAAGAAATGGTGGGAATAACCGCACGCACCACAAAATTATTCCGTATAACCTGTATATTTCCTAATAACCTCTGCGAGGCGTGGGGCGTCAAATAGTTCCCTATTTGTTAATTCGTTTGCGGCACTCGTATACGTCTCTCTTACAATGGTTTTCAGGGTTGGGTCGAGCTTCGGCGGAATAGATTTGCAGAGTTTTCTCCAATCTTTAACTCCCTCTGTTTCGGCCCTTTTCTTTGCTTTCTCAACATCCTTATACCAGTCTGTTTTTCGATAGAATTGTCTGGCTATTTCTTTGCTAACATGCAGTCCTTTATAAGTAAATCTGCATTCATCAAGCGTTCCAACCACATCAACAATCATAAGCCTTCTTTCATGGTCGAAAGCCAACTCTATCTTCCCATCCTCGTTCTCTAATCCAGCACCAGAGGCGATTTCAGTAATTATGTCATTAACCTTTGAAAGAACCGCCATAATCTCCGCGGTTTCATCATCCGACAACCCAACTATCCTCTTCGCCTCTTCCCATGCAATATAACGGTCGGTCTCCTCGAGTTTAGTGCTAACATCAAAAATTGGCTTTGAAAGACGTTCTCCTGGTTTTGGATGGTGATCCAACCCCAAATCTTTGATTGTTACCGTGCCTTGTGCGAGTCTTTTAAAAACTGATGAGCCTTCTGGTAGTCCATTCCTGTACATTATCTCAAGTGGGATTAAGTAGTTTTTTAGGCTTGGCCTGAAAAAACTGTAGTCATATTTGAGCTTTCCACTCACAATGCAGGTTTTGGGCTTATAAACGTTAACTAAGTTGAATTCCATGATGCTCGTAGGTTGTTCTAGCTCTTTAAAAGGTACAACTTTTCCATTTTTGGCAACTAAGCCCCTGTAATGGGTTTTAATTCCCTCTTCTTCTAGTTTTTCGAAGCAATAGGCTCCCATAAGGCATAATGCTTCGCCTTTACCTTCGATGTGGTCTGGCATTTCTCCCCAGTCGAAAACTGAGTATCGGTCTGAAAAGTGGAATCTACCGATTCCCATAAAATCTTTTGTGGGTTTCTTGATTACTTCCAGGTCTTTCACGCTGCCCACGTTCTTCGCCCTACTTCAATTTTCTAACAGACTCATCAGCCTTTTCAACTTCTCTTTTCTTTGCTAACTGATATTCCTTTATGCGTTTTGCCAACTCTCGGTCTTCGACAGCAAAAATTTTTGCAGCGGCAATAGCAGCACCTTCAGGCTCAATCGTCAAAAGCAAGCCTATCCCGCTTGGAACCCTGAGCGAAGAGTATATGTCTGCTCCACCAAACTTTTCAGAGTATGGCGGGCAAGCAATAACTGGTTTAACCGTGTTTGCGTCAACGAAAGCGCTTAGGGCGTTAGACCTTCCAGCAACAGTTATGTAAACAACCTTTTCATTCTCAAACTCCCTTAAAATCTCCAAAACCTTTTCTGGAGTTTTATGGGCGGACGCAACACGAAACTCGTAATCCAGCCCTAAAGCCTTTAAATGCTTGGCTATTTCGCAGCAAAACTCCAAATTCCCCTCTGAACCCATCAATATGACAACTCTGTTTTTCATTTTTCCACCAAGACAATCATACTGCTACAAAGTTTAACCAACTAATTAAATTTTTAAGCGGGAAACTCAAGCCAAAAGGCAATTTGAAACATTTATAACCATAAACATTATTGCAGGCTCTTAACATACTTATTAACATTCGTGGGGTC
>CAZHWZ010000013.1:0-32456 GCA_964535965.1 uncultured Candidatus Bathyarchaeia archaeon | reverse complement strand
GACAAATAATCGAATAGTATGAAAGTAAAAACCAAAATAGTCCTTTTTAACCAATAGTTATTTCTAGGCAAGAAAAAATGCTCTAGACTAAGAACTGCGCCTAGTTTACTTTGCATTCCTTTCTCCCCGTCAGTTTCTGCTTGTGTTCTTATTAGTTATGGTTTATCCATTCTTACTTAAAAGTTTTGAATCTGCATTTTGGATTCAGAAGTACAGCGCACGCGTGATGCAATTATCTCTCTGAAAACGCACAATCATCCAATCCTCGTAAGTTCTTAAACCTTGTTTATGCTGCGTTTTTTAGGAAAGCTTATATGCGCGTATACTTTTTGTATACATTGTGTCTACATGACGCAAACAACAGTAGTAACAACCCGCATCAAAAAAGAAATCAAAGAAGCTCTGGAAAAAGCCGGCGTCAACATCCCAAGCATCATCAGACAACACCTAGAAGAACTCGCATGGAAACTTCAATTGAAAGAGGAAACTGAAAAAATAAGAAAACTTCTCGAGAAGGTCAAACCCTCCGAACCGGGATTCGCAGCAAAATCAGTGAGGGAAGATCGTGAAAGTCATTGACTCCTCAGCCCTAATTAAATACATAGCGAAAGAAGAAAAATGGGAAAAAGTCGAAGAACACCTAAAAGAGGGATGCGTTACACTAGACCTAGCCATAAAAGAAACAGCCAATGCGCTAGTAAAGAAAGCGCTAAAAAACGAAGTCACCACAGAAACCGCAAAAGAAATAATCAATTACCTACCCAAAATAGTCAGAATTACACCGCAAAAAGAACACTTTTCAAAAGCCTTAGAAATAGCCACAAAACATAAACTAGTAATTTATGACGCATTGTTTATAGCCTTATCAGCAAACACAAACACACCCCTATTAACATCAGACGAAAAACAAGCAAAAACCTCAAAAGAATACGGTGTGGCAGTCACCCTCATATAAAAACCAATCTTTTCATTCACACTCTATGAGCCGGGTCAAAGAACACTGCGCAATCCACCTAATAATCAACCCTTAACTTATCCACTAACTTCTTTTGAAGAACTTCTGCTCTTTCACTAACCTTCTCAACTTCTGCATAAATGGTTTCATCCTTAATCTCCTTTTTTTTCGTTCCTCATTAGACCATAAAATCAATTGTAAAAACTCGGAGTCATAACTTTTCAGGAGCAACTCAGTCACGATGTATTCGTCTTTGATGAGGATTAGATGGCTTCCTTTTTGTCTAGCAACTTGGAAGCCCGCTTTTGCGAGGACTTTGACAACTTCACGCCAAGAGAGCAGAGGGAGCCTCGACAACTACCTCAACCTTTTCTCCTCTAATCTTGCCGTGAAGAAGCTTTGCGTTGACTTCCAAATAGCCTTCCATAGCTTCCTTGACGTTTTTTAAGGCTTCCTCCCTTGTTTCGCCTTGAGTGGCTACTGGAAGCTCTAAACACTTAACTACGAAGCCGCCCTCCTCAGCAGGCTCCAAAACAACCGTGAACCTACGGGTAACCATAGGACCGCCAGCAATACAATATTTGCGACATCTATATGAACCTATCTTCAGTCTTAAATTATACTACGAGGGTAGCCGTATTGAATTGTGGTTTTTGGGATTTTTCTCATCCTTTCTCTTAAGGGCTCCAGTACGTATCATTCTTACACTCGTTCATTTTACAGGCATCGGGCGAAGGAAACCCCTAGCGCGCATGTTTGTTCCGAAATTGGTGTAAAATGGTTTTTATTCCCTAAGCACAGCCAAAACACGCTCATCAAACAAATCCATAATGAATCCACATATGCAAAAATGGACTTAAAACCATTTTTAACCATTTTAGGAACACGCATGCGCACTAAGTATTTCAAATATTGGAGGGCGAAGAGCAAATCAGCTTAAGGGCCGATGACATGCTTAATAATGCTAAAAAAAGAAGTTTTTGTCTTTGCATCTGATCATGATATCCCAAACTTGTCAATGTTTGGTTCAGACGGTTGCTTCATGTGTGCGCACACTCTAGGGGAGGGGTTTAATATATGATCCAAATATGGTCCTAATATGTTTCAGTCGGTATCGACTAAAAATTGGGCTTTCTGTAAGATAAGCTTTGTTTATGCTTATTCAGGCTGCATGAAAGAGCGCGCGCTTGTTGCATATGTAGTTAGGTTGTGACCTTTAGGCCGTAGGTTTTTAGTCTTTCGAAGTGTTTGTCTCCCGTTTTTAGTGTCATATTGTTGGAAATGGCTGTTGCAGCTATGAGTAGGTCGGCGTCGGGTATTTGTACACTTTCATTTCGGAGCTTTTGGAATAGGCTACAGTAGGTTTCGATAATCTTGTTGTCTATGATTTGTATGTTGAAACTTTCTTCGAGTAGTTCTTTCGCTTTTGCTCTTTTCTCAGCGTCTAGCCCCCTCAAAACCTCGATAAGTGTTATTGTTGAAATAGCTCCAACCTCATGTTTTCTCTTCTGTAGAAGCTCTATTATCATGTCTGTGTCGAGTAAGTTCATCTGACAGCGAACCTTTCTCTAAATTCCTTGGTAGATTCGAGTATGGTTTTTAAGTCTTCGTCCGTGAGAATGTTTGTAAGTTGTTTGAATGCCTTCTCACTTCTTAACCTTTTAACTTCAGAGTAGAGCTTGAGAAGAAACTCGCCCCACTCATCTCCACCTTTAACCTTCTCAAGAACTTTTTTAACCTCTGCGGGAACCGAAATCGTTGCGTATTTCGTCAAGCTTATCACTATATAGTTATGTAGCGGCATAACACTATAAAAACCTTTTTCCTGCACATTAGTGGACGTTAAAAACTTGGGCACCACGCGCGCAAGCTTCTCGTTTTAGAGTTTTCTCTCTAAGCTTTATTGCTAAGATGTCTGCCTTTGGATCGTATTTTAGGATCAGATCCATCTTCCGATCGCCCTCGCGCCTTTGTTATTTTGGCTAAAGGTCTTTTAGCCATTTTACTTTAATGCCTTTTATAGTTTTGAAGTGTTCGTCGTCTGTGACTGCCACGCCTTTGGCGTGAATAAGGGCTGTAGCAGCTATTGTGGCATCGGCTAAAGGAATTTTGGGTGTATTCAGAGTTATTTTTCCGGCAAGTTCGGCTATGTTCTCTGTTACTGGAATTATGTTTATATTTGAGCTTTTTGCTGAGGCGATTCTTATTTTTATGGCGTCTGTTCCGAGTATTTTTCCCATGGTGTTGTAAAGTTCTGTAATGGTGATGGCTGATGAAGCTGCTGTAATTTGTCCTTTGGATATTTTTTGGATGACGCTTTTACTCCAATCGGCTATTTTTCTGCTTTCAGGATTATAATATGAAAAGTAAAACCTGGTGTCTAAGATGACCTTTAACGCCATTCCTCTCGTACGCGGTCTAGTGATTTTTTCAGTTCTTGAGTATTATATTTTCCAGCGTCGATTCCTGCTTGTTCCTCTAGGCGCATGATAGGTCTGAGAAAGATGCCTTTTTCAGCGTCGTCAACCAGCACTTTTGTTCCCTCGTTTATTCCATACTTTCTTCTATACTTTACTGGAATTGTAATCTGACCCTTCCTTGTTACAGAAACCTCTTCCAATTTTATCACTATAGTACTTTTTCTAAAATGTAGTACTTAAGTCTTCTTGTACTACTAAAAGTTTCTGGATGGTTTTTCTAAAGTTTGTTCGCTATTCCTTCAGCTATTTATTTTTGGTCGCAAAGATGAAACTCGCTTAATGATTGAGAGGAGGGCTTCAACAATTTCTTCTTGCATATGAGGTCTGTTAGGCCTTTCAGCAAGCCCCTTTTTGAGGCGTCCCATATTTCAAGTGCAACGAGTTCACCGTTCACATCGTATCCTAAGACAACGTCGCTGTCTGGAAACTTCTCGTTTTTTACAGCTCCCTCTTAAGCTTTATTGCTAAGATGTCTGCCTCTGGATCGTATTTTAGGATCAGATCCATCTTCGGCTCGCCTTCCTCTTATTCACCATGGGTTCTAAGTTCGCTGCTGCATATTACTGTTATGATGATAGAATCCTCGTTAGTTTTCTCATAGATTGCTGCAATATTGCAGCTCCAATCCACGGCAACGAATCCGCTCGCTAAGTATTTCAAATATTGGAGCATAAATGTCCAGCTATTAACTAATTATTCCCCGAAAAGTTGCTTTTTCATTGAAGAAATGAAGTTGAAGAAGGCCAAGTATTCACTTTCAAATGTTGAGGATCTGTCAACCTTTATAATTATTGATGATGAGCAGCTGCTTTTGCTGATTAGAACGAACAATGGGAAAAAGAAAGTTGCAGCCTTATGGACAAACTATGATGCGTTCATAAAAGCCTTAAAAGCGCTCTTCCTTGAGTTATGGAAAAATGAATGATGCTTAGATAGTCCCTTGTTTTCTTCTAATCTCTTGCCATATTGCTTTAGGCAGCACTCTAGTTTCTTTGTCAATTGCCATTAGTAGTACCAAATAAACGATGCCGCCGAATGCTGTCATAGCCAACGTTGTAGATATTCTTGTTGGATGCGGCACTATAAATAGGATAATTGCCATAATGGCCGAGGCGAAAGCATATTTTGCTATACTCATCCACGGTATGTCTACTTTGACCATTTTACGGACGATGATATACAAAAAGATGAACATGACGAAACGGGCTGAGGAGTTGATAACACTGACAGAGAAGGCTGCTTGCAAAGGCTGGTTATTGGCATAAGTTGTTAAGGCATAGTAAGCCGCTGGAAGAGTTATTGCCGCATGGAAATATGGAAAAGAAAACGCAATAAACAATCGGCTTTTAGCTAGCTCTTTAAACGATATTTTTGCACTCTCATCGACTGATTCGATTCCAAGAAGCACGGCACTAAAAACTCCCGAGATAGTTGCGATTAAGGCGTCTATTGCTAATACAACTAAAACTGGCGCTGCGTCCCTATAAACATCAGTTATCATCATTATGTAGGAGTCAGATAACACTATCGCGCCAGCAGTCATTGGTATGGCAAACATCAAAACCATTTTAAGAGAAGTTGTTATGTCCTCGCGTTTTCTTTCCGCCAGAAGTTTCGGGTACAATGCAAATGCCAAGAAAGAGGAGTATGTGATTACGTTCGCAACTATTGCAGCAGCGCCAAGTCTGCCTCGAGCTCCTTCGCCACCAAAAGTGTATAACATGATGAATATGTAGGCTGCTATTTGATTGCCCACAACATTGTAGATGTTCACTAAAGACCCTTTAAGCCATTCTCTCACGTATTCCCATCTAATTCTTTGTTTCAACTCTTTTACGAGGAGTTTGAAGTAATAAATTGTCTGAATAGCAAATGCTACCATGATTGTGATTACTGCCCCTAGAAGTAGTTGATTATATTGGACAAGGAGTATGTAGCCTAAGATGACTTTGCAAATTTGTTGCACAATTAGTCCGTAACCTATCTTTTGTGGAATCCTCGCTTGTAAGCACGCCTCTAATATGCCGATGGAGTAGACTTCTATTACCTGTATTGAAATTAGGAAGTATACTGGAAGGAATTTGTCGCTAATTCCTAATGATGAGATTATCCAAGGGATGAGCAGAAGGTAGAGTAGTGTGGCTAGTAATGAAATTATTAGGGTTGCAGAAATTCCCGTTTTAATGGCCCCCTCTTTTTCTCTGGCCGCAAAACGCATTGCCCAGAATGAAAGCACGCCAGACATCACTGTAAAGTATGCTAATACGTCGCTGATGTTGAACCACAAATCATACTCAGCTTTATACATTGGTAATAATGAACGTGCTATCATAAGCTGAAAAATTACGCCGGTGACTACGCTGAGCATTTTAGCTGCAAAAATAACAAAACCAGAATACTGAAGCCTAATCTCGTTTTTAGCCAAGCTTTTCACTGTTGTGTGCTCTTGGGTTTTAGTAATTCTATATCGATGCTCTTAATGATTGCTAGCATTTTAGTACTATCTCTTCACGTTTGCTCAATCTTTCGTTGCAGTTAATAAATTATTTATAGCTAATTGGGGAGGCGATCAGAGAAGTCGTTTCTTACGCTTAGGCTATTCGCCTACTCAAAAGTTAGAAGTGAGTTTTTGGCTACATGCGGTTAAAGCTCATTGCTTGTTATAGTCTTTACGTACTTTCTATCTGTTTTATAAAGTTGTTCATCGTCTGTGACCAGTGTCAAACCGTTATCGACAGCTGCCTGAATGTATGAGGCATCATAGTAGGTTAAGCCTTCTTTCATACTATTTTCAATATTTCTAAGGCATTTTCTGTTTTTGGTTTCTTTAGCCTCGTGAAAACTTCTATTAGCCAAACTTTTTTTTAGCCACGGGTCTCAGTCTTGTTCCGTGACCGCCGTGGAGTATCACGCCCTTCATGGGAAATCACGCACAGACGAAGTTAGGCAGCATATAAAGGTTATTAAGTTTTGAAAGGTTGTCAACGAGTATTCTGGTCAAAATGTCGCCCTAAAGAGCAACGGTTATTTCTTTTCTAGAAGTTTTGAGGCATAGAGGAGAGATGTCTCAACGTTCAAGTTATTTGTCTTTCTAATTTAAATGATGTTAAATTATTTTCACGCTGGGCAGATCTTTGAAGTGTTGGTCGCCCGTGACTAGGGTGAGGTTCTTGTGTTGGGATGTAGCGTATATTATTGCGTCTATTGTGTGAAGCTTATGTTTTTGTTTGATGTCTGCGGCTAGAAGGGCTATTTCTTTGTCTAATGGTATGATGAAGCTTCCTTCAACAATGAAGTTTATTCTGGTTGTTGGGTCTTTTTGGTCTCTTAAGT
This sequence comes from uncultured Candidatus Bathyarchaeia archaeon, assembly GCA_964535965.1. GTDB lineage: Archaea > Thermoproteota > Bathyarchaeia > Bathyarchaeales > Bathycorpusculaceae > CAZHWZ01. The sequence continues at coordinate 25,688 of CAZHWZ010000013.1, read as the reverse complement.
ATCTTGATTTGATTTCCGTGATGCAGATTGAGGGCGTGTATAAGGGCTCGTCGCCTTCCACATAATCTTTTACTTTGACGCCTCTTTTTGAACCCATGAAATATTCTATCCATGCGAAAGAATCAAGAAGCTTCATGGGGTTCTTCCTCGTCTCTAAGGTTTTCTGTTGTGAGCCATGGGTCGACTCCAAACATACCTTTGAGTGGTTTGAAGAGCTGTTTCATGAGTGCTTGATTTATTGCTTCTGAAATTTTTCTTCTCCCAAATTTTTTAATTAGGTATTCGTAAATTTCATCTTTTAGCGTGACTGTCGTTTTCACAGGCATTTCTTCACCGTAGACGTATTACATCTATGTAATATTTATACCTTCTCTAAAATCTTTAAATGATACATTTGGAACTTTGTATGCTCACCCTTTTTCACGTTTCTGCCTCTTTCTTCATTCTGTTTAATCCTTCTGTTACGTTTAGTGGTTTTGTTTTTAGCTGTTTTTGTATTTTTTCAGTGTTTAGGGATGAATCTCTTGGTCTTTTGGCTACCCAAACGGCCAACCGGCTCATTTTTATGGGTTGGATCAAGTTTTGATCTAGGTTGAAGGCTTTTGCGGTTTGTTTGGCAAATTCGTAGCGGCTAATTCTTTGGCTTCCTGAGGCGTGATATAAGCCTCGTAAATCTTTTTGTACGGCTTCAAGAGCCATTTCTGCGAGGTTATCTGCAAGTGTTGGCGTAATTGTATTTACTATTATCAGAACTAGGGTTATGCAGAGCGCTGATGCGATTAAGGCAATCATATTTGCAACAAATCCCATTCTTGTTGCTTCCTTTTTTTCTGTCGGCGGCAAATCGAGTTGTTCAGAACGGAGGAGCTGCGGCAAGTGCTGTAAAGTATGCTGTTAAATCAAATATGTTTGCCCATACACTATATTAATAGGTGCATTAAAAATAAATGTTTGCAGGTGCTAGAGCTGTTCAGTCGGTGGAGGTTTGTTGTCTAAGAACGTGATGATATTGGCTGGTGGTGGCGGGCATACAGGGTATGGTTATGCGCTAGCTCAGAGGCTCTACGTTAGAGCAGCTCTGCATTTTCTAGTTCCAGAAGGAGATGTTTTAAGTCAAAAAAGGCTAAGCAAGTTTGGCGCGGTTGATTTTCTTTTGAAGCCCCGTGGGGCTAAAACGCCGACGAGCGAGTTTTTACCTAGACTTGCTAAAGCTTTTGCTGAATCTATCAAGAAGATTTCGTATGATTATGATGTTGTGGTTAGCACTGGCAGTAATTTCTGTATTCCACCAGCGTTGTTTGCTTGGATGAAAGGTGTGCCGTTAGTTAATATTGAAAGCTCTGTCCGTTTCACAAAAGCTTCTAAAACCGCGCTTATCTTGCAACTTTTTTCGGTCATTACAGCGTTGCATTGGGAAGAACAGAAGAAATTGTTAAAAAAAGGTGTGGTCGTCGGACCGTTGCTTCCTCAGCCAGAGGTGAAGCCTTGGAATGGGGGCTACGTCCTCGTGACTGGGGGGACTTTGGGACACAAGCAACTGTTTGATGTTATTTCTGAAAGCAAGTTAAAGAATGTTGTTTTGCAGACTGGACGGGTGGACCCGGAACCGTATGAGAAGAGACACCCTAAGTGGAGGGTTTTGCGTTTTTCAACAAGATTTTATGAACTTGTCGCAGGTGCAAACCTTGTTGTTACCCATTTTGGCTCCACTGCTCTTGAAGCGGTGGTTTACAGAAAACCCATGGTTATGGTTCTTAATCCTGAGTGGAAAAGAACTGTGGGCAGGTCTGATGCTGAAATTTTTGCGGAAAAGGTAAATGCAGTCTTTGTGTGGGATGTAAATTTGGAGAACTTGCTGAAGGCTATGGAAGCGGCTAAAAGGAAAAGGTTTCCGGTTTTTGAGGATGGCGCGAGAAATCTTGCTGAAGCAATTTTAAGGCTTTGAAGGTAATTTTATGCGTGTTGTTTACATAGCTTTAGACCCTTTGAAGTATCCTAGAATAAAGAAGATTGCGTATACTCTTCAGAAGAGTGAGAATGTTGAGTTTGACGTTATGATTCCCAAGTTTAGATTTGTATGGCGTGGAGGCAGGATTGGACGCTTTTTATTCGCTGTGGTAAACTATTTCGCTGTGCTTTTGCAGGTGTTTTTTGTTCGTGCTGATTTCTTTTTGGTTGCCAATTGTCCAGACATTTTGGTTATTCCTTTGGTTTTAAGGAGAAAGCGATACATTTTGGAGTATCGTTCTCCGTGGGCTATAGAGGTGGAGAACGAGTTTGGAAGTGGGCCTTGGGTTCGTTTGACTGCCTTTTTTGAACGTTTCGCTTTGGAACACGCTTGGATTATTACTTTGACGACTAGTAGGCTTATGAAGAGAGTAAAGGATTTTGGAAAACCAGTTTTTGTTATTCCCAATTATCCTTTAAAGACTTTTGGGGCTATTACTGTTTCAAGAGAGGAGTTTAGAAAGCGTTTGGGACTTCGTGAGGATGATAAGGTTATTTTGTTTGTGGGCAAGTTGACGCGTGTGGAAGGCGCGGATTTGTTGCCAAAAATTATGGAGGATGTTTTGAAGAGGGCTGATGTTGTCTTTTGGATTGTGGGTGGCGGGCCTCTTTATCCATGGTTAGAGAAGTTTGCGAAGAGATTCCCAGAGAAGGTGAGGTTGTTTGGTTGGCAACCGCACAAGGCAATTCCAAATTTCATTGCGGCTGCTGATGTTTGTGTCGCGCCTAGGCATAAGTCTCCTCATTCTGCCTTTTATAACGAGGAGGGGGTCAGCAAAATTTCTGAGTACATGTTTTTTGGAAAGCCCATCGTTGCCTGTGGAGTGGCTGAATCTGGGGAGTACTTGCTGGTTAATGAGGATGAAATGGCTGATGGTATTCTAAAGGCCTTGAATGGTGAGATCCCTCCATCAAAGCGCAAGACGTGGGAAGATTATTGTGAAAAGAAGATTTATGAAATGTTTAGTTTGATTCAGTCTGGTAGAATTTAATGGCTTCTAATATTTTTTGTGAGGCGTTTCCGTCTCCGAAGGGGTTTGGAAGCTCTTCAAGGCATTTTCTTATTTGTTTTTCGTTTTTCAAGATTTTATTTACTGTTTTGACTATTTTTTGCGGGTTGGTTCCTGTTAGGTAGTTGGCTTTTAACTGTGTGGTTTCTGTCCATTCTGTTTTTTCTCGTAGGGTTATGCATGGTGTTTTTAGCCAGAAAGCCTCTTTTTGCATTCCGCCCGAATCTGTCAGGACGAGTTTTGCGTTTTTTATCAGTTTTAGCGTTTCGTGATAGCCCGTTGGCTTTATGAGTTTTATGTGTCTTTGTTTTTGGATTCTATTGTAGAGTTTGGTTTTTCGGAGTTGTTTTTGTGTTCTTGGGTGAGCTGGGAAGACTATCGTTATTGGCTTTAGCTTTATTATTGCTTCTAGAATGTTTTTTAGGTTTTGTGGATTGTCCACGTTTTCTGGTCTGTGTGCTGTTAGTAGTGCGTAGGTTTTTGGTTTTAGGTTTAGTTGTTGTAGGATTTTTGTTTTTTCGGCTTTTTGGAGTTGTTGCAGTAGCGCGTCGTACATTGTGTCTCCTGTTAGGTGGATATTGTTTTTGTTTATGCCCTCTTTTAGGAGGTTTTTTGTGCAGTTTTCTGTTGGTGTGAAGAGCAAATTAGAGCAATGGTCTGTTAGGCGTCTGTTTATTTCTTCTGGCATTTTTATGTCGTAGCTTCTTGCTCCTGCTTCTATGTGGGCTACTGGTATGTGTAGTTTTGCTGCTGTTAATGCTCCGGCTAATGTAGAGTTTGTGTCTCCTGGTACTATTACTAGGTTTGGTTTTTGTTTCTGCAAGATTTTTTCTAGGCGTAGCATTATTTTTGCTGTTTGTTGTGCGTGGGTTCCGCTGCCAACGTTTAGGTTTGCTGTCAGGTCTGGCAGGCTAAGTTCCTCGAAGAACACTTTTGTCATTTCATAATCATAATGTTGACCGGTGTGAACTATTTCCAGATTGATTTTTTCATCTTTACCCGCCAAGTGAATGAAGGGAGCGGACTTGATGATCTGAGGGCGAGCACCCAAAACAAGGATTGCATTTACTGTTTCCATGGGGTTCCCGTGCTTCTCTGTGGTTTTTATGTTGTTGCGAATAAACGCATATAAGGATTCTTGTGATTTATACATTCGGCTAGTTTGGGGGATGCTGTTGATTATTTTGAGGCATGATGTTGATGATGCCTTTTCGATAAGAACTTTGTTTTCGAAAGGGTTGAATTACTTAAGGATGAAGGTGGGACGGAGCTTTCCTGTGTGGAAGAGTTTTGGCTATTTGGAGGATGCGCGATGTTTGTTTGAACGCGAGAAATCGATGGGCATTCATGCTTCTTGGTTTTTCAGGACCGTGACCAAACCGCCTAGAGATTTTAGGCGCGAGCTTTTAGGCGAGGAACATGAAATTGGTTTTCACGCTGATAGAATTGAGGATGAGGTTTATTTTGAGGAGAATCTGAAATATGTTTCTGAGGATTTGAAGCCCTTCGGTTTTACGAAGCATGGGAGTAGGGGATTACACACGCCGCTTGGTGTTGGTTTAGGTGAAGTTTACAATTCGGAGCTCTGCATTAAGAGGGCGAAGGACCACGGGATGATTTATTTTTGTGGGAATGATGTTATCCCCACAGATGTTTTTCGTGTGGTTGAAGGTGTCGTGTTTTTTCCAAGCGTTTTTTGGGTTTTTCCCGGCTATATGGATGATGGAAAGTTTACGGTTGACTGGTTGATTGATTATCAAAGGGATCATGATGTTGTGGTTTTGATTCATCCCGGGGAGACCACTGAGCTTTTTCCAAGGGTTGCGGAGAAGGTTGATAAGATATATGATCGTTGCGAGGAAATTGTGAGCTTCAAGGAGTATCTTCAATCCAAGAAACTCATATGATTCTAATAATAAAGCTTAAGACATCAATTTGCCATTTTTGAGAAGAAGGCGTATTCTTGCCCTCCTCTTAGTGAGTTTAGCTACTAGCATTTTTGGTATTCTTGAGGGAATTCTTTCCCAAAAGGTGAAGACGCTTGGTTTTACTCTCTCAATCTTTAATGTGAACGTTCAAGTCAATATCTTCAAGTCGCTGATATCTTTTTCTGTTTTCCACAAATCAAGAGAAAACAGAAAAACTTAAAACGGATTGTGCACACTCCAATATAAAAGTGATATAGTATTACGGAAATAAATAGCAGGCGCGCAGTCTCTATGAAAGTGCTCTTAATCAACCCTCCTATTAGAGAGCAACTTCCTCCATACGCATTCCCACAAGGTTTGGCCTATGTAGCTAGTGCATTGTTAGAAGAAGGATATGCCGTAGAGGCGTTGGACATTAATGGCAATAGGTACGATCGTGAAACCGTTATCCAAATGATTGGGGAATCTGACCTCAACGTTGCCGGTATTGGCGGATTGATAACCCAATATTCGTATGTAAAGTGGTTGGCCAACGTAATAAGGCGGTATCACCCGGAAGCAAAGATAATGATCGGAGGGGGGCTGGCCTCCTCTGCGTACAATACCTTGTTACAAAAGACAGAGGCAGATGTTACTGTGATTGGAGAGGGCGAGTTAACGGTTAAGGAAACTGTCAACGCATTAGGCCACAATGGAGATTTAAAGGATATAAAAGGCATCTGCTATAAGCAAGGTGCACAAATTGTAGTAAACAGACCCAGAGAACCTATAACTGATTTGAGTACGCTACCGCTGCCCGCTTGGCACCTATTCCCCATGGAAACCTATATGGTAAATCTTGGTGAAATTTTGCTTGCAAAGACAAAACGCTTTAAAAAACTACAAAAGAAATCAACTGATGGAAAAGTGAGGGCCATGACCGTATCCGCAACACGAGGTTGCCCTTATGACTGTAACTACTGCTATCACACCTTCTATGGTTATAAGGTCAGGCAAAGGCCTGTAGGCTCCATAATGGAAGAAATCAAAATTCTAATAGAAAAATATAGGGTTCAGCATATTAATTTCTGCGATGACATTCTACCGATCAACAAAAAATGGGTGTTGGAGTTTTGTGACCGATTAAGAACGCTCAATGTAACATGGGACGCCTCGGCAAGGGTTAATCTTGTTGATGAAGGAATCCTTGAAAACATGAAATCAGCCGGTTGTATACTAATAGGCTATGGTTTTGAGTCCGGCAGCCAAAAAATCTTGGATCTGATGAATAAGCGAGCAACGGTTGAGCAGGCCAAAAAGGCTTGGGCTTTAACGAGAAAAAGCGGCATTACGTGCCATACAACCTTTATGATAGGGTATCCTGGCGAAACTATGCACACTATTAGAGAAACTGTAGACTTCTGCAAGGAATTAGGCATAGCCGCCTCTTTCTTCTATACCACCCCATACCCGGGAACCCAATTATATGAGTGGGCCAAAAGGGCTGGAAAAACAACGGATGAAGAACAATACTTTGAGCGGTTGAGCATTATTGGTGACGCTAAGAAGCTCGCCGTAAACCTCACAGACTTTACTGATGAGCAGTTAATAGAGCTAAAAAGAAAAGCTGAACTTGAAACTCGAAGGAGCCCAAGGCATTTGTTTCAAAGGGCCTTATATTGGGCCACACAGTACAATTTCAAGGAACTTTCGCGGCTTGGCTTTAATTTAACCAGTGAAACAATGCGCGATTACAGCGCGAAGTTAAGGCGACACTTTGATTAGAAACCTTAGGAAAGCTGACAACCAACTAAACTGCATCATTGCGTGATTCTGTTTCTACGGGGCTTTTCTTTCCTCAGCCCTATGAGTTCGGAGTAGGCAAGCATTCTGTCGAGTTGTTAATGATTTTAGTTTTATCATGGCGTTTACCATAGGTATTTGGCTTGTTTAGGTTTTCTAATCTATGCGTGGTTAGTGAAACGTAATTTTGGGTTTTGGATTTAGTTGTTTTAGGATTTTTTCCGCGCGAAAACTCATTACAGGAACCGAATTGATGCGGCGGGGAGTACTATACGATATTATATAGAATTAATAAGTTTATAACCATTGATGATGTATAGGAAACAGAGACAAATGGCATCAATTGAGATTAAAGAGATAAAAAAAGAAGACTATGGTCTGTGGGATGAATTAGTTGGAAAGTCGCCACAAGGCACGATATTTCATGGCAGTGATTGGTTAGACACGTGTGCCAAATCCCTAGGTAAAGAATTGAGAATATTCGGATGTTTCAAGAACGGTCACTTGCTTGCTGGCTGTTCGTTTTATGTTTACAAGAAAGGATTCTTCAAAATTGCGTCTTCAGCCATCTCAGGAACAGCTTTCGGCGGTGTCATATTGGAAAAAGCACGGAGTGATGATATAAGGAGGCGGGAGGAAAGTCTTAACGATGCTATAGAGTCATTATGTATTGCACTTGAAAATGAACATTTTGATTATATACAGCTGGTCAATTCTCCAGATTTTATAGATATTAGGCCTTTTATGTGGAATGGATGGCAGAGCGTTGTCTATTATGCGTATTATCTAGACCTAGCTGATTTTGGGAAGAATGTTTCGAAAGATGCACGATGGACAGTGAATAAGGCAAAAAAAGGTGGCGTGGCAACTGAAAAATCTGAAGATATAGCCCTGTTCTATGAATTGTACAAAGAGACTTATATGCGTCAAAGCTTGAAGCCGCCGGCATCTGAGGATTTTTTTAGGAATATATACAATCTATTGCGAAATCAAAATAAAGGCGAGATGTGGATTGCAAAAACCAAGTCAGGAGAAGTGGCAGCTGCTGAGATTATCATATATGACAATAAGAGAGCTTATCGATGGTCCGCTGCATCGCACAGCGAACTAAGAAAAACAGGTGCGCCGTCGTTGCTCCTGTATGAAATATTTCAAGATCTGGAAAAGAAAGGGTTTAAAGAGATCAATCTGATGGCAGCAAACACGCCACACCTTGCGAAGTTTATGGCTCAATTTAACCCAAGACTAGTTCCTTACTATGCCGTAGTGAAAAAGAGTACTCTGACGAAAATTGCGGAGTATTTGTTGAGGAGAAAAAGGTAGAAAGGAAAGAGCGAAATGAGCAGGTTACCGAAAATTGCCACTGTCAACCATCTCAAGTACATCTTATTGATGATAAAGGTTAGAATTTCCCCACGAGCTGCTTCCAAGACTAGTAGGAACTATTGGGCAAAGTGTAACAAAACGCATGCCGACACCTCCTGGAAGGAGTTCATGTTATATTATAGTAATATTAAGGAGATGATGAACCCTGCGAAAGATGACACAATATTAGACGCTGGATGCGGCAGCGGTGAACTGACTTGGTTGCTTCATAAAGACGGTTTTAATGTCAAAGGATTTGACTCGTCGGAACATCTAGTTGAAAATGCTAAAAAGAGATTCGGGAATGATTTGTTCTACGTAGATGATTTTGCCAACATGAGGAACACCAAGGGGAAATTCACAAAGGTTTTCTTGAACAACGCATTCTTTTACATTCATCCCACCTACTACAAGACTGTCTTGAAAAATCTTTACAATATTACAGAAGACAATGGGACAGTATATTTGTTCGACAATCCGGATTACTCTAAACGGAACATAGTGAACAAGCGACTTCTTGTCAACTTTTTAACTTTTTTTCTGCCAGTTTATAATGCGTACATGTGTGGATTTTGGGTAAAAACTAATAACATCAAGAAAACAGCTTTAAATATTGGCTTTTCCAAAGTTGAGAAGTTAGATGTTCAGACTTCCTACAGAAGTCATCATATTCTTTTTAAAGAGGAGAAAAAGTGACAAATTACAACGATTATATGCATAGATTCACTGAAACCAAGCTGAGTTGTGGTAAGAATCTAATCGAGTTAACAACATATAATGATGTAACCCTGTGGTGGTTTGTAAATTTTAGATTCTATTATTTCATAAGCAGGGTACTAAACGAAGATCTTAATTACAAATTAACTCGCAATAGATTCCTATGGATGGTTTACAAAACCATTGAACCTTATTTGGCCCTCTCAAGGACGATATTGATAAGACTTATTATGAACCTTTATGGAAAAAAGAAAAAGAATAATCAGAATGAGGAAGATAAAGTTCCGAAAATATTGTTTACTGCGCAAGATGTAGAGTGGAAAGTTATTAGAGATTATGAAACAAATAGCGTGAAAAAATCTGATGCTTTTTTTGATTCGATCATAAAGAAATTGGGGGTTACGGGTAAGTGCAGGTTTGTAGGCACATATCCTCTTGGGATTTCAATTCGCAGCTTGAGAGTTTTTATTGATAAACTAAAAAACTGGTATATTCCGCATAGACCCTTCAATCTTTACTGGTCTTTAGATGTATGGGAAAGACAAAAAGAAGCTTCTAAGTATTTTAAAGGATTATGGAAAGATTTAGCCAACGATGAAATTTTTAGAAAACTATGCGCATACGATGGAAAAAATCTATGTACTCAGATGGAAATGGAGCTCAAGTTCTATTTTTATATGTTGTTTCCTCGTGCTGTTAAGCATATTGAAATGGCAAAACAAATGATTGACAAAGAAAAACCAGATTTGATTTTAATACAGAATGAGTACGGAGATTTTGAACGAGCACTTGTGATCGCAGGCAAACTAGAAGGAACTCCAACATTAGCCGTCCAGCATGGTATAATCACCGCAACGCATTATGGTTATATATTCAACAAGGAAGATAAAGGAAAAATAATCTTACCTGACACCACTTGTGTTTATGGACAATATCACTACGACCTACTTACCAATAACAGCATATACGAACCAGAACAAGTTGTTGTAACCGGACAACCCCGCTATGATATTTTACATCGGGCAGGCAAATTTTACTCTAAAGAAAAATTTTTGGCAAAATATGGAATTAATCCCAATCATAGAATTTTGTTGTGGACAACACAATGTCACGGTCTAAGCGATGAAGAAAACATCAAAAATTTTAGGGCAGTGTTTGAAACCATGCAGAACATCAAAAATGTAACTTTGCTTATAAAACAACACCCAGGTGAGGGGAAAAGATATACAGAGATGATTAAAGATTGTCTAACCAATTATAAGATAGATGCGGAAGTAACACCGAAGACCTCCGATACTTACGAGCAGTTATTTGTCTGCGATTTGCTAATAACAAAAAGCTCTACAACCGCGATGGAAGCAGTGGCGTTAAACAAGCCAATAATAGTTTTGAACCTTGGCGGGGAAGCAGACGCCGTTGATTATGTAGAACAAGGAGTGGCTTTAGGTGTTTACAAAGAAGACGATTTAATGCCTTCTATTGAGAAATTGCTAAAAGATGATTCAGAATTGGCGAAAAATAGAAAGAGATACTTAGAAAAACATCTTTATAAGATCGATGGAAAAGCAACTGAAAGGGTGGTAAAACTTATCGAGGAGAGAATGCATGAAGGAAAAAAAAAGATTGGCTAATCTAATTCCAGATTTCCTCAAGCCAGTATTGAGGCCTATATACCGTGCAGTTGTAACTTCGCGTCTGTATCGAAAAATATATCGCGCGCTCTTATCCAAGCCTCGGGATTCGCTTCTTCATTATTGGAGAAGCCCGTGGAACGGTTCCAACCTTCCACAGGAATATTTGGAAGGAAAGACGCGAAGTCTATTTCTTGTGGAAATAATAAAAAGATATGCTGAAACAAATGCAAAAATTCTTGAGGTTGGATGCGGTGTTGGTAGAAATTTGAATTATCTATTTCTTGCTGGTTTTAAGGAATTGAGTGGTATAGAGATCAGTGAAAATGCAGTACAATTACTCAAACAGTCATATCCTGAAATGGCTGTGCATATTAAAATTTACAACATGCCTGTTGAAGAAGTAATAAGACATTTTAAGGATGATGAATTTGATGTTGTTTTTACTATGGCTGTTCTCGAACATATTCACCCAGATAGTGAATGGATATTCCCTGAAATTGCGAGAATAACGAAGGATTATCTGATTACTATTGAGGACGAACGTAGTTTATCTTGGAGACATTTCCCGCGATGCTACAAAAGGATCTTTGAGCCTCTTGGGATGAAACAAACCGAAGTACTCAATTGAAGTGATGTAGATGGACTGGGCAATAATTTCTTTGCAAGAATCTTTCGGAATATATAATCCAGATCTTAGTCATATTCCTCCTAAAGGGGTTTACTAAGCGAGATGCTTAAAAAGGACCTTGGATGGATGAAGACGAAGATGAGAGTCGTTGCCACGGTGCAAGCAAGGGTTGGTTCGACGAGGTTGCCATGTAAGGTTCTGAAAAGAATCGCTGGAAAACCCTTGTTAGAACATGTGATAGATAGATTAATGCAAGCTGAAAAACTAGATCAAATTGTTATTGCAACCTCAAGTAAAGAGCAAGATAAGTGTATCATTGAATTAGCGAAGAAATTGGGAGTCGGCTGGTTTGCTGGCTCTGAAGATGATGTGTTAAGTCGATATCTGATGGCGGCTGAACAGGCAAGAGCAGATATTATCGTTAGAATTACTGCAGATTGTCCGCTTATCGACCCCTACATAGTTGATTACGTAGTCAGCTATCACCTTAAAGAGAACTTAGATTATACATGCAACTTGATTGATGAGACGAACCCGAAAAGCTTTCCCCGTGGCCTTGACACCGAGGTGTTCAACACGAACGTACTCAAGAAATCCAATGAACTAGCCAAGAAACCCTATCAGCGGGAACATGTAACACCGTATATACAGGAACACCCTGAGCTTTTCAAGATAGCTGTGCTTGAAGCGCCAGAGAATTACAGAAGGCCTACTTATCGTCTCACTGTAGATACATATGACGATCTTCGACTAATCAGAGAAATCTATAGACGCTTGTACACTGGAACGCAGATTATCTACATGAAAGATGTAATTAGGCTATTGGATGAACACCCTGAACTCCAGCGTATAAATGCTCATGTGAAACAGAAACAATTAAGATGATCCTAAGCGTGGTGCATATAGTCCCGAGTTAATCTGCAATTTGCTTCTGGGTTACGTTTCTTATGTGCAAAATAGTTATGAGGCTCTGCAAGAGCGGATAAGTTCAAACCAGCGCGCGCGCGTGCTTTATTCCTTTTTCAATAGGAACATTACATCCAAATTGTCATTGTCTAAGTATTTGTATCTCTCTTCTCTGACGAGTCTAAGGCCTGGGAACCGATCAAGATAGAGTCTGACGAAGTTTGTTTTCCAAAGAAGACCGTTCTCACCCCTGTAATTGACTTCTGTAAGAGAATCTGCGTAGTATTCAAAGCCCCAAATGTATTCCTTGGAGCATCGAAAAATTTCGTCTAAAACAACATTGATATCGGCAGGATGAATATGAATTAGAAGACCCGATGTGAAAACTAAATCAAAGGATTCGTCTTTAAAGGGGATATTGGATGCACAACCTTGGATCGTGCTTATGCTTTGCGTTCTTGACTTTGACAATTTGATTGCATATCTTTGCAGTTCGACGGCGCAAAGATTTGTGAAACCCATGTTTCGCAGACAGAGAAGTTGGTTACCAATGTTTGAACCTACTTCAAGAACTCTCAAGGATCTCTTCAGATCCCCAATGAATTTACGGTTCATCTCTGTTCTCGAAATCCCGTAGTTTCGCTCATACAATCTCTCGATGTTTTCAAGAGAAAGAGCATTCCTGTCAGTGTATTCCTTTCCAAATACTCCAGACCATTTTTCCACTTGTTTCGAAATCCTGCCCATTTAATTGCTTCCTGTGAACTCGCAACTAAACTATATGTAACACGAAATATCACTATTTTGAAGTAGATCCTCCTAATTATTCCTTTCACTTTTTTGATCTCTCTTGCGATCCTCTTCTCTAATATGATTTTGCGCGCACATTTCCAATTTGAAAATCATTATAGCAAGCACTCATTTAGGGAAGATGGAGAAAGAGCGTAATAGACATTTTGAAGATTTTGAATCTATCGTTGCAATTCATAAAAGGCTATATCGTAGAATTGGGTTTTTATATGGATGAGATCTTGCAGGTGTTAAACATGGATTCATCGCTGATGGAGATGAGTGAGAAGCTCGTGAGGTGTTAGAGTGAAAAAAGTGAAGATAGGAAAAAGATGGGTAGGAGAAGAAGAGCCTGCCTACGTAGTTGCGGAAATCGGCATAAATCATAATGGTGACGTAGACTTAGCAAAGGAAATGGTAGAAGAAGCGAGAAAATGCGGCTTGGATGCTGTAAAGTTTCAGGCGTTCAAGGCAAAGGAGTTTGTTTCAGATCCAAGTGGTACCTACACATACGGATCACGGGGAAGAATTGTTACCGAATCCATGTTTGAGATGTTCAGGCGATATGAATTTGATGAGGCAGAATGGAAAGAAGTCTTTGGATATTGCAAGAATAAAAATATTGAATTCTTTGTTACACCACAGAACCCGTCTGATTTGGATTTTATCTTATCAATTGCCGATATACCTGTAATAAAAGTAGGCTCTGACGACTTGACTAATTTGGAACTTTTAGAATATTATGCCAAGAAAAATAAGCCTCTAATAATATCTGCCGGGATGGCGTATATCTCTGAGATTGAAGATGCTGTCAATACTATACGAAATACGGGAAACAGTGATTTGATAGTTTTGCATTGTGTTTCTTCGTATCCTGCCGATGCCACAGAAGTAAATCTAAAAAGAATGCTCACAATTAAACGGGCATTTGATGTTGTGGTAGGATTTTCTGACCATACCATTGGATCTACTGCCGCCCTTGGTGCTGTTGTATTGGGAGCAAAAATCATTGAAAAACACTTTACAATGGATAAAAATTTGCCAGGACCCGACCACTGGTTCTCAGCAAATCCAGACGAGATGAGAGAATTGGTAGATGGAATAAGATTCATAGAAAGAGCCTTGGGAAGTGGTGTTATAGAACCGACACCTAAAGAATTGGAGATGAGAAAAATAGCAAGAAGAAGCATCGTAGCAGCAAAAAACATCGATAAGGGGGATACAATCACTAGGAATGCGGTAACATTCAAGAGACCCGGTACCGGTCTCACACCTAAGTTTATAAATTATATCATAGGAAGAAAGGCTAAGGTAGACATCAAAAGAAACGAATTGATCACTTTTGACAAAATTGAATAGGGGTAGAATATGGACAATAGGAGAGGATTCTGGAGAAAGATATGGAATGAAAAAGCGACATCCAGCAATCTATTTGTCCAGATCGGAAGGAGTAGCTACACGCCCTTAGAGTTTTTTCTGATGGTTAAAGATATAGTCGATGCATTAGAACTTCAAAAAGGAGACATCGTACTAGATGCTGGAGGAGGTGTTGGCTGGATAAGTATGTGCATATCTCCATTTGTCAAGGAAATTACATTATTTGACTATGCCCAAGAAATGGTGAATAAGGCAAAGGAGACGACTAGATGTTTTGGGAATATCAGAGTATTTCTGGATGACCTGCTAAGTATGGAAAAAGTAAAGGATAAGAGATATTCAAAAGTCATTGCAGGTTCTGTTCTCCAGTATCTTGAAAATTATGAGCAAGTAGAAAAAGCCTTATCCAACATCTACGATGTTATGTTCTCAAAATCAAGAGCAGTATTCACGCACAATCCAGACGTAAGAAAAAGAAAGGCACACATAAAGTCTTATGACACTCTTGATTACAGCGAAGAACGCCTTAGAAAAGCATTGGAAATGGAAGAAATGCGACTTTGGCTTGACATAAATAAGATTAAGGGCATAGCGTCCAAAATTGGTTTTATCAGGTGTTATGAAACTCCTATCAATCCAAAGCTTTGGCAGTCGACTCACATGTTTGATTTTGTGGTGGAAAAATGAAGAAAAAAGAGATCTTAGAGGCAATTAAGACTATTACGGAAGACCCAAGATTAAGGAAGGAGTTTCTTCATCTTTTGGTTAAAGCTTTAGATCTGCGTGAAAATCCATTTCACCCCTTAGTTTTCATTAACGGAAGCCCAAAAATTGGCAAAAATGTATACATCGGTTTATTTTCTGAAATTAACGCAAAAGGAGCAGAAGTTGTTATTGGAGACAACTGTGATATAGCATCCTTTGTATCAATAAATGTCGCAGATTCGCATAAGAAATGTATTGGATTGAAGAAAGAGGAAGAAAGAAAACCAATAATCATAGGGAACAATACCTTTATTGGATCTCATAGTTTTATCAAAGGTGGCGCCCACATTGGACATCATTCAGTTGTTGCAGCGGGGACGATTGTTGAGGGCGTTGAAATACCGCCTTATTCATTGGTTTATGGAGATCCAATGAAAGTAAAAGAAGATTATTACAAATGTTAGATGTGGAGACATGATACCACATAATAGGCCTACAATTGGAAGCGATGATATAGAATCGGTAGTCGAAACCTTGAATTCGAAATGGGTTGCTCCAGGGGAAAAAGTAAAAGAATTTGAAGGTGAATTGGCGAAATACTTGTCAAATGATGGATATGCCGTTGCAGTAGATAGCGGCACATCTGCGCTTCATTTGGCATTACTTTCATTGGGTATTAAAAAGGGAGACGAAGTGATTTTGCCCACCTATGTCTGTACTGCTGTTTTAAATGCCGTAAATTATACTGGCGCAACTCCGGTGCTCACAGATATAAATTCTTATGATTTCAACATCTCCCATGGAGGGGCAGTGAAAAAAATAACCAATAAAGCCAAAGCAATAATTATTCCACATATGTATGGAATTCCGGCAGATATTGACAAGTTCTTTGAACTAGGAGTTCCAATAATAGAAGATTGTGCCCAAAGCATTGGCGCAAAATTTAGAAATCAGAGAGTTGGAACCTTCGGAGATATAGCGATCTTCTCTTTTTATGCCACAAAATTACTAACAACTGCAAAAGGTGGTGCAGTCTATTCAAAAAATAAAGAATTAATTGATTTTATTTATGACTTGGTTGATTTTGATTACAGACCAGTATACAAGCAGAGGTATAATTACCGTTTGAGTGATTTTCAAGCAGCACTTGGTTTGTCACAGTTAAAGAAACTCGACAATTTTATTAAAAGAAGGAAAGAAATAGCGGAAGAATACAATGAGGCAATCACAAAAAATGCTTCGGTAGTTGAGGTTTCTGGTGTTAAAGAAAATGTTTGGTACCGATACGTCATAGTTTCAAACAAAAATCCTGAAAGAATTAAAGAAGAATTCCTAAAGGAAGGTATAGAAGTTATAAATCCGTTAGAAAATTGGGAATTACTCCATAATCATTTACACTTAAGCAAAAATGATTTTCTAAACGCGGAAAAGATAACCCAAAAAACAATATCTGTTCCAATTTATCCTTCTTTGACAGAGGGGGAAGTTGAAAAGATCAAAAAAGCGATTTACAGAATATACGATTGAGGGGGTCAAAATGGAAACAGTATTGACAGCACATCAACCTTCATATTTGCCTTGGCTTGGTTTTTTCCACAAACTGGCTATATCAGACGTATATGTTTCTCTAGATACTGTTCAGTTTGAAAAAAATAGTTTCGTTAATAGAAATAAAGTTAAGACTCCTAATGGGGTTGTGTGGCTTACAGTACCCGTAATGACCAAGGAGCATTTGTCAAAAACAATAAATGATATGAAAATAGACGAAAGCACAAAATGGAGGGTCAAGCACTGGAAGACTCTGCTATTGTATCAGAAAGCTCCCTATTTCGAAAACTACTGCGATTTTTTCGAGAAGATTTATGCCAAAAATTGGGAACTTCTGGTCGATTTGAACGAGCATCTGACGAAATTCTTTCTCAAAGAACTGGGTATAGACGTTAAATTCCTGAAAAGTTCTGAATTAAACCTACACAAAAGAAAATCCGAATTGATTATAGAGATGTGCGAGAAACTAAATGCCAACACGTTTGTCTTTGGTATCCTTGGCAAGGACTACGTGAACAGTATAGACTTCGAATCGAGAGGAATCAGAGTCTATTTCCAAGAATACAATCATCCGACATACCCGCAAATATGGGGAGACTTCGTCAGCCATCTTTCAATAGTGGATCTGTTGTTCAACGTCGGTCCAGAAAAAGCATATGAGGTTATAATGCGAGAAAACATAAAAAAAGACGAACTAACTAATATGGTGACACAAAAGCAGGCGTGATGTTTGTGAAAATACTCGTCGTTGCCGCACACCCCGATGATGAAGTCTTGGGCTGTGGAGGAACAATAGCGAAACTAGCCCAGCGAAACGATGTATACACTCTGCTTATGAGTGGGGGTGTAACGTCCAGAGATATTCCTGAAAAACAAAAAAGGCACGCAGTGACCCTGTTAAAGAAAGAAGCTGAAGACGCAAACAAAAGGATTAATGTGAAAAGAGTATTCTTCGAAAATTTCCCCGATAATGAATTTGACTCAGTGCCTCTGTTGGATATCGTGAAAGTCATTGAGAGACACATGAGAAAAATTGCGCCAGAAGTAGTATACACGCATCATCCTGAAGACCTAAACATTGACCATCAGAAAGTCCATAGAGCCGTGGTTACAGCTGCAAGACCTGTCGGAGACCACTCTGTAAAGAAAATCTTGCTGTTCGAGGTACTGTCCTCCACAGAATGGGGAAAGCTGAACGCACACAGCAATTTCACACCAAATGTTTACGTCGACATATCTGAAACGATGAATGCGAAGCTGGAAGCTATGCGATGCTACAAAAGTGAGACACGGAAATACCCACACCCTAGATCTTTGGAAGGCATAAGAATACTTGCACAAAAAAGAGGACTTGAAGTCGGCTTGAGATTTGCTGAAGCATTCTGCTTAGTCAGGAGCATAGAATGAAAATCAAGTTCGGTTTAAAACTGTGGTCAACAAACCGTACTCTTCTGAGCGAAGCTATCAAGCTGATCAGGAAAGACGTATTTCAGTATGTTGAACTAATGCCGGTTCCTGATACGGATATTTCTGCGTTCTCCAAGGTTGATATTCCTTATGTTATACATGTGACGACTGAAACCTACGGAGTAAATATCGCAGATAGAAACAAGCAAAGATTCAACATGGAAACATTGGATGTATGCAGAGAATGGGCAGACAAGCTAGAGGCGAAATACCTCATTCTCCATCCTGGATATGGTTCGATAAACTATGCCACGGAATTTCTCGAGAAAATAAAAGATGAAAGGATTCTAATCGAAAACATGCCCGAGATTGGAATAAACAATGAGAAGATGGTTGGATGTACAGTAGAACAGGTTAGTAAGTTGATGAATGACGGACTGGGTCTCTGTTTGGATTTTGGGCACGCAATAAAAGCGGCCACAAGTTTGAAGAAAGACTACAGAGAATACGTAGAAGAATTACTGAAGTTGAAGCCGAGCATGTTTCATGTTTCTGATGGGAAACTGAAGAATGAGAAAGATGAGCATTTGCATGTTGGTGAGGGCGACTTTGATTTTAATTTTCTAGCCGGCTGCATTAAAGAGAACCCATCAAGATATGTGACATTGGAAACTCCTCGAAGTCTAATGTCTCTTGATGAGGATTACAGGAATCTCGAAAAACTGAAGTCATGGATTAACCCAAACCAGACGTGAGGAGTAGTCTTGAGAATTCGTGCCCGTACAGTAGCTGCATTAGATCTTCAAGTGCTCCTCGGTTAAAGTTCGTATTTTTCCTTCTAGTCAGGTAACGTTTTGTTTTCTATTTCAGTTCTTTGACAGTCTCTTTGACAGCGTCAATAACGTCGAACGCATCCTGATCGCTCATTTTTGGAAACAGTGGCAGCGTGATTATTCTTTTGAACAAATCTTCTGTGACCGGAAAATCCTTCGGATTCAAACCGAAACGCTGTTTGTAGTAGCCGTGTCTGTAAACTGGAATGTAGTGTACGTTGACTCCGATGTTCTTTTGTCTCATTGTTTTGAAAAACTTGTCCCGGTTGATTCCGTTGAGCACAATTGTGTATAGATGCCAGACATGTCTTACGTTCGGTTTGACGTAGGGTAGGGTAATCTCATTGATGCCGTCAAATCCTTCCCTGTATATTTTGACGATTTCCTGTCTTCTAGCGATGAAGCGTTCTATTTTCTTCAATTGAGAGATGCCTAACGCGGCTTGGAAGTCTGTCATTCTGTAATTTCTACTCAGAAATCTTATGTCATAGGCCCAAGAGGCGTCTCGTCCGTACCTTTCTCTTGTATCCGCGTCGATTCCGTGGTTTCTCAGCTTTTTCATTTTTTGTGCAAGCTCATCGTCATTCGTGACGCACATTCCCCCTTCACCAGTCGTAATGTGCTTCGCTGGATGGAAGCTGAATACCGTTATGTGTGCAAAAGAACCGATTTTTCGTCCTTCGTATTCGGCGCCGAGTGCATGAGCTGCGTCTTCGAGTAGATACAAGTCGTGCTCAGCTGAGATTTCTCCTATTTCTCTTATGTCACAGGGTTGGCCTGCAAAGTCGACGTACATTATAGCTCTTGTTTCACTTGTGACTTTTTTTCTGATTTCTTTTGGATCAATGTTGTGTGTGTCCTTCTTTATGTCCGCAAAAACTGGCTTTAGGCCATTGAACAAGGCCGCGTTGGCACTTGCAGCGAACGTGAAAGGGGTAGTTATTACCTCACCCTTTTCTAATCCTAGTGAGGCAACCGCGACGTCTAAAGCACTTGTCCCGGAATTTACCGCGACACCATATTTGCAACCAACATACGTGCAAACAGAATCCTCAAACTCCTTTATCTTCGGCCCAGTCGTTATCCAATCACTTTTTAAAACTTTAACGACCTCTGCTATATCATCATCGTCAATCCAATGCAATGCGTAGGGTAAAAAAGTCTTCCTCATAATATCCCCTCATTTCTCATCCACTTCATAGTTCTTCTTATTCCTTCCTCCAATGGCGTCTCAGGTTTCCATCCCAAAAGTTTTTCTGCCTTCGAGTAATCACAAACCAGTTTACGAATTTCCGATTGCGTGTGGTGATGCGGGATATGCTTTATCCTCGTTTCCTCCCTGCAAATCATTAACGCCAAATCATTTATACTAATGTCCCTACCAGTTCCAGCATTTATAACCTCGCCTATTGCAGCTTTGCAAAATGCTGCCTTAACAATGAAATCCGCGCAATCCTCTACATAGAGCAAGTCTCTCGTCTGCTCACCATCACCATAAACCAAAAGATCCTTACCCTCCAAATAACTTCTAATAAAGATGCTCACAACCCCACCTTCCATGTCACTCTTCTGATACGGCCC
Organism: uncultured Candidatus Bathyarchaeia archaeon; assembly: GCA_964535965.1. GTDB lineage: Archaea > Thermoproteota > Bathyarchaeia > Bathyarchaeales > Bathycorpusculaceae > CAZHWZ01. The sequence continues at coordinate 5,471 of CAZHWZ010000013.1, read as the reverse complement.
ATAAGTATTGAAAGGTCTAGTAATTACGACAGGCAATCCATAACCGTGATAATATGAAATCGCCATTTCTTCCGCCGCAACTTTAGAACCAGCATAAGGTGACTTCGGTTTAATCGGATGTTTTTCGTCTATGGGCCTTGAGAGTGCAAGGTCGTAAACCAAGCAAGTACCCACCAAGACTATTTTCACATTGTTTCGCCTACAAGCCTCGAGGACATTATACGTCCCGATAACATTGTTCTCAAAGGCTCTCTCCGGATAATCTAATGATTCTTGAACTCTGACCTGGGCAGCCAAGTGAATGCACAAGTCAACTTCTTTGAACGCACTGTTCAATAATCCCTTATCCAAAACATCCGCTTTTATAAACCTGAAGTTTGGTTTTTCATGGAATTCGCTAATGTTCTTTACACTACTATTACTTAGATTGTCTAGTGCTACAACCTCGTGATTATTTAACAGTTTTTCTACAACCCATCTTCCAATGAAACCAGCACCGCCTGTCACTAGAATTATCATCTTAAATCACCTAACTTTCAGATTTTAAGGTACATACCATACAGAGGCTAAAAAAGGCTTTCTTTGCGGAACATATCTTTTATTTCCTGCTTTGAGAGAACTTCTACGTCGTCAGATCTGTAACCTCTTAATTTTGTAGGTCTAGCGTTTGGATATTGAAATGTCTCGACGCGCGAGTTTTTCGTTATTTCTGGTAGCAGAATAAACATATCTTCCGTTATTTCTGGTAGCAGAATAAACATATCCTCTGTTTCCAGCGCGTGCTCAGCCTCGCTCTGTGTCATTATTTCTTCGAAGAGTTTTTCACCTGGTTGTCTACCAACAACCTTTATTGTGATGCTGTCTGCATCGTGTCCACATAATTCTTCAACGATAACCTTAGCTAAGTCTAAGGTCCTCACACTTTTCATTTTTGGAACAAAGATCTCTCCACCTTGCGCCATTTCTGCGGCTTTAAATAAGACGCTGCCAGTTTGAGACATAGGCATTACAAATCTTGTCATCCTCTCATCTGTTAATGTTATCGGTCCGCCGCTTCGTATTTGGTCTTTGAATAATGGTATAATAGATCCTCTGGAACCTAGCACGTTGCCAAAACGTACGCTACAGAATATGGTTTTTCGCCAACCCTTGTAATAATTTGCAGCTGTGATCAATCTCTCAGCCAATAATTTAGTAGCTCCCATCACGTTACATGGGTTAGCAGCCTTGTCGCTGCTGGTGAATATAACCCTATCAACACTTTCTTCTTCCAAAGCAGCATCAATTAGATTTTGCGTACCAATCACATTTGTCTTCACTGCCTCAAAAGGATTATACTCACAAGCGAGGACATGCTTCAAAGAAGCAAGGTGGAAAACAATGTCTATGTTCTCCATAGCACGAAGTAACCGCTCTTTGTCACGAATGCTTCCTAATAGAAACCTAACATTAGGATAATCCGTTAGTTGTTGCCTCATTTCAAATTCTCGTGTCTCATCGATATCTAGAATTCTCACTACCTCAGGACTGTATCTTAGAATTTCCAGTATAATCACTCGTCCTATCGAGCCAGTTCCACCAGTCACCAAAACTTTCTTACCCTTGAACAATCTTTCCATTATCAACACATCGAAATCACGTTCATTCTTTCTGGCGTCACATATTAATTGTATTCGCCTTGACACAAATAATTCTTTCCCCTCTGCTAGATGCGATGCCAATGGATTGGAAGCCCTATTGCTAAATGTGTGGATGGGATGTTTGGAACAAGTGAACATGCCAAGGCTTTGAAGGAGTTTATGCGTGAAACTGCAAAAGAGATGACTAGCTGTCTACCCAAAATGGTCAGAATTGTGCAACGAAGAGAACATTTTTCTAAAACCTCATATGCAGAGCAAGCAAAGCCTCTAAAGAATACGGTGTGAGAGCAACTCCCTTTGAAGAGCCTCCGCTCTCCTCCTAACCTTTCCGCCTCTTCATAAACATTTTCATCTCTGATCTCCTCCTTTCTTTTGTGATTAGACTCCAAAATCAACCGCAAAAACTCTGAATTATAACTTTTGAGCAGCATTTCAGCATTTGGAATCACGCAATGCCCACTGATTACTCCTAGAAACATCACCGGCCTATCAAGTCTAACACGGTGTGTATCCTCCAAAAAATCTACAACTTCATCAAAATCAGCTCCAAAACGTCTACTAATCCTATGCATTTCCTGAAAACAGGCAATCATCCAAGCTCTATAAGTAGTTTCAAATAGTTTAGCCAATTCTGTCTCAACGTTCCTCTCATGTTTACGTTGTTTGCAAGCATCGGATTTTCTATTGACAGTGGCACATTCACAAAGGCTGCAAGGTGGAAAACGATGTCTACATCGTTAATTGCTTTATTAACGTCCCTTGAATTTTGAACATCGCCCTCAACGAGGTTAAATTTTTGATTATTCAGATAGTGTTGAACATTCTCAATCTTGCCAGTGGAAAGATCATCTAAAACAATAACTTCGTAGCCTTCCACCATTAATCGGTCAACCAAGTGGCTACCGATAAAACCTGCGCCACCAGTCACCAAGATCAACTATGTCCCCTCGAGCCTTCTGTTAAGATATTCCGCTTTTAAAATGACTAATACCTCCCGTCCTCTTATAAATATGAAAATATTATTCCAGTGTGATTTCTAGCTCAGCCGATAAGTTTTTTAATAAAGTTTTATCATTTACATCCTGATATTTTTAGTTGCGCGCAGTATGAAAAGTCTCCATACTATACTTTGACCCAAACAGGGCATCCCTTTAGCGCGCGCCTCTTAGCTTGTACTCAGTATATAATATTTTATTGCACGAGAAACGCAGAGAATGTTAATAAACATGGTCGCTAAAAAATGATAAAAAATTTGCTGAAGTCGCTAATACAATAATTTAGCAGTCTTCAGCTATTGCCCCTCTTTACAACAATTACCAAAGCACAAATAGACTATGTAGTGGAAGAAATAAGTAAAATCATAAACTGCAAAGCTACCGACATCAACACTTTTTGTCATTTATACTTGTCAAGTGCTCGAATAAACTAACACTCAATGTTTAAGAACGCATATCTGCCCTTGTTTTGGGTACGCCTACATATCCCCCTTTTACAAGGGTTTCAAGTTTCTCCTCCAAATCTCTCATACTCCTCCTTTCGTCATCACTGAGCATTCCCTCTTTCTCAAGAATCTTTTTCAGCCCCTTCAAAAGCTCAAGATAAAGCGGCGTAAAAGCTTCCTGCCAATATCCTGGATACATTTTGTAAAGGTAAGGATTCGCTTCCACAGTTATATCCACTTCAGACTTCCAGAGGGAACTACCTTTCATATGGTACCACCCAATAATACAAGCAGTTGGAACACCCACAAGCAATGCAACCACCGCAAATAACCCAAAATGCGGAAACACAGCTTGAAGCGCAGGAATATTGGTTATTGCCAAATAATACACAGTAACAAACGTTGTTGCAAAACCCAGAAGAAAACTCAAGTAAGTACTGTAACCAACTCTAAAATAATACCACATCCTAAAAATAAACCTTGAACCTCTCATTTCAATTCCTCACATAACCCCTTCTTCAACAACCAAATATAAAAACTAGGCTCTCATGAATCAACCCTTCATAGCTAATTATATCTATTTGGCTCCAAATAGACGGGCCTACAACAATTGCACACACGCACAGTCCATCACATTCTGAAAGCTTAATTATCCCCTACTCACTAAAATCTTCCCAAAAGAGGATTATTTCAAATGCCTAAAATTTCTTTCCTTGGCATGGGCTACGTTGGGCTTTGCACTGCCGTATGTTTCGCAAATAAAGGATTCAAAACCATAATCTCAACGAACGACCCCCAAAAAAATAGCAATGATTAACAAGGGAATCCCCCCATTCTACGAACCCCAACTTGAAGCTTTATTGAAAAAAGTCATAAAAAACAAAAATTTGAAGGCAGTCGTTGGACGAAAAGAAGCCATCTTAGAAACAGACACTTCATTCATAACAGTTGGAACCCCGTCAAACCCCGATGGAAGCGTCAACCTCGAATTCGTAGAGGAAACCTCTAAGGAAATAGGAAAAGCACTAAAAAAGAAAGAAGACGGCCACCTCGTAGTTGTAAAAAGCACAGTCCCGCGCGCGCATTTTTCAGGTTACAAACATCGTTGAAAAGCCTAAGAAACCCCCTTCAAACCTTGCAATTGTTGCACTTTACATCTTCAAGCCCATAATATACAAAGCGATTGACGAAGTAAAACCTGACAAAAACGGAGAAATACAACTGGCTGATGCCCTTAAACTATTGGTAGATTGGAACTGCAAAGTTTATGGCTTAAAACTAAACTCCACCAAGAAAAGAGTGGATATTGGCACGGCTGAATCTTACTTGGCGATGTTAAAATCAACAGTAATTGCGAAATAATCATTTACGGGCTTCAAAGAACTCTCTTATTTTATCTGAAACGTATTCGACTTCGCGTTTAGTTAATCTTGGATACATTGGTATTGAAAGCACTTCATTGGCAACCTTTTCAGTATTCTTCAATGTCGGTTGAGTTCCCAAAACACTGGTTATGGCTGGTTGCTTATGGATTGGAACTGGATAATGCACAAGCGTAGATACCCCGTGACGACTTAAAAACTCTTTAAGCTCATCACGTCTCTTAGCTCTTATCACATACAAATGGTAAACATGCTTAGCCCATGGCTCCTCAACAGGCGTAATTACCAAGCCCTCTAAAGCTTGATTATACATCTCTGCAATTCTCCTCCGAGTCTCATTCCACACTGGAAGCTTTTCCAACTGCTTTATTCCAATAGCCGCTTGAATCTCATTAAACCTTAAATTATAACCTTTCATGTCAAAAATGTACTTCTCCCGTCTCCCATGATCCCTCAACTTTCTAACTGTTTCTGCAATTTCCTCATCATTAGTTACAACAGCGCCGCCGTCACCACAAACAGTCATGTTTTTTGATGGGTAAAAGCTGAAGCATGCAACATGCCCGATTCCGCCGACCCTTCTTCCCTTATATTCTGCGCCATGGGCTTGGCAAGCATCTTCAACAACATGAAGATCATTCTCTTGTGCTATCTCTAAAATTGGTTCCATGTTGGCAGGATGTCCATATAGATGGATAGGCATTATAGCCTTAGTCCGCTTTGTCAATGCCTTTTTTATTTCCTCTGGATCTATATTATATGTCTTCTCTTCTATATCTACAAAAACGGGTTTAGCTCCAACTTCTATTATTGGGCTGGCTGAAGCTATGAATGAGAACGAGGGAATTATCACTTCGTCTCCGTGCTTAATACCTAAAGCCTGCAAAGATAGGAAAATGGCAGCTGTTCCAGAACTAACGCAGACAGCATTTTTTACACCGCAAAACTTTGCGAATTTTCTTTCAAATTCACGGGTCTTTTCATGCAGAATATACCATCCACTATCTA
>CAZHWZ010000012.1:0-36972 GCA_964535965.1 uncultured Candidatus Bathyarchaeia archaeon | reverse complement strand
AGCTGGGAACTTTTCTTATCCATGAGGGAGCTTTATCGTAAAAGTCGCTGAAAATAAATTCTCCTTGTCCAGCTGCTTCTGAAAAACAGTCAAGAGCTAGTAGCTTCTTTTCCCATCCATTGGGTAACGTTTTGGTTAGAGGTGCAAATTGTAGCATTAGGGCTTGTGGAGGGTATATAAAGTCTAGATAAATTACTTGGTTTCCTTCAATAATGCCTTGCCTTATAAACGAATAGAGAAATTCCCTAATGAAGGTTCCAGACTCAATTTCCCACAGAACATTCTCTCCTAAAAATAATCCGCCGCCTAAGAGATGGTCGAGGCTTTTTATTCCCGTAGAATAGAAGACTGTGTTATCATTTAGCAAATGTTGCACGCCCGTGTTTAGGATTCTCGGGCATCATTAAAAATGTTGCGTTGCGTTTCGGCTTAATTTAAAGATTTGTACAAACGTGTACATAATGGACATAAGGTTTCTATAATTGAACATAGATTCTAATTATACTTCAGAAGGGGGTAAAGTAAAAATGTTGAATTCAGTAGAACTTTCGGCACGAGAACTAGGGATGTTAAAGCTGATGGTGGATTTCTTTGCTGAAAAACCAGAGCTCACAGTTAAAATCGAAAGCTATACAACAGCTCACTATGCCCTCGTAACAACCTACTCTGAAAACTTCGGCATTGCAATCGAGGATGCGTGGAAAGTCTTTGAAGAACTCCAAAAGAAAATTAACGAGGCTGAGTATGTTCACGTAAAAGCGCCTGAACCCTTAAGAAAATTGCTACCCTTGTCGGAAGAAGAAAAAAACATGTTGCGTGTTTTATGCGACTATTTCTGTGAGAACCCGAAAATGGCACCTGCCGGATCTTTTCTCTCAAAAAAAGCCGAAGCCTTAGCTGAGGCTTATCAGTGGTTTTACGGCAGCAACGGCGAAGTAGCGCGGGAGATTCTCCAAAACTTAACCGAAAAACTTCAGACCGCCACGTTTGTGAAGATAGACACGTTGACACCAATAATTGCAACGCCAAACCCCTACGAAGCCGCCCTTAAACAGTTAGACATAGCCTGTGAAAAATTGAATCTTAACCCATCTGTTCATGAAATATTAAAGCATCCTATGCGTGTCTTCATAGTTAACATTCCTGTAGTTATGGATGACAACAACATCCGCGTTTTCACTGGTTACCGTGTGCAATATAACGACGCATTGGGTCCAACTAAGGGTGGCATACGCTACCATCCAGACTTGACACTGGACGAAGTTACAGCATTGGCAGCTTGGATGACTTGGAAAACCGCTGTCACGGGACTACCGCTTGGTGGAGGTAAAGGGGGGATCAGGTGCAATCCAAAAGAAATGTCAAAGGCGGAGTTGGAGCGCTTAACAAGGGGGTACGCGCGTGCCATCGCAAGATTCATAGGGCCTTTCACAGATGTGCCCGCGCCAGATGTCTACACAACAGCAGAGATGATGGCGTGGATAATGGATGAATACAGTGAAATTGTAGGCTACCCTGCCTTTGGAGTTGTAACTGGCAAGCCAGTTAACGTTGGCGGTTCTCTTGGAAGAAGTGAAGCCACGTCTAGGGGCTTAATGTACACCGTTGTTGAAGCAACTAAACATTTAGGTATAAATCTGAAAGGCGCCACGGTGGCAGTGCAAGGCTATGGAAACGTCGGATACCATGCAGCACGCTTACTCCATGAAATTGGCTGCAAAATAATAGGAGTTTCTGACTCTAAGGGTGGTGCATATAATCTAGAGGGCTTGGTTCCTGAGAGAGTGTTAGAACACAAAAACAAGACAGGTTCAGTGGTCGACTATCCGGGCAGCAGTTTCATAACTAACGAACAGTTATTAGAGCTGGAATGTGACATTTTAGTTCCTGCGGCTTTAGAGAATCAAATTACGAAGGCAAATGCGGCAAATGTGAGGGCAAGAATTGTGGCGGAAGGCGCCAACGGGCCAACAACACCCGAAGCAGACGAAATCTTATTCAAAAAGGGCGTATCTGTAATTCCTGACATACTGGCGAATTCCGGCGGTGTTATCGTCAGCTATTTTGAGCAAGTGCAGAATCAAATGAACTATTATTGGACTGAGGAAGAGGTGCGAGCTAAACTGAAGGATACGATAACTAAGGCGTTTAACGATGTCCTTAGTATGGCTGAACAGCACAACGTGAACATGAGGGTTGCAGCCTATATGTTAGCGGTCAAAAGAGTTGCTGATGCTCTGCTGGCTCGTAAGGGAAGAGTTATTACTTCCACGGAGACTCCAACGGCGCCCAGCTAAATCCCATTTTTTATGATCTACCATGTACATTCAGTAATTTTTATGAACATGTTTAAAAGCCACTATTAAGAAGTTTAATCGTGTGGAGCAACATGTCCATACATCTTCACACCACAATATCCAAGAAAACAAATGACATACTTGAGGAACTTGCAAAAACTTATGGCACAAAAAGTCGTGTTCTTGAACAAGCTATGGAGACCTTGCTTAGAGTTGAGAAGGTTGGTTCATGTGATGATTGCATAGTAAAAGCAAAAATGAATGAACAGATGAAAATGAGAGAAGCCGCTGATTTGACGTCTATTTGGAGAAAGACTTTAGACAGCCTTCTAGAGGTTGCAGTGGGCGATAAAACCATTGAGAGCTTCGTAAAAGAACAAAAGACAGAGGCAAAAAACATTATTGAACTTTTAAAGGGCTCTGTTGCTTGGAAAACTCCATCAAACTTCAAAGAGTTTACCTTGATTCTTGAAGAAATCAAGAATCTTACACGAATGTTTGACATCTCTTCCTACAGCGAAATAGAGAGTATTGTCATTTTGAGGCTGAGGGCTTTCAAGCGTTTGCCAGAAATAGTGGGTTTTCAAGTCGCCACAATATTGGAAGGCATTGGAGTGCCTTTCGACCTTCGTATGATGGGTGAAGATATTGTCATCAAAATGATTCGCCCAGAAGTTTATCCGCTGCGAAAGAAGGAGTTCGGCGAGTTTCTAGAGCAGCAAATTGAAAAAAGGCTGACAAACGTAACGCCAGGCCTCTTCAGAAACACCCTAATGCTGGTTGGACCAGCCTTCATGGATTGGGCAGAGAAGCATTTAGAAGAGCCAGTTACGGATTTAGGCGCCATCATAGAGGATGTAAGAATTGCTTTGGGTGTGGATGAGTTTCCAAAGGAGCCTAAAGATTTCGTAAAGGCTCTGCTTTCTGCATATGTCAAAATGAACTGGTTCAAGCAGGCTAAGATATTAGCAGAGAAGAAAGAAAACATATTGGAGCTAGTTTTTCAAGTGACCACTGTTCCACTAGCTCGGTTATCTATAGCTGCTTTTTCTGTCATGCTTGCAACTCGAGGATGGAAACTTGTAGACTATTCTATTGAGCACACCACAGTGAACATGACGGTTCAATATGTAGGTGCTGAAGACCAAAGCGTTCTCGACCAACTAGCTGAATTAAGCCTTTTCCAAACAATCGGAAAACAATTTTTGGACATCGTTCCAGTTCCTCGCGAACTCTTTAACTCTTTTGCATCAAAGGTATACGCAACTGATAGACAGAAATTTGACGAAATATACCGCACCACGGGCATTCGTATCTCTAACGCCATTCGTATGCTTGCAAGAAATGATCCAGAAAAAATTAAGAGATTGTCACAGAATTTCATTCTCAAAAACATTAATGTAACTCAGCCGGACGCGGAGGTGCGATTTGTGGATGATGAGCACTTCACTGTAATATTCAAGCGAATTGACCCTCTCGTGATGAACAGCCAGCGAGCGCTGATAGAGTCTATGTTTAAGGGACTTGGTTACGACATTTCAACCACAGTTTTCCAAAATCTCCTCAGCTTTAAGCTGAGACTGTTGGAAAAGCCAGTTTTGGAACCGTTGCCTCGAAAAAGATTGATGCAAACGCTTATTGACGCAATGTCTTGCAACACTGTAGAGGAAGCCTTCGCCCTTGAAAAGGAACAGTTAGACGAGTTGTTCCCTGAAGACTATCCATGGACCATCAGAGAAGTGGGTGACAGGCTCATTGACATGTATAGAGAACTGGGCATCGAGGTTGAAATAGAATATTTCGAGGGCGGCTTTACTCTCAAGTATAAAAGCTGTCCATATTACAAGTTGGTTAAAACTCAACAGAAAACATGGCTCTGTAACCTTCGCAAAAAGGCGTTAGAATATGTCATTTCAAGAGTCAGTCACGGCAAAAAAGGCAGAATTAAAATCATAAAATCCCTACTTCAAAACGAACATCCATGTGAATATGCTATGTTCCTGACAGGTTTCCTTGAAAAAGAAGAAGAAAAACAGCATGAAAAATGAAATGTAAATAATCGCCATAATTTTATTATAACTAAGGTTTACCCTCTTTATACTGTAAGCATTTATTAGCAATCCCATCTATGAAACTATAGGAGGCTTCACTCATTGAGTTTTGAAATGTGGGCAGAAAAATACCGACCAAAAACGTTGGATGATATGGTTAACCAGAAAGAGATAGTTGAGCGCTTGAAGAGTTTCGTTAAGTCAAGGAACGTGCCACATTGCATTTTTGCTGGACCACCAGGAACTGGAAAGACAACAGCGGCTCTCTGTTTGGCAAGGGACCTTTACGGCGACGCTTATAGGGAGCATATTATGGAGTTAAACGCTAGCGATGAAAGGGGAATTAACGTTGTTCGGGAAACCGTAAAAACCTTTGCGAGGGTCAGATCAATCGGCGAAATTCCATTCAAAATAATGATTTTGGACGAGTCTGATAACATGACTGCCGATGCCCAACAAGCTTTGAGGCGGACAATGGAGCGTTTCACTGAAACATGCCGATTCATTCTGTGTGCAAACTATAGTGGAAAAATAATAGAGCCTATACAATCCAGATGCGCGCCTTTCCGCTTCACCTTTTTACCCAGAGAAGAGCACGACAAATATCTGAAGCACATAGCAGAAAATGAGGGTTTGAAGCTTCTGAAGGATGGATTGGATGCAATTTTTGAGGTTTGTGGTGGAGACCTGAGAAGGGCAATAAATACGCTACAGGCTGCAGCTTCATTAAACAAACCTGTAGATGCGAAAGTCGTCTACTCAATTACCGGAAGGGCTAGCCCAGTGGATGTACAAAAAATGATAGAAGTTGCTATGAAAGGCGACTTTTTAGAAGCAAGAAAACAACTCCGCGACATGATTCAAAAGTATGGGGTGGCTGGAAGCGACATAATCCGACAAATTCACGCGGAAATTTTTAGGGCTGATGTTCCAGAACAATGGAAGATAAAGCTGGCTGACATCGTAGGTGAAATAGATTATAGACTTGTTGAAGGTGCAGATGAAGAGGTTCAGCTGAGCGCCTTGTTAGCTAGACTTGTTGAAGCTGGCAACGAATTGAGAAGGACGAAATAGGTGTAGAGCGTTGTACACCGCTTGGACGGTTAAGCACAAACCAAAATCCCTAGCTGGGATTGTCGGAAACAAGGAGACCATCGAAAAGTTTGTTGATTGGGTAAAGTCTTGGGAGAAGGGAATCCCGAAAAAAAGAGCTGCTTTCCTTTATGGACCGCCGGGCATCGGGAAAACTGTTGTTGTTGAGGCTTTAGCTAACGATTTTCAGATGGAGTTTGTTGAGAAAAACGCAAGCGATTATAGAACAGAAGATGCCATAAACCGTTTTGCGGGCTTAGCCTCGCAGTACGGTTCGTTATTTGGTGGAAAAAGAATAATCCTCTTAGATGAGCTGGACGGGTTAACGGGAACAGCCGACAAAGGTGGAGTAAAAGCAATAACAGACATTGTGAAGACCGCTCAATCTCCAATAGTTTTGATTGCTAACAATGCCTACGACCCGCGGTTCACAAATCTCCGCAACTACTGCCTCCTAATAGAGTTTAAGAAGCCGCCTGCAGGCGAAGTTATGAAACATTTAAAACGTATATGCGAGCGTGAGGGAATTCAAGCCGAAGAAAACGCGCTCAAGTTCATTGCTCAGCGCTCGGAGGGTGATGTTCGCTCAGCGGTGAACGACCTTCAAGCTTTGGCTCAGGGCAAGAAAAAACTAACTTATGAGGATGTTTCTTGGCTTGGTTATCGTGATAGGCAAGACACCATCTTTAACGTGTTAAGGATGATAATTTATGGGAAAACATGCGTTGGTGCAAAACAAGCAATGGACATGGCTGATGTGGACATTGACATGCTTTTCGAGTGGATATACGAAAACGTTCCGGCACATTTAACCGACCCGCATGATTTGGCAAGAGCAATGGATGCGCTCTCAATGGCAGACCTTTATCGTGGAAGAATCCGCTCCACCCAAGACTGGAGTTTCACACGCTATGTAATCGACTACATGACTGCAGGTGTGGCAATGGCTAGACAAAACAGTAAGGTTCATGGTTGGATACCTTTCAAGTTTCCCCAGCGTATACAAATGTTGTCAAGGTCTAAGGCTGAACGGGCAATGCAGCTGAGCATAGGCTACAAGATTAAGCGCAAATGCCACATTTCAGCCATTAGAGCTTCAAAGGAGATTATTCCATATCTGCGAATCATATTCAAAAATAACGCGACTATGGCTGCTGGAATTGCAAAATGGCTTGACTTGGACCCGGAAATGATTGAGTATCTTGTTGGAAGCGAAGAAAAAGCTAAAGCCATAGCCAAATTGTTAGGTTAGAAAATCTGCCCCGATTTAATGGATTTTGCTTCCTTCGCTAATGTCTTTTTCTGGTTGCAACGCTACAACGTTTCCTTTTTCATCTTCTGCAGCTAAAATCATGCATTGTGATTCCACGCCCATAAACTTTCTCCGCTGAAGATTCAGTATGAACGCATATTTTTTGTCAACAAGGTCTTCTGGCTTATACCATTGCAAAAGACCTGCAACTGCTTGTCTTTTTTCTGTTCCAAAATCCACAATCATTCTTATGAGGTTTCGTGAACCAGGAATTTGATTTGCTTCCAAAACTTTCCCAACACGCATGTCAAGCTTTTGAAACTCTTCAAATGATATTTCCATTTTTGCAGTCACCACCTTCAAATCATCAGGCAGTAAAAATATTAGGTTTTGTGCGTTTTCCTCTTCCGTTTTATCTTCTCAACTATTTTTGCTACACCCTCCCACCCTTCTGCAACCTTCGAATGAACGATCTCGAAAGCTTCCTTCGAGGTTAATCCAGGCAACTCTTCACCAACAGCTTTTCTCGTAAGATATGCTGCTGCGCTTAAGACTTCGCCGTTTAGTCGTGAATCCATCAAATCTGCCAAATGGCAAATCAAAGCCTCAATGGTGTGAGGTCTAATTGGTCCGTAACTCCCGTGGTGGGCGGACACCACGTGCACTAATTCTACTGGGAAGCCTCTTCGAACAAGCTCTGAAATTACAATGGATAAATGGTCTAAGTAATCAGCTAAGCCTGTTGAACTGTAGCTTCCATTTTCATTCACAGCGTAAGTGGCGGGCTTAAAAATGTCATGCAACAAGACACCAGCTATAACAAGGTCGCGATTCACTTTCCCATGGTAAACCTTCTCCACAGAGTTACACATCGCTGATGCGAGGTTGACTGTTGAAACGACATGCTCGATGTAACCGCCAGGGTAGCAATGGTGATGTGACAACCCAGCTGGCGAAACGTCGAGAGGCAGACCTGAATACCTCTTCCCGTCTACCTCAAATGTTGGATTCTCCATTAATTCAATAACTTTTTCTCGAAGATTCTTATCACGAATTTTATCGGTTAACTCTTTAAGTTTTGGGTGAAGCAACTTACATTCACTCCTTACTTGTTAGTCGCCGAGGCGATATTGATTTTTCGTTTTTCCAAAGTCGCTATATTATGGGCTTTTAAAATTGGTTCTGGAATGCGGTTACCGCATACACAGTGCTTAACAATTTTGATGGCTGTTTTCAACGAAATCATATGTCCAACACTAACATAAAGGGGCTTACGCCCACGTTTCGTTGTAACCGCTGCACCTACAACTTCATCATTGTGCTTTAGAAAAATAACGTCCTCTTCGACTTTTACATCTCTAACTTTGCCAAGTAACATGCCTTTTGCGACACCTATCGTCGGTTTGCCTATTACAATTCCCAAGTGGCTTGCAAATCCGCATCGATATGGGTGTGCGAAACCATGGCCATCAATGAGGAAGACATCTGGTTTTGCATGTAGCTTTTTTATGCAGAGAACTGTTGGCGGTGTTTCCCTAAAGGAAAGTAATGTTGGAATGTACGGGAAACGAGTTTTGTAAAGGGCTGTTTGCGATTCAACAAGTTCTAGGGTAGTGTAATCCAAAACGGCTACAGCGCCAATTGAGTGGTCTTTCATGTAAGCGACATCAACACCAGCAACGTAACGAATTTTTTCTGGTAGTCTATCTTCAAAAACGATTTGCCTAGACAATTGTATCTGCGTTTTATGAGCCCTTTCAACCGAAAATTTAGGCGTTATGCCCACCGCATCCATTCATTTAACCTTTCTAGGCTTATGGATTCTCCTCTGCAGTCTTTCAAAACGCTTCAGATATCTTTCCAGCGATTTTCTTCTTACTTCCTGTGTTATGTCTCCGCGTGTAGTTTCTATAATCTTCCTTGCAACATCGCATTTTCTTCTGAGCCCGGGAACAAGCATGTAGGCTTCATCCATAGCCATAAGCTCAATGTAGATTTCGTCCATTATCTGCAAGCATTTCTCTCCCTCTTTTACATCTCCTTCACGCAGAGCATCCAAAGCTAAACGTCTGCATTCTCCTATAACGTCGGCTAATCCAAGCACATAATCAACTGAAGGCACGTTTACTTCTTTTGGAGTTGAAAATCTCGATTCTTCTATTAATTTTAGGAATATGTTTGCTTCCGAATACTCTTGAAGTGCAGAGCTGAACAAGCCGCTGTAGATAATATGTGGGTATTTGGCTGACAAATCGTTAAGCTCTGAAAGAATTTCCCTTGCTTTTTCAATGAGCTTTTTTGCTTCCTTCAACTTTTTCTGGTGAATCCGAAGTATTGCCTGCTTAGAGAGGCTCGTTGCTTTGCGCATGCCTTCTTGAGCGCTTTCTCGCACCTTTTCCTTTTCTTTCAGCTCGTTTCTTATCTCTCTTAAAACAGTCTTCAACAAGGGCATAAAATCGACACCGCTTTCTCTCTGGAATAAGGTATAGTTAAGTATTTATTGTATTCTTTAAAAATAAAAGTGAAGGGGAATTGTTTTGAATGCGTTTGTTAGGCTTTTGGCTGTTCTGGTTCTTTCCATTTCTCTATGAGCAGTTTGGTGTCTCCAAGTTTGAAGGTTACTTTCACAAATACAGATTCAGCGCCTTTGAATGGGAACATGCTGTCTTCGGCTAAGTCTTTTGGTAGATAAATCAAGAATTTGCCGTCTTTCCTTCTGAACAGGCGTCCTCTTCCTTCGCTAACCACTCGTCACCACCTCAATTAAATTTATGGTTTAAAGACTTAGCTAATATCTGAAACACTATTTAAGTTTTGTTCTCATTTTTAATTCGCAAATTAACTAGGTCAAGTGAGCACACGAAAATTTGAATTATTTGCAACTTCTAAGCGTCGCCAAATCTAATGGGCTTTTTAAGTCTGCCTAACAATACAACCCGGCTCTCTCTCGACTCATCAATAATGTTGTAGCCGGTTTCCTTCGCTAATTGCGCTGCAAAGTCGCAGATTTCCTTGTGGCTCGGCATGTTCTCATAACCCAGTCGAAGCCTAGAGAATCCAACATGCATGTATGCTTTAGGTTCAACATACGTTGGGTTAGCCTTTTCAATCAGTTTGGCATAACCCTTTATATTTTTTATGTTATAACCGTGCACCAACGTTACTCGAATCACAGTTGGGCATCGGAAGCTGGGCAAAAGCGCCAAAGTTTCGTTCAATTTTTCCCAAGCTTTATGGATTTGGGGACGGCAAACACACTTAAATGCTTCCTTATCTGGGGCACAGACAGAAACATAAAGCTGTGTTGGCTCTTCACTTAACTCTGCCAGTTCTGAGGGCATAGTTCCATTAGACACGAGGAACGTGGTGAATTCTCTTCTGTGGAAGGCTTGAATTAATTCCCCTACGGGCTTGTAGAGTGTTGGCTCACCAGTCAGGCTTATGGCTGCATGCTTAGGAGTTAAGGCTTGTCTGAATTTTTGCCTGTCTGTTTTGGGGTTGCCCTTATATCCGCTCATGATTTTAAGCTGTGCCTTAATGCTTCCTTCCACGATTTTCTCTGGAGAGTCCCATGCTGGCAGTTTCATCTCATCCCATGTAATTTGAAGGTCGCCGCTTTGGGCTCTCCAACAAAATAGACATTGTTGCGTGCAGTAAAAAAGCGCTGGCGTCATTTGTATGCATTGATGCGTTTTTATTCCGTAAAACTTCTGCTTGTAACATGGTCTGTTATGAATTAGAGTTTCATATAACCATCTGCACCTTTTGACAGCTGAGTGCCTGCCAACAAAATGGTACTTCTGTTTTTTCAGCACTTCTATGAGTGATGACGGAACCAGCGTCTCCAAGGCATGTCACTTTTCAAATTTCTATTTGCAGTTCAGTGAAGGAAAAAGGAAGATAGCACAATAAAAGCAATTTTATTTTTCAAAGCGGTATTCAACTTTCTGAAACTCAGCACACAGTTTAGCAACATCCCTTCTAATATTTTCTGGCTTTTCTCCATCAAGAACTGTTCTCTTAACTAACTCAGCTATTTTTAGCATATCCTCCTTCTTCATTCCTCGCCTAGTAACTTCGCATGTGCCAATCCTAATAACGCAATCAGAAATTATATTTGCTCGTTGGAGCTTTTCCGCTACAAACCTGCCGTGTTCATAGTCGCCATAATTTAATATAACTTGATGCGACTGAGTGAACCCTAAATGTTTGCAAATCACAGGAAAGCCGTAGTCATACAAAGCTTTGGCTAAGGCTTGCGAGTTTCGAATCACTTGTTTCGCGTAGGCTTTACCGAATTCTTTCATTTCAGCCAACGCCAAAGTTAATGCTGCGATACGATTCCAATGAGCGTTATCCACAAAGGCGGGGTAAATTTTTTCTTTCATGTTTTCTCCATGCTCCTTATCCGCTAAAATTATGCCTCCTTGGGGGCCGAAAAACGTTTTATGGGTTGAACTAAACAACGCGCATGCGCCTTCCCTCATTGGATCTTGGAATTCTCCACCGGCAATCAGTCCCATGACGTGCGAGCCGTCAAATCCTACGCATGCGCCATTTTCACGAGCAACTTCAGCTAACTCTTTAACTGGCTGAGGAAAGGTAATTCGGCTTGAACCAAAAATAACCGTTTTAGGCTTGACACGTTTTATGGCTTCTTTTGCTTCCTCAACTTTGATATTCATATCATTTTTCGAAAAAGGAAACGCCACCGCTTTAAGATTAAAAAGTCCTGCCAAACCGTCTTTCCACATTCCGGGGTATCCGCCATCTTCTGGAGAAACGCACATAAGAACCTCACCAGGCTTTGTAAAGCTACCTATGAAAATTAAATCAGCAATATGTCCAGAGAGAGGACGCAAATCCGCAGTCTCAGCTCTAAAAACTTCTTTCGCTATTTTCTCACCATACTGCTCAATTTCATCGATGAATTTGGTGCCCATGTAAAAGCGATCTCTAGCGGTGTAACGGTTTCCAAAGTCCGAGGAAAGAAGCTCTCTAACGGCTGGGCTCATGATGTTTTCAGAGGGAATAAGGTTCAAGCATTCTTTTCCACGCCATTCTTCGTGCTTCTCAACTAAACTTAAAATGGCATCGATCATATCTAATCCTCGTGACGTAGGCAATATTGCATCTTCACACATTTAAGTCGTTTTTGAGAGAATCCTCGGTAGTTATTTCCTATGCAAAATTCTTGCAAGCAACAACACTCTTCGGCCTTAATTAACATATAGAATAAAGTTGCCTGGTTGTAAAAGGTAAAGTTTAAAACGTTCCCCTTATAGTAAATGTTTCACATTGAACTGAAAACATGGAGCACTTGGAGAGTAAATGCAATTTGACGAAGACCACTACCATAACCATCCTAATATTATTAGCCATAACATTTATTTCACCATTAATTCTTCCACATGTAAAGGCTGTTGATGTAGAAATAACTTCTATTTCGCCAGAAACTCACCAAGGAAAAATTGGAGAAGAAGTCCGCATCATTGGAACTATAAACAAAACTGATGGTTTGTATCGGATTTGGTTTGACAACCGCATAGTTAATGAAACCTATGCGATAGGAAACAATGTGAATGTGACATTTCTAGTTCCGCCACTTCCAAAGGGAAACTACACAATAACTTTACAGGATACTGACAAAAACATTAACGCCACATCATGGTTCTATGTAGAGACCGCATATAATATTGAAGCAAAAAAGCCTACACCACCTGAACAATTGCAGGAAAATAGTACTGTTGAGATTTCGGTAAACGTGGCTGGAGGAGAACAAAATACTATTTACTTAGCAAACATCACAGTAAAAGCACCTTCTCCATCAAATGAGACAAACTGGATGCTTATAACCCTCACAAACACCACAGACACAGGAACTGCAAACGCCACCGTTGTTTATCCGAATGATTTTCTAAGAGCGCACACAAACTATACAGGCACTTACGCAGTGTCCTTCAATGAAACCCTAGACATAGACACATTTTTCATAGGATTAACAGACCGCACAGAATACCACAGATTTCAGCAGGTAAATATTAAAGCAGCAGGCTATACACCAAGTGAGAACGTCACAGTAACTATACTCTTTGGAGCGGAAATAGTTTATCTAGAGGATAATGTAACCGCCGACGAAGGAGGTATAATTCAAGCGAACTGGGTTGTTCCTTCAAACGCGTCAATGGGCACATACGCTGTAAACATCACTTCAACATCAATCCCTCCGACAAGAAAAAATCCGCCAGACTTTCAGTATTTTACAGTTCCGGGGTTCGACGTTAACATTACCACAAGAAATCTTGCTGAAGAATCTGTAATGAACGTAACCATTCAAGTTTTTGAGGACGGGGGGTTCGTTACAAATGTAACAAGTGGTTTGGATGGGTTAGTAAGTCTAAAGATTGATGTTGGAAATTACACCTGCCACGCATATTATAAAGAGCAAAAGGTTGGTGAGCTCTTGTTAGAAATCAATGGTACCGCATCATTTAATCTGGACTGTAACCTTACTAACCTAAGAATCTTGGTTATGGCCTTTAAGGATGGAATTGAAATCCGCATCCCTGAAATTAAGATATATTTGGCATCTCAGCCAGAAAATCAGACCCTCACAACAGATATAGATGGAACGGCTATCATGCATTCCTTACTGCCTAACGTTACCTACCTTTTGAATTCTACACGTTATGGTACACTATTTAACGTGACAACAATTCCAAGTCTGCTTGTAAACGAAACCACAATAGCATGGTTTAATGTTACAATCATTTGTCCGACATTCACGTTAAAAGTTAATGTCACTAACCCCAACGCTGGTAATCAACCAATTAACAATGCCACAGTGAAAATTCAAGAATTTATGGGAGGGCTATATTACGAAGCAAGAACAGTTGATGGAGTTGCAACTTCTAACTGTGTTCTCGGCAACTACTCTGTAGAAGTTTATATGAATGGACTGAGGCTTAACGGAACGATTGTGAATTTGAACGAAACAATTGTTAACGTATCTTTAAGTTGCAAACTTTACAGTTTGAATGTTTCATTTCGGGTTGCTGACTATTTTGGACAGCCAATTCCAAACGCAGTAGTTACATTGTTACAGGATGGTTTACAAAGTTCAAGTCAGACAAGACCTGATGGTATAGCAGAATTTCTCAACATAATTGGCGGGAAGTTGCGAGTGAGGGTTTACTTATCTGGGTCTTCACAGCCACAGTTAGATACAACATCTTATGTCGACAATTCAGCAACAATTCAAATCAAAATAGAGAAATATGTGGTGCTGGCGGGTTTTCTTATTGAAACAAGCCAGTTAACAACAGCAATAATAATCGTGGTGACCGTGATTCTAATTCTTTCGCTAGAGGTTTACAGAAGGAAACGAGTTGCACCAAAGAAAAGTTCAAGTTAGTGGAAATAAGGAGTCTGAGGGAAAAAAGTTTATATCAACACTTGTGAAAATATTTGTAGAGATATGATGCTTGCAGTATTGAAATTTTGCTAATAAATAATCAAAGGTTGTGCATGCATTGGCTCAAGAGAAAACTTGTTCTCCTGAATGTAAATCCTTCAAGTGCGCAAAAAATGCTGTTGTCTACCGCCGAGATGGTGTTTGGTGCAGATGGACTGAAGAAATGTGCAACGTTGCAAATTGCACCTATGCCATTTGCATAAAAAGGCGACTGCTTCCAAAAGGAATCTGTGGAGAAACGGTAAAAAGGAAAACTGTCGAGAAGCAACCGGAAGAAGTTATTGGTCCAACCATAAAACTTCGCGGCAGAGCTCTTCGTAAAATCGGAGAGAAAGAAATCTTTTAACGTCACTGCTAGAGTTTCAATGATTCAAACAGAAACTTTCATAAACCGGGTAGTTTATTTTATAATCCTTTTCCTTATTTTGCTAGAATACGCTTAACAACTGGTGGTTTTATTTTTTTCAATATTCTATACCCGCAAACTATGCATTTTATTTCTCCGCCGCGAAGTTCTAACTCTTCAGAAGGGACTTTTGCTCCACACCTTACACATTCGTAAACGATTCCGCTTGTTGTTTTCTCCATGTTGTTTTCCTCTTCCTACAAAGGATTTTCGTTTTGCTTTTAAATGTTTCCGGATGCTGTTATACCTCTTAAGTGGAAGGGTGGAACATGAAGAGGCGTTTAAGAAAGATTCTTTCAGGTGCTCTTCCCTCAAAGGACTTGGCCTATGTTTACAATTCTTATGATATTGTGGGAGATATAGCAATTTTACGTCTAACGGATGAGTCTAAGAAGTATGGTAGAATTATTGCAGAAGCTATTATGAGCGTTCATAAGAATGTAAAAACGGTGCTGGCTCAGACTGGCTCTGTTTGTGGGGATTTTAGGCTGCGAAAATTGGAATATGTTGCTGGTGAGGATAGGACAATTACCATTCATAAGGAGTCTGCTTGCCTATTCTCTGTAAACGTCGAGAAATGCTATTTTTCGCCCAGACTTTTCTACGAAAGAATGCGAATTGCAAAACTTGTTAAGAACGATGAAGTCGTTGTGAACATGTTTGCCGGAGTTGGTTGCTTTTCCATAATTATCGCTAAGCATTCAAATGCCAAAAGAGTGTATTCGATTGATGTTAATCCTGCAGCCGTTCAACACATGCAAGAGAACGTGAGAACAAATGGGGTTTATGGAAAAGTCATTCCAATGTTTGGCGATGCGAAAGAAGTTATTGAAAAAAGACTTTGCCATTTAGCGGATAGAATCCTTATGCCCTTACCTGAAAAGGCGCTTGAATACTTGCCTTACGCCCTATTAGCCCTTAAAGAGGCTGGGGGATGGATACACTATTACGATTTTGAGCATGCCAAACAAAACGAGAATCCAATTGAAAAGGTTAAGCTGAAGGTGGCTGAAAAACTTGAAAGTTTAGGAGTAGCCTTTGAATTTCCCTTTGGGCGTGTTGTTAGGTCAACAGGTCCAAACTGGGATCAGGTCGTTTTGGATATTTTGGTCAAAGCTTTAATTTGACAAATTTAATAAATGCGTTTCGAATATTTGTGGTAAAGGAGAAGGTTGAATGAAAAGGAAGTTAATGGAGATACTTGCTTGTCCTATAGATAAGCATCATCCCCTCGAACTGCTTGTCTTTGAAGAAAAGGATGAGATAGTTGAAGGCTTAATTGTCTGTCCAAAATGTTCAAGGTGGTATCCGATACGCGACGAAATTCCAGAAATGCTACCAGACGAGTTGCGAAAAGAAAATGAGGATTTACCATTTCTCAAAAAATGGAAGGAAAAAATTCCAGAAAAAGTTTTGTCAGAGGGTAAGCCCTTCCATATTAATAGTGGAACGAAAAAAAAATCCTGAATTTCCTTATCTTAGCTTTACTACTCTGCCTGTTGCTGAGGACTTTAATGCCGCCTCAGCTATTTGAAGGGCTTTTAAGCCATCCACCCCGGTTACTAGCGGTTTTTCCTTCTTTAAAATGCAATTTGCAAAGTGTTGGAGCTCAAGTTTTAATGGTTCTTGCCATGGGTATCTTGGCTGCAAGGTCTCCTTTGCATCCTCGATTGTCAATTCTTGTGTGATATAATCAAGTTTCATTATGGCTTCGCTTCCAGTAACTATCAATATTCGAGTCTTGTATGGTGTTAACCAGTTAGATTCAATAAAGGCGCTTTTTCCTTCTTCAAAGGTGAGCATTATCTGAGCGTAATCCTCAAATTTTTTGTGCGTCATGCTTCCTGTTTTTGCGTAAGCGGCGATCGGGTCTTCATTGAAAACGTATCTCATGACATCTATATCATGGATTGCCGTGTCTTTAACTACTCCTACATCGCCTACTCTTTCTGGCCATTGGGAAACTCTTTTTGCGGTGGCGCATACAAGTTCGCCAATTTTTTTGTTTTCAACAGCCTTTCTGATGTGCTGTAATCCTGGAATAAACCGCATTAAAAGGCCCACTGTAAGGTTTAATCCCTCTTTTTCCGCTGTTTCTAGCAGTTTTTCAGCCTGTTTTGCATTAGTTGCCATAGGTTTTTCAACTAGAACATGTTTGCCACTGTTCAAAGCTTTTAATGCGATATTTGCAAGGCTCGATGACCACGTGCAGATGCTTACTGCTTCGATGTCTTCGCGCTTCAGCATTTTTCCAGCGTTTGTGTAGGGATTTACACCAAATTGCTTAGCAACGTTTTTGGCTCTCTCAGAGTTTATGTCGCAGACGGCTAATAGTTCGGTTTCCTCTAATTCTTTAAATACTCTGGCATGGTTTCTTCCCCAGAAACCTGCTCCTATAACCGCCACGCCTAACTTTTTCATTTTTTCCAAACGCCCCTTCCTAACCCACGATATATGAAACCTTCCTCTTCAACCTTATCCGGCTCAACCATTCCTTCAAGATCAACAATTGCAGCTGGCATTTTCATCATGACTTTCAGTTTCTTTAAGTTTAGGCGTTTGAACTGATCATGCTCTGTCAGTAGTATTATGCAGTCTGCACATTCCACAGCTTCATTTAGGCTTTTCTTGAGGGGATATGATATCTCTGCTATTTCGTTTTCTGAAAGGTATGGATCATGAAGACTAACCTTCGCACCTCTAGCATCTAGCATTTCAGCAAGCTCTTTCGCAGCGTTTTTTGTAGGGCTTTTCATGTTTGATGTTTGCGCGATTCCAAGCAAAGCAATTCTTGCTCTTCTTAATGTTTTTCCACAGTCTCTTAACGCGCTTTTGGTTAGGTTGACTGTATGCTTAATTATTTCCTCGTTTATTTCTCTGGCGATTGTAGGAATTCGAAGTTTCACGTTTAGATTCTCGGCATCCTCTAGTAAGAGATGGGTTTCTTTTCGAGTGTTTTCTTCTGCAAGTTTTGGCAATGAAACCATGTCGCATGCACTACCATTTAAGAGTCTAAAAATTTCAAGATAATCGACGCCTGCTTTTTCGCAGAAAATGGCGAGTTCGTTAGCAAGAGCAAGGTTCACATCCCTTTGCACAGTTTCAAAAAGCTCAGCTAGTTCTGCCGTCTTTACATTGACTGCTTTCTTAACACCCTTTTTTGCGATAGTTTCTAAAATATTTGAAGCGGAGCTTAAGCTGTTTTTTTCAAGCGCTGCGACTATTCGTTTATTATTTGCCAGTAATTCCAATGTTTCTCCTTTTAATACTCGAATTGGGCTGTAGGCTAAACCGAAGTCGGCTCCAGCCTTAAGTCCTGAGCTGTTTTCCAAAATCTCTTTAATAGTGCCTTCCATAAAACCGAATCCAACGGCGCTCACAACAATAACTAAGGAGCCGCGACGAAGACCTAAGCCTACCTGTTTACACGCGCTTTCCACGTTCGAACAATCAGCTTTTTTCTTTTCGTTAATTTTCGCAGAAATTGTTATAATAACAACATCACTCTGGGAGACAGCATTCTTAAGGTCGTTCGTAGCGGTTAAGCGTCCAGTTTTTACATGAGTTTTTAGTTTGGATTCTAATTCCTGTCTTAATAAGGGAGCCTTTCCTTTGGAAAGATGGTTTACTATTGTTTGATTCGTGTCCACACATATAACTTTGAAGCCAGCTTCAGCGAAGAGGCAAGCGTGGAGAACGCCGATTTGTCCACAGCCTACAATGCTAACCGTGTATCTTTCGCGTTTTTCAGCCGCATCCATCTCTTCCGGTTTTGCCTGCAACACTGAGGGTGGCATGTAAATGTTCTCCCCATTTTTTGAAAAATTGGTCAATCTTCTATACTGTCAATTATCTTTTTAAGTTTTAAACCGTATTCGTTAACGAGCTTTGATGCTTTCTCTTGACTTTTTGCCTCTGCGTATAATCGGTAAATGGGTTCGGTTCCACTTGGTCTTATTAAGATGTCGCTTTTGTTCTCAAACCATATTTTTACTCCGTCGATGGTGTTTATGTTTAGTCCTTTCACTTGTTCAACTAACTTTTTCAACACTCTCTCTTTTAGCTCCTCTGGACATTCAATCCTGCCTTTCGCGATGAAATATTTTGGAAGTTCTCCGAGAAGCTGCGAAAGTTTTTCACCGGTCTTAGCCATAATATCCAAAATTAAAGCTGTTGCCATTGCTCCGTCTCTTACTGATTGGTGGGGGCCGTAAAAGATTCCGCCATTTTCTTCTCCGCCGAGCTTTGCTTTCAATCTCTTCATTGTTTGAGAAACTATTATGCTGCCCACTTTGGTCCAAACGATTTCTCCACCATAGGCGTCTGCGATGTCCTTAACAATGGTGGAGGAGCTTACTGGCGTAACGATTTTCTCACCAGCATTCTCTTTTAGAAAGTATTTTTCAACCAGAGCGAAGGTTTTGTCTCCCCAATAGATTTCGCCATTTTCGTCTACGAAAATTGAGCGGTCAGCATCGCCGTCATAGGCTACGCCTAAATCCGCCCTTGCCGCCTTCACGGTTAAAGCCAAATCTCCAAGGTTTTCCGGGCGTGGTTCAGGGAGCCTTCCGGGAAATGTTCCATCGATGTTCGCATTTATAGTTGTAACTTTGCAGCCCAAATCTCGAAGCAAGCAGGGTACTGCTAGACTGCCAACGCTGTTGGCTGCATCAACAACAACATGAAAATTTTTCTTAGCTATCGAGGAAACATTCACATGCTTCTTTATCGCTTCTACATACTCGTCGATTACTCCTAGCAGTTCGTGCGTTGTTCCTATCTTTTTCCATTCTGCAAGGTATATTTTCTCGTCAAAGAATATGTTTTCAATTTCGATTTCCTGTTCACGGGTGAGCTCTATTCCATTGTTCCAGACAACTTTTATCCCATTGTATTCTGGCGGATTGTGAGATGCGGTTATTATCACCGCCCCATCTCTTTCATGATTTTTTACTGCATATTGAAGTGCGGGTGCTGGCGCCATTCCTGCGGAAAGCACATTGCATCCCGTTGCAGTTAAGCCTGCAATAACAGCCTTTGCAATCATAGGGCTGCTTGTTCTAGCATCATAACCAACTATCAAATTTCCATTTTTAAAGAATGTTCCTATTGCACTTCCGATTTTAATTGCTATTTCAGGGGTTAGTTCTTTATTGGCTACTCCGCGAATTCCGTTTGTTCCGAATAACCGTCTTGAACTTAACATGTTGCCTTATTCTCCTTCTAATAGATGCATTTAGGTGTTAATGCACTTTCAGAGACCTCTTTGGCTGGGCAAACCGAAATATTTTCGGCAAGTGAAACGTTATCCTTAATTTTGGCGTAATCGCCGATGATACAGCCCTTTTCAATTTTTACTCCTCTTCCAATGATTGCGCCCTCGCCTATTATCGCTCCGTTTATTGATGAAGAATCACCTACTGTAACCCCTGGGAAGATTACAGAATCTCGTATGTGAACATTGTTTCCAACAACGATGTCTCGTCCTAAAACCGCGTAGGGTCCAATAAATGATTTTTCTCCTATAGAAACTCCTTTGTCAAAAGCCACAGGATTTTTAACTTCTGTTCTAGCTCTGCTTCTAAGTTTTCGTTTGTTGGTAAACGAATCCAGCAAGATTTTGTTAAGCTGTAGGTATTCTTCTGGTTTGCCTATGTCCATCCATAAGCCTTCGAAAGCATATCCGTAAAGAGTGCCTTTATCTGCTAGTTTTGGAAAGATTTCGCGTTCAAGCGAAACAGTCTTTCCATTTGGAATGTAATCGAGAATCTTTGGGCTAAGAACATAAACACCAGCGTTTATCAAATTAGTCGGAGCGGTCCCTCTCGCTGGCTTCTCAATAAATCTTTTTATGCGATTGTCCTCTGCTAGCTCCGCGACTCCATATCTGCTTGGGTCCTCAGCTCTGTGAAGAGCAATGGTCGCCACAGCTTTTCCCTCTTTATGTATGTTCAGAACTTCTGTGTAGTTTACATCGGCAAATATGTCCCCGTTCAAAACTAGGAAAGGGTTGTCATGGCTGATGAGTTTTTCAGCCTTTTTTATGGGACCACCTGTTCCCAGAGGCTTTCTTAATGGATCTCGTGAATATCTTATGTGCAGTTCACATTTTGGGATTCTATGCTGTTTTATGTAGACTTCGGTTTGATGGTTCACTGCTAGTATTGCTTCTGTAATGTTGTTCTTTGCTAGTCTTTCGAAGGTCCATTGTAGTAGGGGTTTGTTTACTATTGGGAAGAGACTTTTCGGTCTTGTACAGCTTATCGGTCTTAGCCTTGTGCCGAAGCCTCCTGCGAGAATCAGCGCTTTCAAAGGTTTCACCGTCTTAGACTGCAAACTTATATTCAATTGTCTTGTAATAAAACGGTTTCGTGAAGGTGGAATTTGTGAAAGTCTTGCTTCATGAGATGAGTTGGACCGAAGCCAAAGAATATTTTGCTAAGAGTGATGTCGCAATTCTTCCGGTTGGCTCAAACGAACAACATGGACCGCAGAATCCGCTTGGGACAGATCATTTGATAGCTAAAGCTATAGCTGAAGAGACAGCCAAACGCACTGGAGTGCTTTGCCTACAAGTGATTCCCTTTGGCGTGAGTTCGCATCACAGACAGTTTTGGGGAACAATCTACATATCGCCTAAAACCTTCAAAAACTATGTTAAGGAAGCATGCTTGGCACTAAACTATTATGGTGTTAGAAAAATTGTTATAGTTAACGGGCATGGCGGCAACCTAAGCGCGCTTGAGGAAGTGGCTAGAGAACTAAGAGAAAAAGGAATATTCGTCTCCATTTTCCAATGGTGGCCTGTAGCCAGCAAGCTTTTACCTGAACTTTTCACTCCAGGGGAGAGGCGACACGCGTGTGCTGAGGAAACTTCGGTGAATTTGGCTTTGCATCCAGAAATTGTGAGTATGGGTAAAGCTGTGGATGAAGAGCCCCGCAAACATGCGGTGCAAGTAGAGGGCATTGCACTTCCATTGGACACTATTAACTACACAAGTTCTGGAGTTTTCGGCAAATCAACAACGGCCTCTGCAGAAAAGGGTAAAAAAGTTTTGGAAGCGGTTGTCGGCGAACTGGTTAGTCATGTCATTTTGTTTAAAAAGACTAGAATTGAAAACTTAGTGCAGAAGCCTAGAGTTTAGAACTGACCTTTTCATTCCCATTCTATTGTTGCTGGAGGCTTGTGGGTTATGTCATAAACAATTCTTGTAACCTCTGGTATTTCATTAGATATTCTTGTTGAGATTCTTTCCAACACTGTATAGGGGATTTTTGCAAAGTTAGCAGTCATCGCTTCACGGCTTTCCGCAATTCTGATAGCGACAACATAGCCGTAAGCTCTGGCATCGCCCTTCACGCCTGTAGCTTTGGTGTCTGTCAAAACGGCGAAATACTGCCACAAATTCTCCTCTAACCCGCTCTTTTCAATCTCTTCCCTTACAATTTTGTCCGCCTTCCTGGCAACCTTAACCTTCTCCTCAGTCAACTCACCAATAATTCTAACAGCCAATCCTGGACCTGGAAACGGCTGTCTAAAAACTATTTCCTTTGGCAACCCAAGCATTTTCGCAACCCTTCTAACCTCATCCTTATACAAGTCGCGAAGCGGTTCCACAATTTTCTTAAATTTAATTCTGGTGGGCAAACCAGCCACGTTATGATGCGTCTTTATCTTATCAGAAAACTTCCTAAAACCAGATTCAATTCTATCCGGATAAATCGTCCCTTGGATTAAATATTCTGCGCCTGTTTTCTCTGCGACTTCCTCAAAAACTCTAATGAATTCCTCCCCGATGATTTTCCTTTTCTTTTCTGGGTCAGTAACTCCTCTAAGTTTTGCTAGAAATCTCTTCTGTGCATCTGCCATTATGAGGTTTATTTTGAACTTTTGGAAAACGCTTCTCACGAATTTTGGTTCGCCTTCCCGCATGAATCCATGATCAACGAAAACTGCTGTAAGCCTATTGCCTATTGCTTTGGCTGCGAGGGCTGTTGCCACGCTGGAGTCTATGCCTCCGCTTAGAGCGATTATGGCTTTTCCTTCGCTTACCTCGGTCCTTATTTCTTCTATCATCTTCTCTATGATGTCTTCCATTTTCCAGTTGGCTTCACATTTGCAAACTTCGAAGATGAAATTTCCGAGCATGTGCATGCCATTTGGTGTGTGGACAACTTCTGGATGCCACTGCAAACCGTAAATAGGCTTATTTTTATGTCTAAGAGCAGCAGCCGGACAATTTTTAGTGTGTGCCAAAACCTCGTATTCGGATGGAATTGCGTAAACAGTGTCGCCGTGGCTCATCCAAACCTTCTCTTTCTTACCCAACCCCCTCAATACACCTACGGGTTTGTCAACTGTCACGTAAGCAATTCCATATTCCCTGTGGCTTGCAGCCTCAACTTTTCCTCCAACCTTTTGAGCTATAAGTTGGTGTCCATAGCACAAGCCCAGAATCGGCAGGTTTAGTTCTAGAATTTGCCAGTAAGGTTTTGGTGCGTTTGGTTCATAAACACTTGCTGGTCCTCCTGAAAGAATTAGGCCCTTTACATTGAATTTTTTGTTCAAGGTTTTGATTTCTTCTGGCTTTATGTCGTGTGGAACTATTTCCGAATAAACTCCATGTTCTCTGATTCTTCTTGCTATAAGGTGGCTGTATTGTCCTCCGAAGTCTAGCACAAGTATAGTATCATATTTCATCTCGAATCTTCCGCGAATAGAATAATGCTTCGTATTCACTCTGGCAATTTAAGGTTGCTACTGTCACATGTAAATATATTTTTGCAGCTCCCAAGGAGTCACTTCACTCTTGTTGTTTAGCATATGTGGCTCATACTCTTTCCATTCCTGCATCTTAAGCTCCCTGTACTTCTCGGCGTTTTCTCTGCCTAAGGCTTGCATACAGATTTCATCGCTCTGCCATTCTTCTAAAGCTTCCTTTAAAGATGCTGGCAAAACTTTGATTCCAAGTTCTTTCCGTTTGGCTTCGCTGAGATGATAAACGTTCATATCCACTGGTTCTCCTGGGTTAATCTTCTTCCTGATACCATCCAACCCTGCTTCAAGCACCACAGTATATGCAAGATAAGGATTACAGAGCGGGTCTGGGCATCTAAACTCTACTCTGGCTTCTTTCTCTTTTTCAGGGAAGTACTCTGGTATTCTTACTAGGGCTGAGCGGTTTCTTTTGCTCCATGTGATGTACACCGGGGCTTCATAACCTGGCACCAATCTCTTGTAACTGTTAATTGTAGGAGCCACAATAGTGCAGAGGGCTCTGGCGTGGTCGAGAATACCGCCTATGAAGTATCTGCATTTTTGCGAGATATGCGCGTAGCCTTTTTGGTCGTAGAAGTGGTTTTCGCCTGTTTTTGGGTTAAAAAGTCCCATATGAATGTGCATGCCGCTGCCTGGCTTGCCTAACCATGGTTTGGGCATGAACGTCGCTATCCAGCCATATTTTCTGTCTGCTACGGCTTTGGCTGCAAACTTGTATCGCATTATGTTGTCCGATG
Organism: uncultured Candidatus Bathyarchaeia archaeon; assembly: GCA_964535965.1. Taxonomy (GTDB): domain Archaea; phylum Thermoproteota; class Bathyarchaeia; order Bathyarchaeales; family Bathycorpusculaceae; genus CAZHWZ01. Next base: position 12,884 of record CAZHWZ010000012.1, on the reverse strand, counting down.
TGGTTAATGGGTTTGAATATTTGAATGTAATCTCGTTTTGGGCTGAGCCTACTTCATGGTGTTGTCGCTCAACAGTGATTCCCATGGTGAATAGAGCGTTAGACAAGTCCATTCTGTAGGATTCTGTGGCATCGCGGTCAGGGGCTATGTCAAAGTATCTTTGCTTGTCTATAAGGTGGCTCTCGACAGGGTCAACCTCGCCTCTTTCATTTTTTTGAACGAGATAAAATTCTAGTTCCGCTGCAGCTGTTGTTTCATAACCTTCTGTTAACGCTTTTTTCATGGCTTTTTGGCAAATGTATCTCGGGTCTTTTTCAAATTTTTTTCCATCTGGTTGGTATATGCCGCAGATGAAGCTGGCAACGCTTTTGTCGTAAAAGTAGTATGGGTAAACAGTGAATGTGGAGGAATCGGGCTTCATAACCATGTCGCTTTCCTCGATGCTGACACCGCCGATTATTGAGGAGCAGTCAAAGCCCACGCCTTCTTCCAAGACGTTTTCTGCTTCTTCTGCCGGTATTGTTCTGCCTTTAAGGGATCCGAGCATGTCTGTGAAATGTAGTAGTATGTAATCAGCGTTTTTGATGAGTTTTAGGCATGTATCGAGGTTTTGGTTTGTTTTTAATGCGTCGCGTTTCATGTTGTTCCTCTATGGGGCAAGTTTATATTAAAATTGAGTATCTCTATAAATATAAAAGTGTTTTCTGTAAAAATAGGGACAAACGTTAAATAGATAATGTGTTAATTGAATAAATGTTAAGTACAGGTGAAGGAACGATGCATTTAGACGAGACAGATGTCAAAATATTGAAGGCACTAACCTTTGACGCTAGGCTTTCGTCGAGGCAAATAGCCAAGCAATGCGACATATCCATAGGCACTGCCCTGTCAAGAATAAAGAAGATGGAGAAGGAAGGCATCATAAAAGGCTACTCCACCTTGCTGGACCACGAAAAACTCGGTTACGAATTAACAGTTGTCAGCGAAATAACCGTTTCAAAAGGCAGACTTCTAGAAATGGAGAACGAAATCGCACGACTTTCAAACGTCTGCTGCGTTTATGACGTAACAGGTTTGACAGACGCCGTCATAATCGCTAAATTCAAGGACAGAGAAGAACTAAGCAAATTTACAAAACGTCTCTTAGCATTACCATATGTAGAGCGGACAAACACCCATGTTGTATTGACAACCATAAAAGAAGACTTCCGCCTAATCTAAACCCGCATCACCTTCTTTTTTCTACTCGGTCAGTTAAAGCAAGATTTAATTTCGACTGTAAATTAGAAGATAGAATGGCTAGCCTTTCGAAGCGGGGGTTGCCAAGCATGGCCAAAGGCGTAGCCCTGAGGTGGGACGGAATGCAAAGGATTAATGAACTAGACATGAAAAATGAAAAGATAACCTATGCGGTTATTGGTCAAGCAGTACTTGACGAGGCTTGCTGAATTATGGTCTGCACGTGTGAGTTACGCATTCCGTCTCGCAGAGCGGCTATCCCGTAGGGGTTCGTGGGTTCAAATCCCACCCCCCGCACTCCAATTTAAGCCCTATTTTGAGCTTATTTCGGCTAGAGAAGCTTAGATTGAGGCTTGTGAGTGCAGTTGAAATTTGAACACACGTTTACCGGCAAAAGCGTGCGCTGGCAATACTGCAGTTGCAATATCTTTCCTGAAACTATTGTATCCGGCTACGTCCTTAACTTAGTGACTAAGCAAAACCTGTGGTTCGCTTTAAGCTGATATGAGACACTGAACGCATGTTTCGGAGGTGATAGCAAAGAAGCGTGCGTCAGCATTTGGACTTGAACTCGTGAAGGTGATAACCTGTAGAGATCAAAACCTAAAGTTAGGCAAATTCATCAATGCTCACTTAGGGTAAAATGTGCGTGCCTGTCTCTCCAAGTAATGCACGTTCGATATTCTCCGGGTTCGTGATGATAGCTTCCTTTCCTCCCCTCTCAAGGAAATTAATGATGGCTTGGATTTTTGGGCCCATGCTACCTCGTGGAAAGTGGCCTTCTTCATAATATTTTTTAGCTTCTTCTAGGGTCATTTTGTCCAGCAGTCTCTGGTCGGGCTTTCCGAAGTTTAGGGCTACTTTCTCTACAGATGTAGATATGAGAAAGAGGTCGGCTTTTATTCCAATGGCAAGTAGAGAAGAGGCGTAGTCTTTGTCAATAACTGCTTCTATGCCACTCAATTCGCCGTTTTCTTCGATGACCGGAATGCCCCCGCCACCCACAACAACGGCCACAAACCCTAAGTTAGCAAGAGTCTTAGTGGCATCGAGTTCGATGATACGCACGGGTATAGGAGAGGGTACCACGCGTCTCCAGCCACGTCCAGAGTCCTCCTTTATATTCCAGCCCCGTTCTTTTCGGTACCTTTTAGCCTTATCTTCATCATAGAAGGGTCCGATGGGCTTGGTGGGATTCTTGAAAGCTAGATCGTTCTTGTCCACCAACACTTGAGATACCACGGTTACCGCCTGTTTTTTGATGCCTCGCCGCTTGAACTCATTGTATAGGCACTGTTGGATCATATAACCGATGGTTCCTTGAGTATCAGCTACACAAGAATCAAGCGGCACTGTATGTAGCACGTGGCTAGTTAGCTCAGAACGTAGAAGGCTGAAGCCTACTTGAGGTCCGTTGCCGTGGGTTACAACTACGTCCCAGCCCCGCTCTATCATGCTGGCGATATGGGCGCAGGTTTCACGAATGGCTTCAAATTGATCAGGGACGGCTTGGTGTTCTTGATCTTTAATTAGGGAATTTCCGCCAATCGCGACAACCGCTATTTTTGCCATTTACTTTCCTCCTGTGGATTAAACGCAACTTGCTAGGCTCTTTCACAAAATATGTTTTGTGATTGACAAAATTTGTCGGTTTTTGAAGAATTATTAAATATTTTATATGTTCCTCCGGCTATGGGGACTATGGTGATCATTTATGAACGCTTGGGGGCAATCATCATGATTTGCTTCTTCCCCATATTTAAGGGCGTTTATGATTTCATCACATGTCATAACTCTGCCGAAGGCATACTCAATGTTTTTCAATGTTAAGGTTTGAAATTCATTCGTCCATGCGGAGGTTATATCACTTCCGAATACGACTTTGTAGTCTCGTTCGAAGGCATCGCGGGCTGTGGATTCACAGCAGATGTTGGTTACCGTGCCGCAGATTATTACGGTGTCCACGTTCCTCCTTCCGTTGATGTTACGGAGAATAGATTCCAGCTCGGTGTTATAGAAAGCGCTGAACCCCATTTTTCTGACCATTATATCTCCGACTTCAGGTTCCAACTCGTCACATATCTCTGCACCCTCAGTGCCGTCCCTGAGCCCTTCTTTCTCCAAAAGAGGAAGCATTTCCAGGACGAGAGGTTTGACCTTCGAATCAGCGCGATACACTTGTTTTGAGTAGATTACAGGAATCCCAAGCCTTCTACAAGTCTCTATGAGTCTCTTAATCTTAGGGATTTGGCGTCGAATTTTCGGGACTTCAAGTATGGCACCTTCCTTAACAAAGTCATTCTGCATATCGATAACTAGTAGTGCCGTTCTCGCTTTGTCTATCGTCCATGATTTTTTCCTCTTTGAAACGGTCTTCGTGTAGAAGGTTTCGTGACTCATGCCCGATAATCTACCTTTATCTCATAAATAAGTCTGACGTTGTTGCTCTTTCTTTGACCTCGCCATGGTTTGTGTTCCCAGAAGCCATATCGAAATCGTTTGCTTCGGTTGTCTTACTTTCTTCTATACGGGACTGTCAATGCGGATGGGCCCTTCGTTCTCTTAAACATGAAGACAATGACAATGAGTGCCATTGTGTAAGGCACCATCTGGAGAACGTAGCTTGATACCCCTATACCTATGCCTATCAAGTTAGCCGCAGTTGAGTATCCCAGTCCAAATATTAGGCTCCCTAGAATGGCCCTGTAGGGGCTCCAGCCCGAAAGAATGACAACTATTATAGCAATCCATCCGCGTCCCGAGGCTATGCCTGATCCATACAGGCCTAAGTATCCCAAGGATAGAAAGGCGCCCCCGAAACCTGCCATTACTCCACTTAGAATGACGCACAAATATCGAATTCTATTGACGTTTATTCCAGCTGCGTCGCAGGCCTCCGGGTTCTCCCCGGCGCCTCTTATTTTCAACCCCCACGTAGTTTTGTACAGAACAAATCCAAAAACAATAGCAAACAAGAACGCTAGATAAACAAAAATGTTTTGTTGAAATAAAACTGGGCCGAGAACTGGGATTTGACTTAATCCTGGAATATTGATTGGCTTGAGAACGGAAGCGCGTGGAACACCCGATAATCTAATAATAGTAACATAACTAAAATTAGCAATGCCATCGGCTAATGTGACAAGAAGAAGTCCGGAAATTATTTGGTTGATACCGATTTTAACACATGCAAAACTGTGGATTAATGCCATTAGACCGCCTACTGATATTGCCGCTAGTGTGCCCATCAAATAGGAGCCAGTGGAGAAGCCTACCAACAAGGCTACGAAAGCTGCAAGAGACATTATACCTTCAAGTCCAAGATTTATAACTCCTGCGCGCTGATCATAAATCTCCCCTAGTGCTGAGAAAAGGATAGGGACGGCCAATTCCACACCGCCTGACAAAATCGAAGTCAATGGGTCAGTCATTTCTGTCTCCTCACCGTGAGGAATTCTTGGACAATGAGAACAGAAAGTACTAACACGGCTTGTAGAATATAGATCAATTGAATGGGTACTGGAGGAGTTGCCCGCTGCATTGATTCCCCTCCTATGAGCAAGATAGAGAAAAATATCGATGCAAGAAGCACCCCGATGGGGTCAAATCTTCCCAATGCCGCTATTGCTATACCTTGATAACCGAAACCCGGAGAAAAGCCCGATATCAAAAGGTGATTGGCGCCAAGTACTTCAACCATCCCTGCCAATCCAGCCAACCCGCCACTCAATATCCCTACAATAATGATGTTTCTTGAAAAATCTATCCCTCCATGTTTAGCCGCCCTTGGACCAAGCCCAACCGCTCTGATATCGTAGCCCAAAACAGTCTTTTGCAGAATCAAATATATCAAAAATGCCAAGAAAAATGCGAAAATCAAACCCACATGAAGTCTGGTTCCAGGAATCATAATCGGCAGCCACGTCGCTGGGGGAATAGTCCTCGTTTGGGGGTTTTGTGCCATTGGGTCCTTTATTGGGCCCGTAACCAACCCATTAATAACAAGGATGGCAATAAAATTCAAGACAATAGTAGGAAAAACCTCGTTTATCTCCAGTTTAACTTTCAGGACAAGAGGTATCGCCAACCAAGCTACGCCGCTGACAAAAGAAACTAACACTACTAACGGAACAGATAAGATGCTAGGTAAACCTCCCATTTGAGAGGCAGCCAAATATGCGCACAAGGCGCCAATATACAATTGACCTTCGGCGCCGAAGTTCAGAAATCTTGCCTTGAAAGCGATCAAAAAGGCCAGAGCGGTCAACAATAGCGGTGCAACCTTAACAAATATTTCACTGGCTCTGAAAACAGTGCCGAAGGATCCTTTAATTAGCGCTTCTAAACTCAAGATTGGGTTGAACCCCATTGCCAATAATATGGCTGAAAAAATGGACAGCGCTATAATCAGTCCTATTGGATATGATATGTATTTTTCGAACCGCGCCTCCATACCCTCCAATACAGTTTTTCAGGACTTGCACATAAAAGCTTTTCTAGCTCCCTCCGGTTCTAGAAAAGCTTTTATAGATATATTCATTCAACCCTTGACCCTTCACTTTCGCCCAAAAGCGTTACGTATCCAAGGTCCAGTCACTGAACGCACACCACAAAAGAGGCCACCATTTGTAACGAAAAACGGCAGCTATGCGGGATCGTTATCGATATTTTTCGACAAACGCCTTCAAAGCTTCCTTGAAGCATTCGATAGGAGCATTTGCGACTCCAGCTCCGATGAGTGGGTGACCTCCTTCTTTGTGGGCCATGCCTGTATTGATCTTTGGCACGATTCCCGTTTCAACAACTTTCCTCATATCTATCCCTACTGGCACACCTGCAAAATCAAGGTAGGGTATCCTAAACATAGGGTCCTCTGCGACAGAAACTTCATGCATCAACTTTGTGTGATTGACAGCGTTTTGGAAGCTTTCTCCCATAAATCTTGCATGAGAAGGGGATGCAGGGGTCGCAGTTCCTCCAAGGCCCCTAGTCTCCGAGATCGCACTATCCCCGATATCTGGAGCAGCGTCCTCCGGTTTATAGCCTGGAAAAGTAAATCCTCTTATCGCGCCGGCGGGGCCTGTAAACCAGCGGTTCCCCAGACTACTGATTTGAATGCCGAAGTCAACACCGTTCCTTGCCATAGCAGTAACAATTGTGCTATATTTTATGTCCCGAGCAGGATCCATCATCGCTTTGCATGCCCCCATCATTAGGTTCCCGCAATACCAGCGCCCTTCTCTCGATAAGAAATATTCTCCCACTTGAACCAACGTCTCCTTTGGAAAGCCTGTTTTGACAATGTGCGGCAAGATCCAATTCATGAGCATACCTCTGCAAGCGTCAAACGAACCGTGCAATTCATCTCCCATCTGCAGTCCTTTGGCGAGCAGTTCTTTGATGTTGATTCCACGGGCTTCTTTGATAGTTGCCTTCATCACAGGAGCCAAAGTTTCCTGAACAAATTGAACTTCCTTAGCTTTTTTGTACTTGTCACCAAAAGCAGTTAGGTCCGTCTGTTGCCAATTATAAGCGATGTTACCATGGACTTTATTCTTTACGACGAAGACAGGCATGGATGCAGAGGTGGCTCCGCACATTCCGCTTACATTGCCATAATTGTGATTAGGTTCTATTTTCACGTCTCCGGTTTCGACTAGTCTTTCTGCCTCTTTGGGAGTGTCTGCTAAGCCTTCATAAATGATCAGATTTATTATCGACAGTTTTTGGGGCTGGCACATTCTCTTCCACTCAATTGGCGGCCCCGCATGTGTGATTAGGTTGCTTTTGAAACCAGGTATCGCCTTAATCGCGGGTTTTATGTCGACCAAGGTGCATTCTGCAGACAAGATTCTCTCAGTTGCTTTCTTGTTCGCCTCTTCAATTTCCGACGCTACGAGTTCCCTCATAACAATTCACTTATTCTCCAAGCGTCCACATAACGTTCATTCACTCACTTTGTAACTCGATTTTTAAAAGGTTTGCTGCAAGCGCGGGTCTTGGCGCTAGGTTACGCCGCAAAAGTGTTACATAGATTCTATGAGACACTAGCTTTTGCAGTAAATGTAATGGAAGGAAGTTGTATAATGTCAAAAAAGCGATTGCTAGAATAACAGCTGTTCTGATATTGACAATCATCATCTTAGCCGCTGCAGTCGTCACTATGGTTGTTTACTATGTGACCTTGCCACCTTCAGGTCCAGCTACTATTGCAGGCAGAGTCACAGACAAGACAACAGGGGCGCCTATCGTAGGAGCAACTGTGAAGCTGGACAGGCTGACGTACACGACTGAGTCCGACGGAAACTACTCATTCAGCGTTAACGTGGGGAACTATACATTAACGGCTAGCATGACAGGGTATGTAACAAACACGACTTCGGTAAGCGCACCAGCGGAGACAAAATATGCAGTGGAAAGGAAGCGGGCGTCTGGGCGATAGGTGATGAATATGACCAAAACCCCTATGCTCCAGACGCAATCATTAGTAGCGTAGTTAACGACTGGTACGTGCCAATGAAGAAAATTTTAGATGACTACGTTAATAAAAGGTTTGAGGTGGAAATCCTACCAATTCGCTGGAGTTGACAAAGTGGCTTATCTAGGTCCTTTCCATGGATTAGTACGGGGTCTTGCGAAAGCCATAGGTCAAACCTAGCCGTCTACAACAGGCTCCAATGCGCAAGACAGCTCAACATAGAGCTCAAGCCGACCCTCCCAAACGCAGAAGCATACACATAGAGATGGAACAAACGAGGAACGTTCAGCTAAGCAGCCAGAGAACACCATCAACCTGCACTGGCAGAAGAGAAGGCAAAGCCAGACAATCCTCCCGGAAACCGCCCAGAATATAAAACGATTTAACCAAAAAAGGAAAGAACTTGACACATACCCCAAAGAGACAATAACGAAACGTTTAAATTTGAGACCAAGAGTGAATGCTTGGCAGTTGAGTTATTAATAGGGACTATAACATTTTTCCATAAGCCTTTTAAGCCTGTTTGTCTCGGTTTTACGTTGCTTAAATAGGACGGAGATAAAAATGGGAGAGAGATTGTATAAACAGGCTTTTTCAAGGATAATTACAGGAATTATCGTAATAAGCATCATTGTGGCCGCAATCCCAATGCACAGCAACTTTATTGTACAAGGGTTTTATCCAGGGCTTCCAAAAGCGCTACCAGACGTGAACTGTGATGGGATAGTCGACATAGAAGACATATACTTCGTAGCTTTGGCCTACGGAACCATGCCTGGGCAGTATGGGTACAATCTAGAAATAGACATAAACGGCGACGGCATCATCGACATAGAAGACATATACTATGTGGCCTTACACTACGGAGAACTCATAAACTACGCAGAAGTCACTCTTAAAGTGGGTCTCATGGTGGGTGGGGATGAATCAGACCTGGGCTTCTCTTACATGGCTATTCAAGGTGCAGAAGCAATCGCAGCCAAATATTCTTGGTGGACGGTTAGCATTTCAAAGCTGGTTTCATATGCTAATCAGCGTATCGTCGCCGCAGATTACGGGGCTGAAGGATACGATGTAGTGTTCTGTGTGGGAGGGCAGTTCATGTCTATGCTATATGGATGGGATGGCCCGCATATACCTGACCAGTACCCTAATACCCTCTGGGTGCTGGTGCCTGGTGCGGGTTACTCTGATAGAGCAAATTTCGTGGCTCTAGGTCCAGCATTCCAAACTGTCGGACACTACCTTGCAGGAGTGCTTACAGCGAAAATGACTAGAACAGGCGCCGTGGGATGGATAGTCGGAACATGGTACGAACCCGGGTATCTATGCATGGAAGCCAATGCGTTCATAGCTGGGGTCCACTCCGTGAACTCTTCGGTAGTAGTATACACGCGTGAGGTTGGCGGGACGAACCCGTGGGGAGACCCCGCAGCTGGCAAGACGATAGCCCGGACTCTGATAAACACGTACGGTGTTGACATAATAGCTCATGTAGCCGACTTTAGTGGACGAGGAGTCATGGAAGCATGCGCAGAGGCTGGCAAACCGTATCCTATGGTAATAGGATGCGTTGCAGACCAATGGACTTTATGCCCTGATAACATGTTGACTAGCATCCTGATGGATACACCTGGGTTCATGAATATGATTATTCGATGCGTGCTTCGTGGGAAATTCCTCGGATACAAAAGCCTAGACGTTGACTTAAGCAGTCTAGCCCCGTTCCACAACCTTGATCCCTTAGTTCCCCAATCCGTGAGAGGTCTTCTTGCAGACACAATAGCCGGCATCAACATGCATGCAATCATTGTTCCACAGAACCCCTACAAGCCACCAGAGCACAGCCCGTGACCCAACCTAACTGTTTAAATATCCCTTTTTTTATTTTCATGCACACGTTATCTAGGGTTATGCGCGGCGGTTTATCACGAGAGGGTAAAGATGGGGCAGTCCACAAGTGAAAAAACAGAACGCCTTGTCGAAAAACTCCGAGGAAATAAAGGATCCGGCCAACAGCCGCGCCTCAGGAAGTTGAATCCTGGAGAGCCGATCATAGAGATGAGGGGCATCACGAAGCGATTTCCAGGCGTGCTAGCAAACGACCACATAGATTTCGATTTAAAAGCATGTGAGATTCATGCATTGCTCGGAGAAAACGGCGCCGGCAAGACGACGTTGATGAACATCTTGTATGGGCTCTATCGACCCGATGAAGGTAGTATTCTAGTCCAAGGTGAACCCGTTACCATCAGATCCCCCAAGGATGCAATTGAATTAGGAATAGGGATGGTTCATCAACACTTTACGCTTATTCCTGTAATGTCAGTGACGGAGAACATCGTCTTGGGGCTCAAGTCTGCAAGAGAACCATTGTTAGACATTGGCCGAGCTGAGAAGCGTATAGCCGAGCTTTCGAAAATGCATAAGCTTAAGGTCGACCCAAAAGCCAAGATCGAGCAGCTCTCAATGGGGGAGAGACAACGTGTCGAGATACTAAAAGCATTGTATCGTGATGCGCGGGTTCTCATCCTCGACGAACCCACATCGGTTCTAACACCTCAGGAGACCGAAGACTTCTTCAAAACTCTTCGATCTATGGTTAACCAAGGGTTTACCATCGTATTTATTACACATAAGCTTCCCGAAGTAATGGAAATAAGCGATCGCGTCACCGTCCTCAGGCGCGGAAAGGTTGTGGCAAGAAGCGACACCAAGCTGACAAATCCAATTGAATTGTCGAAAATGATGGTTGGGAGGGAAGTCGCCATCAACATCGAGAAGCAAAAGCCCGAGGAAGGCAAGGTCGCGCTCGAGGTAAAGAACTTATCGGCAATGGGCGACAAAGGGTTGCTGGCTCTGAAGAACATTTCGTTTTCCATACACGAGGGCGAAATCTTGGGGGTCGCTGGGGTATCTGGAAATGGCCAACGAGAACTCGCTGAAGTGCTTACAGGCATGAGAAAGGCCAGTGAAGGGAAGGTATACATTTTTGGGAGAGATATGACCAACCTCTCGCCAAAGAAAATCATCGAGCAAGGTGTGGGAGACATCCCTGAAGATCGGTTAGGGACAGGCTTAATCCTGGGTTTCTCTGTCGCGGAGAACCTAGTCCTCGAGACGCGCTCAATGTCCCCGTTCTCTTATCGGTGGTTTTTGCCGTTTGCAAAAAGATATTTCTTAGATAGGAACGAAATCCACAAAAATGCGGAAAGGTTAATTCAAGAATACGAGATCATGACCCCGAGCGTCAATGCTCCTGCGAGGAATCTATCTGGAGGAAATCTCCAACGACTAATCTTGGCGAAGGTGCTGTCCAGAAATCCAAAACTCCTCGTCGCTGCCCAGCCCACGTCTGGTCTAGATGTCGCCGCAACCGAATTCATCCAAAGAAAGTTGATAGAGCAAAGGGAAAGGGGGGTAGCAATTCTGTTGATTTCCGAGGATTTGAACGAAATAATGTCCTTAAGCGATCGAATTGCAGTGATGTATGAAGGAAAAATAGTCGGGATCGTCTCGGCATCAAAAGCACAGATACAAGAGATAGGGCTCATGATGACTGGAGTGAAATAGGAGATATTGAAGACGTCTTGTTTTTTCTCATTCAAGGCGAAACATGATACATGGTTGAGGTGAGGGAAAATGCAAAGTCAACCAAACGGTATCAAATCACAAATAAGAAAGACTTCAAGGAGTAATGATGACACCGACTTTTGTTGCTCCACAATGGTCACCTCCCCGCTCCATTTGGAGGCAACTTCCGTTGGTTCAACAGCTGCCAGAAGCTTGGAACAAGATAGAGTCGGACAGGTACACAGCGTTTTCACTCGCGTAGTTAACGTTCTGACCTCGGGTAACCGGCTGATAAGCGTGGTTGGGGCAGACGTTGGAAATGGGCCAATCAACATCGTTACGAATCTGCCTCAATCCACGAGCATGGCTTCGATTGGTATAAGGAAGAATGACGAAGTCTTGAACGTCGACGGTTCAATCGTGCTGGGCAAAAACGTCCTCATTATCTCGACGAAAAATGCGAAAGAATGGAAGCCGCAGAGAATATTTCGAGGCAAAGTGCTGGCAATCAAGAAAATGAGGGACAACCTGATGACAATGAGGGGAGTAACATGCGCTCACGGTCGTTTCGGCGGCTTAGCCCAACTGATAGAATATGTGGAAGAAGGACGTTTGGACAAACTCGCTGGCCAAGAGTTGAATCCCTTTGCTCGGAGGGCCTTACCGCACCTATCAATGCTCATGAAAACGATCAGGGCGGGGGACTATCAAGGCACAAAAAGAAATGCTCAAGAACTGGTGGGGTTCGGCCCAGGATTAACGCCTTCGGCGGACGATGTACTTTCTGGTCTGATGGCAAGCTTGACGTTAATGTCGGAGAACTTCAATATCTTTGGAGATTTAGTCTCAGAAGTAAACAAGAGCATAATTTCCTGCATTCAAGGTAGGACTACCCTGATTAGTCAAGAGTTTTTGATGCACGCAGCAGTTGGAGAAGCAAACGAGCCTATGGTAGCTCTTATCGAAAAGATACTGACTGCGAGACCAAACGAGGTCGAGGAGGCAACCAGACACGTTTTAGCGATAGGCGAGGCGTCTGGGACTGATGTGGTGTTGGGGGTTTTTCTAGGTTCATGGTTATTGTTAGGCGATGTCTAGTATTTAGGCAAACGTTTTTAATTGCTTTGATACTCCTCTAGTTTGTGGGGGCGTGTAATGGTTGTCAGGGTCATTGTGAGGAAGGACACTTATCGAGACTCCGTAACTCTGATGAAAGTTTCAAATGAAGTCTCCATATTAGAAGGAGTCTTGCAAGCCGCCGTTGTTATGGCTACGCCCACCAATAAGCAGCTATTAAAAGACGTGAAGTTGCTAACCGATGAAGCTGGAAAGGCGAGTCCGAACGATCTCGTAATTGCGCTAGACGCCCAAAACGAGGAGATTATGAAAAGTGCCGTCTCAGAGGTTGATAGGCTACTCTCTGCAAGGGAAATTACAGATACAGAAGAAGTCCTTCCCAAGACACTTGATTCCGCCCTGCGGTTGATGCCAGACGCTAATCTTGGTGTGATATCGGTGCCTGGAGACTTTGCTAAAAGAGAAACTTTGAAGGCTCTCCGAAAGGGGTTGCATGTCTTTCTGTTCAGCAGTAATG